>CAYSXV010000064.1:0-2769 GCA_964435215.1 uncultured Candidatus Peribacteria bacterium | reverse complement strand
GTTGGTAAAAAATAATAACTGTTCATTTGAAGATTCAAACATAATAAATCCTGAATTGCTTACAAATATACTAAATGTATGTCAACGAAGTATAATGGTATGAATGAATAATAATTTTATGCCACAAAACAACCTTACAAAGGCACAAATAATTACAATATTAATAAGAATGTTTGAGCAAAAACTATCAAATGAAAAACAGAATCCACGACGAAACGAATATTATCTAAAATGAAAATCTATATGACTTACAAAAGAAACAAATATGAATAATTTGGAAAACAACACAACAAGATATGAAGTAGCAATAATGATATTTAGATTAAAGAATATAATAGAAAATGATCAATTAAAAGCAATTAGTTTGGATACTATAGGAAAAATACAGACTCAATATACACAAACATGAACAATTTTACCACCGACACAAGAAAATTTATGAGAAAACTTGTCAAATTTATTTGTATGAACAAATGTAGCTAATGATCCAGAGCTCACAGAAGCAGTAAGTCGAATGTATGATAATTGATTAACTCAATATAGTTCTCCATCGACATATAATGCATTTTGAAGTTTAACTAGAGACGCATCAGCAAAAATATTGGATAAATTTTCAAATTTATTAAATTTAGCAAAGATAAATTCATGATACTTACCAAACGAATGTAATTTTACAGACATATCATGATTGGACGATACAATGAAATCATATATAGAAAATGTATGCAAAAAATGACTTATGAAATGATGAAATTGACTATTTACACCTTGAGAAAATGTTACAAAAGCTCAATTCATAGTATCACTGATAAGGATGTTTGAATGAAAACCACTTGATGAAACAACATCTCCACGACGAAAAAATTATTTTGATAAAGCGCTTGAACTATGAATAGTTTCAGCTTCTGATGGTATAGGGTTTGATAATCCAGTATCTAGATATGAAGTAGCTCTATTTATATATAGATTCAAAGTTAAATATCTTATTTTAAATAATCTAAACCAATCTAAGGTACAAGATGAAATCATTACAACAGTCCAATGATCTATATCTACATGAGCAAATAATAAACCGCAAGCAAATATTTATGTAGATACAAATATGATAAATAATTGATCATTTAACATAGGATATATAGAAATTCTAGGGACAAGATATAAAATAGTAAAAAACACAACAGCAAAATATAATATCTGAGATAATAGTTTTGTATGGTATTGAGATATATTTGATTTAGAATCAGATGCTAAAATATGAACATCTAGTTTTATAGTTTGAAACTGATATCTCATAGAATGAATGGTCAGAATAAATGATAAATGAAATTATAAAATACAATGATTATCAAATACAAGTGCTTATTATCAACTAAATCAAATATAAAATAACTAATTCAGTCATTTTAAAACAAACCGATATTATGGAAATAAAGAAAATTAATACAGAAAAGTTATTGGATCTAAATAAGCATCCTAGACCAAGCAATTTTGAAGAATTTATATGACAAGAACATATCAAGTGAGTACTCAAAACTGCAATTCAAAGTGCACAGAAAAGAGATAGTCATATGTGACATATATTATTTTCTTGACCAAGTTGATTTGGTAAAACGACAATAGCATATATTATTTCTAAGCAATGAAATATCTGAATAAAGGCAGTTACCTGATATGCTATATCAAAACCTTCAGAAATAGTCAGCATTTTAAATAGTCTAGAACAATGAGATATCTTGTTTATAGATGAAATACATAGGCTCAAACCAAACATTGAAGAAGTATTATACATAGCTATGGAAGATTTTGTAATAGATATGGTGATGCCAGAGTGATGAAGCGTTAGGATACCCATCAACCCCTTTACGCTAATATGAGCAACTACCAAATCTGAAAGTCTTAGCCAACCAATGAAAAATAGATTCATTTATAATTTCCATTTTATGGAATACTCCCCAGAAGAAAAAAAGACCCTCATAAAAAAATATCTAATAGAATATAAAATAAAGTTTAACGATGACATACTATCTGAAATAAGTTCCAAGGTCGATGCTGTACCTAGAGAAATCCATAATCTATGTATAAAAATTAGAGATTTTATCGTATCAAGAAATGAAAAAATACTGGATGAAAATGTACGAAACCAGTTTATATTACATTCCAAGATTGATGACGGCGGATTGACTCCCCTTCATAACAAATATTTAGAAATACTTCGCAAAGCAGACAGACCTATGTGAGTAAAAGCTATTGCAGTTCAACTATGAATCAATGAAAAAGCAGTCGAAGAAGACGTAGAACCACTATTATTAAAGTTAGATAAGATAGAAAAAACCGCTTGAGGAAGAATATTTATTTAAGGTTAATTTAAGGTAAACCAATATAATCAAAAATATATTTTATAATTTATAAATCATTACAAATGATTCATACTGTAAGTAAGAAAACACTCCTATTGTGATCACTATTACTATCTTCGCTAATATTTACTTGATGTAGCACAAAATCAGTGGAACAACCAATCCAACCAACACCAGTAGTACAAAACACTACAACTCAACCGACACCTACTCCAGCACCAACACCTACTCCAGCACCAACAAGCCCATCTTATACATTACAAGATATACAAAGTCACAATAAAATGTCAGATTGTTGGACTACTATAAATAGTAAAGTTTATAATCTAACTTCAGCATTCGGAAAACATCCATGAGGAGATACTTTATTGGCTAGTCTATGTGGAATAGAATGAACAGCAAAATTTAACTG
>CAYSXV010000063.1:0-3043 GCA_964435215.1 uncultured Candidatus Peribacteria bacterium | reverse complement strand
TCACAAAAAATTAAAATTCCTGCAATGAAGGTTGTTACTTTCAAAGCTGGTGCTGATTTCAAAAAGGCTGTAAAATAATTTTTACTAGTCGTAGCTACGAAAAAACTCCTCTTGATGGGGGGTTTTTTTGTTGATTTTGAAAAATAAATGATTAGAACGATAAATGTAGATAAATATTGATAAAAATTAATCAAAATTATTACCAGCTATATGCTGATAATTTAATTTTTAGTTATTAATTATTAGAGAATATGACTGGGTATATTATTTTGGGATTTATAATCTGAATTGCTTTATGATATTTGGTATTCTATTTTAGATATCAACATAAAGATGTTATAAATGAGCTTAGAAGTAATTTAAAAGAAGCTAATAAAGAAATACATGATCTTAATCATGATCTTGAAGAATATATACAACAAAATACTATATTAAAAGAAAAAGTTTCTGAATTGCTCGATAAAAATGATGATTTGAGTGGTGTTGTTTCAGAGCTTAGTAAATATTATGTGCATATTAAAAAAGCTGCAGAAAAGACTAGTGAATTAACTAAATTTCTTCAAAACCCCAATCCAGATATAGAAGAAAAAATTAGATGATTTGTAGATAGTTCTAAAGAACAAATAGATATAGAAAAGAAATTTTTTTAGGAATAATATAATATTTTCTTATGTGATATAATAAAGTACATGTAAAAGTTTTGGATCCCCAACAGGGATATGATTTAGCCGTAGATGAATATAAGAAATACTGGTCTTGGCTTGATAATTTTTATAGAATAGATTTTAATAGCTTTCTTGATAGATCTTACGATAAAATAAATATTATAGATTTATGATGATGAGATGGTAGACTTTGGCAACATCTGAGTAAATTAAATTATAATAAATATATTGCTTGTGATATATCTCCAAAAATATTAAAAAAATATCCTGGTAAAGTAGAGAAAGTTGTATGTGATTTGGATATTAAATTCCCATTTGAATCAGATTTTTTTGATTTAGCTGTAAGCTTTTTTGTAATTGAACACCTTTCTGATTTAGAAAATTTCTTTATGGAAAATTATAGAATTTTAAAACAATGATGAAAACTTGTTCTTTGATATTTTCTACAAAATCGTGAATTTCTATGGAAATTAGATTGATGATCTTTCAAAATAAAAATGTATAAACATAAAATAGATGAAATAAAAACTATAGCTGAAAACTGTTTTTTCGATCTATATCTTACTCCTGTTTATGAAAAATCTATGTTATCTTGATATATTATTGTGTGTGAAAAAAATAGATAATATTATTATAAAATAAAAAACCCTGTAAAATAGTCAGGGTTTTTTTCTATATAATTTTAGAAATTATTTTTTTGGAGTATATTTTATAGATTTATCAAAGGCTAATATAGGGAAAAATACAATAGGAATAAATCGTAATCATAATCAAAAAGCCCAATGTTTACCAAATCTTTCTGCTATATCGAATAATGCTACTATCATCAGAATAGCAAATACAGGTGGCAATAGTAATCGTCGAAGTCGTCATCATGGTCTACCAGCTATTTTTAACATCAAATATTGATTATAAAATGGTATAAAAATACCTCGTCATGGTTTACCTGCTTTTTCAAAAACTTTTCGCATTGAAATAATCATAAATACAATGATTGCTAAGTAGATAATGAACCATAAAACAGCTAATCATCAAAATATTGCTCAAACTCATCAAGCCATAGCTTGTATTGCTATAGGATCTATATTTCATGTCAACAATACACCAGATGCTTCTAATGCAAAATCCATAATGTTTAATAAAAAAATAAAAAAATAGATATTCTACATTTAAATATATTTTATCATCTTTCAAGAGACTTTTCAAGAACTGGTTTTTAATAAAAAAATACCGATATGATAAACATATGGTATTTTTATTGGGAAGATTTCATAATTTTGAGTTTTAAAATGTTGTTACAAACATCTAATACTTACAATTGTTTTTCCAATTTTAATTTCTCTGATTTCGGATGGTATTACAAATGTGAAGAGGTGATTCACGCCTTCTTTTTGTGCAAACATCACGATATCATCTGTTTGGTGGCTTCTGCAGATACATACATCGTATAAACCTGCTTTCATTTCATTCCTTTGAGATTCGTAAATCCCATAATTTTCTAAGTTCTCGATGGTTCTCCCAGAAAACTTAATTGTCATTTGGATTAATTCTTCATGCTTTTCCATTTTAGTTTATAATTTTTTTTTTATTGCTCTTTTCAGAGCTGTAGGAATCTAAGATTCTTACTTTGTAAAGTATACCTAATTGCTATTAAAATTCAATATTGATTAATTTATCAGATTTTTTATATTTTGATGGATTTTTATTAATTAATTTATGTATATGATAAAAGAATTTGTATCTTTTCTTCAACAATACAACGTTATAGGAATGGCTATATGATTATTAATTTCTCTAAAAGTAGGGGAGCTTGTAAAATGACTTATTGATAACTTGATTACTCCTTTGATACTTAATCCAGTTTTGACAAAATTGAAAGTAAAAAATATGGAAGAACTTTCTTATAAATGAATAATGTATTGAAAATTGATATCTACGTTAATAGATTTTATAGTTGTAGCTTTATTGGTATTCTTTTTTGTTAGATATCTTAATATTAAACTTAAATAATTATTGTTAATTTATTATTAGAACGTTGGTTAAAATATATCATGTTCATATAATTAATACTCATATGAAAATATACAGTATACTTTTTTTGATTTTCTTTATTTTATCTACGTCATCTGGTTTGAGTAATAATTGTAAACTTTGTACAATTATTATTATCAATATAGCTAATGCTGCTAGTCATAATATCCGACTTATGATACTATATAAAATTGGTATATTTTTGTCTGCTAATATTCAAGTTCATATATCTCATAGGTTTTGTGCATTTACATTTAGTACTTGAGCTTTTTTACCATAAATTGCTTCTATTATCTGTTTTGATCATATAATTATAAGCATGGCTATTACATCTCGTAAGATTATTC
>CAYSXV010000062.1:0-3493 GCA_964435215.1 uncultured Candidatus Peribacteria bacterium | reverse complement strand
AATGTACAACTAGATAGTGCAATAATAAAAAAATTAGTAAGTGGAGATAGAATAGTAACAAAACCATTGTATAAACAGCCACTGGAATTCACACCAATGATAAGACTGGTTATAGCAACAAATGAGCTACCATATTTAAAATCAATTGACGACTCTATAAGAAGACGTTTTGTATTTATTGAACTTAAAAAAAGCTTTCGTGGCAAAGAAGATTTTGGATTATTCGATAAAATAATTACTGAAAAAAATGATATTTTTGTACGAGCTATAGAATGATTGAACAGATTATTACAAAGATGATATTTTACGGTACCTAATGAATTAGAAAACCTATTAGAAGAGTTTATAAAATCAAACGATACTGTGGAGTTATTTTTGGAAAATTCAGTTTTAAAAATTTGAGGAGAACAGAAAATATACAATCAAGATATATACACAATATATACATGCTTTTGTAAAAATTCTTGAGAAAAAGCCCTATCACAAAATATACTTTCCAAAAGATTGAAAGCTAAATGACTTAAACCATTCAGAGACGACAGTTGAAGATGATTTATTGGATTAAGAAGAAGATAGAATGACAGATGTGACAGATATGACAGATTTTTTAAAAATATTTATTTAATATACAATCTTGTACTTCTTATGTTAACGATCGAATATGTAAGACAAAAATATCAACAAGAATATTGAGACTTGACTGACAAAGAAGTACAAGAAGTTTTAGATTTTTTCTATACTTTTGGTTATATAATGGTAGAAGATCTGGTAAATAAACTAGACAAATAAGTCTTGTCTTCTTGTGTCTAATTACTATAGTATAAATATATAAATATATCAATTGTGAAGCTAGATAATTTAATAGTATTTTACAATTTATTTTAATATCATGGTATCAAAAGATGATAAAGAAACTACCATAAATCATGTTGAAAAGGTCATAATTTATACTCGTGTAAGTTCAAGAAAACAAGTTGAAAGTGGTAATTGACTGGAATCACAAGAGCAAGTTTGTAGAGAACGAATAAATAATCAATGATGAAAAGTTGAATTAGTTAAAGTCTTTTCTGATTGAGGGGTTTCTGGCAAATATAAATCTAGAGAATGATTAGATGCTATGATTGAATTTCTAAAAAAAGAAAATCAAAATTATACTAAAATAAGTAGGGTCGTGATAGATGATATAGATAGAATAATAAGAGACGTAGCAGGATGGTGGGAAATAAAAGCAAAGATAGAAGATTTATGATGAGCAAAAATACATTCACTCAAACAAGATATAAACGATACTCCAGAAGGTAATATGCTACAATCAATAACTATGTCTGTAAAACAATATGAACGTGAAAATAATGCAAGGAGAACAAAAGACCGCCAAAGATGAAGGTTATTAAACTGATACCGGTGTTTTAATGCTTTGCCATGATATAAATTTAGATTTGATGACGAACTAGGTAAGAAAGGTTGAAGGGTATTGGAACTATCCGAACCAAATGCTTCAGTATTGAAAGAATGATTTGAATTATTTGCAAGATGAGTTTTGTTAACTATTGTAGATTTTCAAAGATTTTTAGATAAAAAATGATTTATAACAAAATCATGATGAAGATTAAAAAAAAATTCTGATATAGATCGTGTCTTTGAAAAAGATAATTTATTGTTTTATTGTTGAATAATAGATTTTCCTAAACGAGATATTTCTATGATAAATGCAAGACATCCTGCCATAATAAGTGAAGAAACAATGAACCAAATATTAGACAAACTAAATCCTATTAGAAGAATAATGCATGTAACAAATTCAAAAGAAAAAAACGAAAAAGAGCTACCATTGAGATGAATATTAACTTGTGAATATTGTAATAAACCAATGACATGAGCACCATCTCTTAATAAAATATGAAATTATTATTTCTATTATACTTGCAGAAATAAAGTATGTATTGAATATTGAAAATCATTTAACAACAAGAAAGTACACAGTCATCTAGAAGATCTTTTAGAAAAGATGAAAATACAAAATTATCGTATATGATTATTTGAAGATGTAATAAATGATATTTGGGAATGAGAAAAGAAAGTCTTATTGAGACAAGATACAGAAAGAGAAAAAAGAATAGAATCTATAAATTTTGAAGTAACAAAAATACAAGATAGAATAGTAAATACAGAAAGTCCAATATTAGTAAAAACATATGAAGAAAGACTAGTAAGCTTAGTAGAGGAGCAGGATAGACTCAAAATAGAAGATTCAATAACAGATAGAGAAAAATTTAACCCTCAATATTTAATTACAAACACCAAACCTATATTATCAAATCCATTGTTAGTACGGGAGAAAAAGGATAGTAAACTAAGAAAATTATTAATCTCTATTCTATTTTCTAACCAGATTTTTTATAACAAAAAAAGTGGAATACAAACACCGAAGTTTCCACTTATCTATTCGCTTTTAAGCGACATTGACTGAGATTCTTTTGAAATCCAGGACCGGCAGGAGTTGAACCCGCGACGCGGAGCTTTGGAGACTCCCGCTCTACCGCTGAGCTACGGCCCTATATCTTAATTTTACCCAAACAATAAGCCTGATTCTGTATAAGGTATCATATATCTAAACCCACTTATAGCGAGTAATTTGCACTTCTTCGTCGAAACGAATAAGCTTGCACCAGTTATGGTTTACCACTTGAAGAACTATCAGTTCAACTAAGAAGGATTAGAATCTGTAAAGACCCATATCCACGTTGCATCTTTCTCCTACATTACTGTAAGATAGTTTTCGTTTCTGTGGCACTTTCATTTGCCTGCTTAAAGCAGAGTTCCAACATCTGTTAGATGTTAACTTTTTTTTGGTGTCAGGACTTTCCTTCCCGATAAATCGAGATAATACCTATTTGGGTAAGAGTCTTTTAATGAAATAGACTTTTAGTTCAATACAAAAATTAAAAAATATTGAATAATAGTGTTTTTTTTATATCATAAACAAAAATACTTTAAATTGAAATATTTATTATGTCTATATATGTCGATATCAATAATGTTAATATAGAAAATAGTTGGAAAGAAATACTTAAAGATGAATTTCCTAAACTATATTTTCTAAAAATAAAAGAATTTTTATTAGAAGAAAAAAATAATTGAAATATAATTTATCCTGAATGAAAAAATATTTTCAATGCTTTCAATCAGACTCCATTTGATCAAGTCAGAGTCGTTATATTATGACAAGACCCATATCATGGTGAATGAGAAGCTCATTGACTATGTTTTTCTGTACAAGATTGAGTCAGACAACCCCCATCATTAAAAAATATTTTCAAAGAAATCGAATCTGATCTGTGAATATCCAAACCAAAATCTTGAGACCTAACTAAACGAGCGGAGCAGTGAGTACTTCTATTAAATTCAGTCTTAACTGTAAAAAAAGATTCCCCAGCATCACACAAAGATATTTGACGACATACATTTACAGATGAAGTTATCAAAAAACTAT
>CAYSXV010000061.1:0-4372 GCA_964435215.1 uncultured Candidatus Peribacteria bacterium | reverse complement strand
ACAATAATCATTGATTTTCATCATATATCAACAAAATTCTGAATATATTTTTCAGCATTATCAAAAAGTTCAGGACTATTTAAGTGTGTGTGCGCGTCATAATACATGGATTTATAATCTTTAATTCTAAATCGATAATTAAGTTTTTCCTTGCTTTAATTATACAATTTCTTAAATACTAATCAAACCAATTTTTTTATATTTTGAAAATAATAATGGTAGGATTAGTAATTTGAATTTTGATGTTTATGTCATTGGTTTTGATACACGAACTTGGTCATTTTATTGCAGCAAAAAAGAGCTGAGTAAAAGTTTTGGAATTTGGTATAGGTATACCACCCAAAGCATGTAGATTGTGGACAGATAAATCATGAACAGAATATACTTTAAACCGGATACCCTTATGATGATTTGTAAGATTAAAATGAGAAGATCCAAAAGTTCCAGATGAATTTAATGCAAAAGACAGTCTCATAAAAGCTAATATATGGAAAAAATTAATCATTATGGTAGCTTGAGTATTTATGAATTTTGTATTTGCTTGGCTTATATTTACTGCTATATTTACTGCTTGAGTAAAACCTATTTCTGTAATTCCAGAGAATGCATTGGTCTGACAAAGTAAAAGTTATTTGATGCCAACAATATCATTCTTAGATCAGAATTGATTTGTAAGTTGAGATATACAAAAAGCACAAGCAATTGTAGAGATTGTTATGCCAGATATGTTATGAGCTAAATTATGAATATTATCTTGAGATATAATTTCACAGATAAACGATACTGCAATAAACACTTGGAATATAGGTAAGACACTACAAAAAAATATCTGAAAAGAAATTAAAATAACTATAAATAGGAATAATCAGACAATAATACAAAATTGAAAATGTCCTGACGATCAATGTTTATTATGAATATCAATTATATCATCATGAAATATAGAAATCAAAGAAATTAAAGCTCCATTAAACAAAGCAATAGTTATGTGATTACAAGAGATAAAAGCAGAAACTAATCTAACATTAAATGCTTTATGAAAATTATGAAAAGATTTATTATCATTTAATGGTAAAAGGATCAAAGAATCTGTAAATAAATTAGCATGACCAGCAGGAGCAATAAAATTCTGAGATAAACTTATACAAGAACAAGATTGGATGGCATATTTATGATTTGCATGAATTATTTCACTAGCTTTAGCTATTTTTAATATTTTACCAATCCCTGCACTTGACGGTGGTAGAATACTATGAAGCTTAATACAACGAGCATGAAGACTCAAAGCAGAAAAATATTTTAATATAGAAGGATATATTAATTTGGTATTCTTTATCTTACTTATGTGACTAGGTATATATATATTATTCAAAGACCTTATAGTATTTTGGTGAGTAAAAATTCCTTTCATTTCATAAAAAAAATCTGATTATAAAATCAGACAATTAAACATAAAATTCATAGGTCCTGCACAATTTGCAGGGCTTTTTTTAATATTAATTTACTATACTGAGATCTTCATTACATCATTTTTCTATATCTACTTCATGTTGATAAGAAGACCTAGAATAGAAAGGAAGATTTTTATCTAAGTTTGCTATTTCTTCTGTTCTCAGACTTTTATATTCTTGATTAATCTTTGTTATCAAATCAACCGATACACATTTTCTATCTTCAGCAGTTTTGATAAGTTCTTTATAATATTTTTCCAACGAATATTTTCTATTTAGTAATTCTCAATTTTTACCTATAATATTATTAAATATAACTGAAGCCTTTTGAAATATTATTTGAAATCAAGAAAATATAGATACTCTTTCAGCTGGATTATTTTGTATATAGACAAAACAAAACAATAATAATACTAATCATATAACAAATTTCACAACATTTCTTTTAAAGTCTATTTTTCTTTCTGGATCCATAATTTTATTTATTAATAAAAAACATATAGCAACTCTTAATATTGTTTTAATTTATATTTTCAACACTTAAATTTAAAATAAGACGCCAAAAATCCCCAAAGGATTTTAACGTCGTTTTTATCCCGCAAAGCGTTTATCCTAAGCAATGTCTTAGGAGAATAGAAATTATTTAAATTTCTATTTAGGTAAAAACAATTTGCAAATTACACTAAACTAATTAATTATATTGTATATTTTCCCAATATTTTATTGTTTCAATACCCTTTATGAAATTTGCTTTTGTACACTGTTGGATTTTCCCTTGAGGAGCTTTAAATGTATTTCAAGATTTAATCAAAGAAGATTTTTCTAATCCAGATAATAAAATAAGTAATTCTCAAATATTTACATTAGTCTCAGATACAAAATATCTGGAAATATGAAACATAAAAATAAGAATCAAGACTGCCCTTCCCTCATGGATAAATAAGATTTTCATATATTTTACAAATCATAAAGTTTTTATATTATCACAAATATTTGATTATCGCAACTTGATATTTTTCTATCCAATACTTACGAAACTATTATCTCAAAAAATTAAAAAATATAAACCAGACCATATTACAATATCATCATTCGCTATTGCCAAAAATATAACTATTCCCGATTGATGTAAAAGTAAGTTATATCTACATTCTCCTATGCAATATATATGGAGTCACTACGATGAATATTCTCAAAAGATAAAATGACGAAAATGATTTTTATTTAGATTTATAGTAAAAAGGCTAAGAAAACGAGACAAAAAATTTACTAAGTTTGATATATGTTATGCAAATAGTAATTATACTCAGAACCTCGCAAAAGAAATTTATTGAATAGATTGCCAAGTAAAATATCCCAAAGTCAAAGAAGAATATTTCACTACGATGATAAGCACAGATCCAGCTAATTATTATGTATATGTAGGCAGGTTGGTAAATTTCGTAAGAGAATCTGATTTAATTATAAAATTATTTAATCATCTAAAATTACCTCTCATAGTCATATGATCTTGACCAGACGAATTATATCTAAAATCAATAGCATGAGATAGTATCATTTTCACATGACGATGACCCACATGAATGATAGATATAATTAAAAATTCAAAATGACTAATAAACCTTACAAAGGAAAGTTTTGGTTTATGAACTGCTGAAGCTCTATTATTATGAGTCCCTATATTTTGATATAATCAATGAGCAACACCAGAGTTGGTCGATAAACATTCTTGAATATTAACAGATAATAAATATATGAAAACACTTATTGAAAATTTTCAAGAATTTACAAACACCAAACGAAATAGAGAAATAATAGCTCAAAATATAAGGAATAAACTAAAAAACCAACATTAAAATCATACGATTACTGTCATTTCGGACAGAGTGAGAAATCTCTTTTATTCATTTTAAGAGATCTCTCGATAAACTCGAGATGACAAGTAAATAAGAAACAACAATTAATTTATAATTTATAATTATTAAAAATGTCTCAAATTCGAATCTATGCTATCATAAGTGTTTTATTAATAAGTTTAATATCTCTTATTGGAATTTTTACTTTATGAATGAAAGTAGAAAAACTCAAAAAAATTCTAATTTATCTTGTAAGCTTTTCTGCTTGATGATTATTATGAGATGCTTTTATACATTTACTACCTGAAGTAGTACAAGAAAATGGATTTACCATCCAGACATCTTTTTTTGTTTTAGCATGAATACTATTTGGTCTTATAACAGAAAAAATAATTCATCGAAATCATTGTCATATGCCAATTACTAAAACACACATTCATCCATTTGCTCTAATGAATTTAATATGAGATATTGTACACAATTTTATAGATTGATTGATTATATGAGCTAGTTATCTTATCAGTATACCCACATGAATAGCTACAAGTATAGCTGTATTATTACATGAAATACCACAAGAGATATGAGATTTTGGAGTATTGATACATTGATGATTTAGTAAGAAAAAAGCTTTATTGGTAAACTTTTTAACAGCACTAACTGCTATTTTATGAGTAATTATAGCTTTAAGTTTAAGCCGTTATAATTATCAGCTAGTTCAATTTTTAATACCATTTGCAGCATGATCATTTGTATATATAGCATGATCTGATCTTATACCAGAACTTCACAAAGAGAATAAATTACCACAATGATTATTACAAATATTATTTTTCTTACTCTGAATAGGACTTATGAGCTTATTAATTTTTCTAGAATAAAAAAACCCCACCAAGTATATCAAGATGAGGTATTGTTTTCTTCCTCTTCAGTTTTTTTTAAAATTCTTTTTCTAAACATATTTTGCAAATATTTCTTCTGATACCTGATAAACCAAGATATAGGCCTACCAAATAATATTGCTATTAACAGACCTCCAGCTAAAGCATAAAGAAATGTTTCAAG
>CAYSXV010000060.1:0-4731 GCA_964435215.1 uncultured Candidatus Peribacteria bacterium | reverse complement strand
CTATCCATGTTTTGCTACTGATAAATTGTCCTATTTGCATAGAACACCATATAAATACACCCATGGCCAGAAATATTGATGTCCACTTTAATAACCAAATCCCAAGGATAGTTAAGTTATCTAATGTGAACAGGGTTTTTATACACATAAAAATACTTTTTATGGTATATTTTATGGAAAAAGTTTTGAAGTTTTTAAAAAAATTTTTCATATAAGATAGTTTTATTTTTGTTTCTTATATTTTTATATTTATTTTATTGTAAATGTCAACTATAACTATTTATTAGTTTTTTAATAAGCCTATCTACATAATTAAAAGATCAATCCCCTGTAATTATAATATCATAATATTTTTTATATTCTTGTAAATTTTGATCTATATTATCGTTTAAAAATCAGATTTTTATAATATTTTTGTGTTCAAATCAATCAATCATATGTGCATCTCATATAGTATCTCACAATAAAACTACATTTTTTTTGTCCTTTATCTCTTTATAAAAAGGAAGATTAAATAGTATATGTGCATCTTTATTAAAACTATGAATTATAGGTTTCTGTATATCTAGTGCATAACCATCTCGATCTCGTTGAAAAGTGTTTGAAATTATATGAATATTTTTAGATAATTTATTGAATTTTTTTAAATATCGATATATACCATCATATCATAGACCAGATGCCGAAAAAATAACAAGTGGTATATTATATTCATTTAATAAATCAAATAATCATAACACTCACTCTCTAAATTCTATATTTTCTGATTGTATTGCTTGTTGAATATCTTGCTTACTGAGTCATGAACTTATAAGCAATTGAAAATGTTTTGTCCATCGCTCTAACATAAATTTCTTTTTGGTTTCAAAATCTATATTTGGATCCATTTCTATTTTATGGTAATAATCAAACAAAGCTTTTGCTTTTACGGGATAATCTGGAGTAAGATAATTTTCATCTTGTAAAATAGATATAAGTGATGCTCTAGGTTTACCATGTACAAAAGACTTTGTAAAAGTCCTATCAAAATCTGAAACAATCCATAGGTTGGATGCTCCATCATGGATAATGCGTTCTATTTCTAAATCTAATTTTTTTTGGTCTGAGATAATTATATTTTCCATAAAAAATTATAGAAATTAAAATACTGATTTTATATTAGAAATATTTTTTATAAAGTAAAGTTGAGTTTTTTGTCACAGATTTGTATATCTGTCGTATAAAGGAATATAAGAGTTTAGTTTAAAATTTGTTTTGAAATGAAAACAGCATTAATTGTAGTCTTTATTGAAAATCAAATAAATACCGTAGCTGATAGGTACAGGAGATATATTTTGTGTTTAAGAGATAATAAGAGCTCAATATAATCCAAGTAAAATCGGCTACGGTAAAATTAAATTCCGTAGCCTTTTTTTATTTAAAATAATGGTTATTTAAATTATAAATTATAAAAATGTCGAAGAAAAAGAAAAGATCGGAAGTAATGAGAGTATTGAAGTATTTTCGAAAAATCAGTACATCACAAAAACGATTATTATTTCTTGTTGTATTATGACGTATATGAGCAGCATTGGTAGCGTTGGTACTACCTATATATTATTCCAGAATAGTAGATATTATAACAAGTTCTACATGAATAGAAAAATCTATAGTAGTAACTAGTCTTTTATCTGTATTGTTTATGATATTATTATTAGAAATATGATCTATAATCTCTTGGAGAATCCTATGATTTAGTATCATTCCAATGGAAATATGAAATATGAAAAAGATATTTATAGAATGTTTTGAATATTTACACAGACATTCATACAGATTCTTTGCAAATAATTTTAGTTGATCTCTTGTAAAAAGGTTAAATAAGTTGGCATATTCATATGAAAATATAGCTGATATTTTTATATTCGATATCATCAGACTAATAATATCATTCCCTTTTATAATCATAGTAATACTAAGTAAGAACTGGATAATATGACTTATTTTTACTATATTTACTTTAGTATATGGTGTTCTTCAATATGTTTTTTATAAGATGAATATACCGTATGAAATAGAATCTAATAAACATGATTCCAAAATTACTTGAGAATTGGCAGATACAATCACAAATAATTTTAACATACTTACATTTACTTCACTCAAAAGGGAAATACATAGATTCAATAGTACTTTGGATGCACGATGAAAAATATCAAAGAAAACATGGACGAGAAGTGAATGGATTCGTTTGAGTAGTGATATCATGCTTGTAAGCTTTGAAATATTAGTTATCTATTTTTCAATCAAACTACGATGACAATCGCTAATAAGCGCATGAACCATAGTACTTATACAAGCATATATTTTCAAAGTATTTGATCAGATGTTTACACTATGATACTTATTCAAAAGGTTAAATAGGTCTGTATGAGAATCTATAGAGATGTTGGATATATTAGATGAGAAACATGAAATAATAGATATTACTCAAAACAAAATTGAAGTACATAGTTGAAAAATAGAATTTAAAAATGTAGATTTTGCATATAATGAATGAAATAAAATATTTGAATGACTCAATCTAAAAATAAAGCCATGAGAAAGAGTGGCTTTAGTATGACATTCTGGTTCGTGAAAAACAACAATAACAAAATTATTACTAAGACTTTTTGATATTCAATGATGAGAAATATTGATTGATGATCAAAATATTTCACAAATTACTCAAGATAGTTTAAGATCAAATATATCTATGGTTCCTCAGGATCCGATATTATTTCATAGGAGTCTAAAAGAAAATATGGCTTATGCTAATCCATTAGCTAGTGAAGAAGAAATCATTGCAGCATCCAAAATGGCAAGATGTCATGATTTTATCATCTGATTGAAAGACGGTTATGATACACTAGTAGGTGAAAGATGAATAAAACTTAGTTGATGAGAAAGACAAAGAGTAGCTATAGCAAGAATAATACTTGAAAATAAAAGAATATTGGTTCTAGATGAAGCCACATCAAGTCTAGATTCACAGTCTGAACAATTGATTCAAGAGGCATTAGATATAGCTATGAAAAACAAAACTGTAATCGTAGTTGCTCATAGACTATCTACAATTATGAAAATGGATAGAATTATAGTTATGGAAAAATGAAAAATAATAGAAAGCTGAAGTCATAAAGAGCTTTTATCCAAAGATAATTGAATTTATAAAACATTACGAGATATTCAAAGTGGATGATTTATAGAGTAAATATAAACAGAAAAGAGTGAACGAAAGTTCCTCTTTTTTTTGTTTGTTTTTGTATATTGAAAGTTTATATATGTTCAGGTATCAGGGCGTAGTTCAGATGGCTAGAATGCAAGGCTGGGGGTCTTGAGGTCGTGGGTTCGAGTCCCACCGCTCTGAAAAATAATTATCACAGAATTGGCTGTGATTTTTTTTATAAAAAAAATTGTCAGCCTGAAACAGACCGACAACTTGCATAATTTGGTAATTAGAATTTAGCTGATTTCGATATCCCATTTGAGATATCCGTTCTGAATCCAGAGCGGAAATTGCTCAAACGGTTTGGGTAAAGGATTACCAGCTTTCACGGCGCCCTCAGTTATATAGATCAACCAGGTTCCAAATGATTCGAACCACGATACGTCAGCTCGTTGCATCATATGAAACACGGTCAGCAGGCACCAGTTTTTTGCCAACGAGATCGCATCTTCCATGGTTTTGATCTGTTTGGGATAGCAGATATACCACTCGTCATCATTGCCTCTGTGGAGATGAGTTTTAGCATCAATCAGACTCGGGATAGTGAATGGTGCCGTTTCGTGCAACAGCATCTCAATGTTCTCCTCCGGGATGCTCTTACCAAACTCCAAGTAGAAGCTTTGCTTATCCAATTTGAGTTCAGAGGTCTTTCTTTGTAGGAAGTCGATTGAAAACTCATTTAACAGCAGACCATTTTTGTCATAGATACTAAAGTTTTTTAGCATAAATATTAATTTAAGTATTTGCCACTATTGACATATTTATATTTATATATTTCCTATATGTTTTCAAGATAATATTAAATAAAGTATTGTAATAAACTAACAACATAAAAAGTTTTGGGATTGTAAAAAAATGTAAAATAAATAAAAATTTACATTCAAATATTTAAAGTATAAAATAATTTATGTTCGATTTAAAATCATCATACTCCCCTGCTGGAGACCAGCCAAAGGCAATAAAAGAAATTAAAAAAACTTTTGAATCTGGTAAATCAAAAATAACTTTACTATGAGCTACCTGAACTGGTAAAACTTTTACTATGGCAAATATTATACAACACATACAGAAACCCACACTTATAATTTCACACAATAAAACTCTAGCAGCACAGCTTGCAACTGAGTTCAAACATTTTTTTCCAAATAATGCAGTACATTATTTTGTATCATATTTTGACTATTATCAGCCTGAATCTTATCTACCAGCACAGGGACTATATATAGAAAAAGAAGCTACAATTAATCAAGAAATAGAGATGTATAGACTAGCAACCATGGCTTCTCTACTGAGTAGAAAGGATGTTATTGTAGTCGCGTCTGTTTCATCACTTTATGGATTATGACAAAAAAGATTTTTTGAAGAGAATTGTTTACAACTAAAGATTAAAAATGAATATAAATTTAAAGATCTTAAGAGACAGCTTCTGCATATGCAATATAAACCAGTACAATGAAAAATAGAACATGGAATGTTTGATGTAA
>CAYSXV010000059.1:0-4846 GCA_964435215.1 uncultured Candidatus Peribacteria bacterium | reverse complement strand
TATTGGTTCTTCTTCTGGTACTATTGGTTCTTCCTCTGGTACTATTGGTTCTTCTTCTGGTACTATCGGTTCTTCTTCTGGTACTATTGGTTCTTCTCAACATATATTTAACATTTTATCTAACAAATCTTCTCCGATAATTCAGTTCCAATCAGCAATTGCTGGTCATCATAAATCAGTTTTAGAAATTTCTTTCAAAACAAAAAGTGTATTAGGACCAAGTATTCAGTCCACAGGCCATGAATTTACATATTCATTTTTTAGCATATCTTCTACAAGTTTTGTATTACCGTTTATATTCATCACATTTACACACTTCATTGCTAATATTTGTAAAGCAACTATTCAGTCTGATCAACCAGGTTTTATCTTATAATTTTCTTTATAAAAATCATCTCATACGGTATTTTTTATTTGATCAATTTTAGTTTGAGAAACATTATCATAATTTTCACTATGATAATTTTTTATAACAATATCTTCTAGTTTTTGTAAGTTTCATCATACTTCAGTTTTTATTTGATTAATATCTCATTGTTTAAGAAAATCTTTCTCTTCTTGTTTGTTCAATCAATATTGCTGATCAAATACTTCTCAAGCCATTTTTATAAATTTCAAATAAAGCCTACATATATTATAATCACAAAAAAAAATATGTCAAAAAAAATCAAAGATTTTTTGCAGTGCTGTTAAGTGCAAAAAAAAAGTGCTTTTTTTGCAGTGCTGTTAAGTGCAAAAAAAAAGTGCTTTTTTTGCAGCTCTTCGTGCCTCAGGATAAATGCTGTTAAGTGCACTCATCCTGTAAAAGGAAAAAAAGTACTTTTTCAATTTATATAAATTTATAAATATTTTATATTTCTTCAGTGTCTTCCTCTTTTTTTGTTAATCTAGATTTAACAGCAAATACAATTACAACCACAACAAATCATCATACTAAAACTCATAAAACAATAAGTAATGTTTTTACAAGTTTACTCATTCATGTTGTTTCTTGAGAAACTCCAGTAGGTATATCTTTTAACATGTCAGAAGCACATTTTTCACTAGGTATAGAATAGTAAGTCATAATTTTACACATACTAGGAATTATAGTTATTTCCATATCTACAGAATCTATACCATCTGATTTTAAAATTTCTCAATCTTGTAGTACAACAACTTTTTTTCAAATAGTAGTTAAAATTTGATTTAAAATTTCTTTTCTTTTATCTTGTTGTGTATTATCTCAAGACATATCTCAAGCCACAGATTCAAATTGAATAAATATATCTTCGATTTGAGATTTCATAGAAAATGGTATTATATCCAATATTTCTGCTTTAGATTGTTGATATTCATTTCATCACATTGCGGCTACAGAAGCTCTACTCTCTAATCTAGAAACTATTGAATCAAACCAAGTTTGCTGTGCTTCATCAAAAACTATTTTATTATCTCTTACGTAGGTTTGTACAGCAACTAAATCTGATTTCATATTTGTAGTATCTATAAGATCTTGTTGTAATGTAATCAATAAAGATTTTAGTCATTTATTTTCTTCTTTTAATATATCCAAACTATTTATAAATTTCATCAAATCTTGTTGTAAAATTTTTGTTTCATCATCCAGTTGTAATCATATATCCAAGAAAGTTACAGTAAAGTCTTTTGATATTGTTTTACTATCATCCATCTGATAAAAAATTCTTCAGATAATAGATTGATACAATGGATTATATTCTATAAGCTTAGGTTCATTACATACAAAATCTTTATCATTTGCAGGATTGCCGTCATTATCTAAATCCAAAGATATATCTGTATCTACATAACAATCTTTTTCTCAAGCATAATAAATATAGAACAAAACTGCATTATTTAAACTATTTCATACAAAAATTTCTTGTCAGATTTCAGATTCAGATATTTCTGGCAATGAAAGTATTTCTATGTCATTTGATTTTGTTACTCCAGAAACTACGTCTACTGTCCATTTTTTGCTAGCTTGATTAGCATATTTATCTTCCAAATCTACAGAAACAACATATTTTTTATAATTTGGATATTGGTAGGCGATGTATTGTATTTGATTTCAAGAACGCAAAAATTCTTCATCTCATTTTTTACAATCGATCATACTTAGGCAAATATTGTCTTTAGTTATATCTCATATACTTATATCTCTAAGTAAGAGCAATTTATCATATAACTTCATTAATAATCTAGGTTTTAATCAATTTTTAACTACTATATTTCCTCATTTTCATATTCATTTATATGTTCTATATAAAACGGTTGCTCTAGGGACATATCAAGTAGAATTTGGTTTTGTATAAGTATATGTTACACGATCTTTTTTTGTTGTCAAATCATTGGTTCAATCTCAATCAAAATCATATTGGATTGTTCTATCTTTTATAAAATCAGGCCTATCAGAAACTATTTTTGATATAACATCAAAGACAACTTCATCTCATATTTCAACACTTGTTTTATCAGATTTCAAAGTCACCATAGGCACATCTGGTCTAGCTATATCAGGAGGGAAAAACACAATAGGTCAATTTCATAATAGATCTTCACTAGACTGTTTACCATCATCATTATCATACATAGTTACTCCAAACATAAATTCTCATGGCATCTTTGGCAATGAAAAAAAAGTATATGGAATATCACTAGGTGTAACCTTAATTTCCAATTGTCTAGTAGGATCATCTTTGTAATAGTAATACCATTTATAATAAGATATAAATCAGTCCGAATCAACTGAATTCATAGCCATAACCTTAACTATCAAAGGATCTATATCAGAATTAAATATATCTTTTACATTATTTTCTTTGAATCATATTCATACTTCATTTCCATATTGAGGATAAGCCAATACAACATTATCTAATTTTGGAAGAGCATTATAAATTTTGAATCGTACTCTAGTTCTAGAATTTTTGTTTATAATTGTATCTTCAGCTGTGAAATCTACATAACTACAACCGACCTCATCAAATTTATAACTAAATAATTGTTGTTTATATATTTCTCAATCTTTAGGTTGAAAATAAAACACTAAGTTAGTTTTTTCTCATTTTGTATTTACTGATTCAGAAGAATCTATTTTAAATTCTTCATATCTATCTACCTTATAAGCAGGATATTGAATAGTCTTTGTTCATACTGTAAATTCACAAATATCATTCTGTGTTTTTGTTATAGATTGTTTATCTTGAACTTTATAAGCAGCAATTGGAGAATTTTTTTCTCATATAAAAATCAATTCGTTTATTTCATTTTGCATTCAATTTGAATCAGAAACTTGTAATTTTACATTATAGACTCAAACCTTATTATATGTATGACTTATTTGATTTGTCTGTACAGTAGCAGATTCTCAATCCAAAAAATCCCATGCATAATTTAATATTTCCCTATTTGCACTTACTTGAAATCTGATAGGAGTTCACCATACAGCAGCTTTTGGTTTTGATAATATTTCAGGTCTTAGTGTAGATTTTATTTCGACTTCTTTTTCTATTTCACCTATCTTACCATATTTATCTCTTACTATTAATTTGACTTTATGTTTTCATATATCATTAAAATTTAAAGTTATTTTTCTATTATTTTCCTGTGTATTTATTATTTGGACAAGACTAGGTTTATCAAAACTTCGTTCATAAGAAAGTTCATCATATCAATTCATAAGATCTATATCTGATGACAACGAAGCATCCAAAACAAATTGAGATGGATATTTCCAAAGCAATGTAGGATTCATTGAAAATTGTCAAATCGGATCAGTAGATTCTACAATTAAATTGAAAGTATCTACATTTGTCTGTCATAATTCATCTTCAACTGTTAATTTAACTATATATAAACCAGGTTTTTTAAATTTTTTTTTAATCTGCTTTCATTGTATCATATCTATTTTATCTCAGTTCTCATCAAATATTTCTCGTGTATAAAGTTTTATATTTGACACTATAGAATATGATGGGCTACTATCAAAAGAAAATGTCGTAGATGTATTTCATTGTTCAGGAGATCTCTTAATGATTGCTACTGGGTCAGATACAAGTAGAAAAAATTTTTCTGTTATATTATTATTTTCATTATCTGAAACAGTAAGAGAAACAACAAATTCTCATTCTCCTGGTAAAGGTAAATTTATTATAGATGGCTTACCTTGTCATTGTTTTAAGTATTTAAATCAGTCTGAAGATGTTATATCTCGTTGATATTTCTGTAATATTCTACCACCCATAGGCATAGTTGCAGATGGATCAAAAATCACTCATCTCTGAGCTTCTTGTATTCATATTTTAACTTTATTATATTTATCTAATTTTTTTCAATTGGCATAAACTACTACTGAAGCTACTTTAGGCGCCACATCTATAGAAATATTTTTAGCTCAATCAAATATTCATTTAGTTAAATTATTTGAACTTCTAACAGTAAGATGTACCAAATAATTTCATGGATTATCAAATGTATAATTCAAAACTGGTCATATTCCCATACTTTTATCCAATCAATTTATATTCCTATAATATCGATAATAATTTTTACTAGGGATTGTTTCGTTGGATGGATCCAAACTAGCTCTAGCATCAAATGTTACTACCAATGGAGCTGGTCAAGATTTGGGATTTACATTAGCTTCTGCTTTAACCGTATATTTTGTATTTATTTTATCTAAAATCTGTTTCAATGGTTTATAACAAGTATCCATAAAGGCAGTTAATTTATTATAAGTATAACCAAAAGAAAGATCTTTTGATAATGATAGACAATCTTGATACGTTACCTTAAAATTATAGTCTTGAGGAAAATAATTGAAAATATTAATAAAGCTTTTATT
>CAYSXV010000058.1:0-4949 GCA_964435215.1 uncultured Candidatus Peribacteria bacterium | reverse complement strand
ATAGCCTGGATAAATTTTGAATTGATTTTATCTGTAGATTTTTTGAGTTTGTTTAACATGAGATATAATTAATTTTTTAAAAAAAATCAGGATTTAGTAGCCTGAAATATTTGAATGGGAATGAAAATTATAGACTATGCTAAAGTCGTTGGAAATGAAATGACTAATTTTTCAAAACTTTGATTGCATTTGGCTTATATGAAATAAAGGCTTATAATTCCTTTTATTTCTTTTTGTTTAAGCTTTGTTACAAGTTTTATTAATACATAAGATGTATATAAAAAAGTCTAAAAAAGTCAATAAATATTGATTTTGTAAAGTATCAGTGATATTTTTTTTAATTTATTTCTAGCTCTGGCATAAGATCAGAATTTTTAGATAGAGAAATATCTTTGTTTTCCATTTTAATATAAGTTTCTTGTGTATAATCATATCAGGTATCGATAAATTGATGGATACTAGAATATGGTCGATTAGAAGAAGATTCTACTATCTCGTGATGAATAGCATTGTAATTTACATAGCTTACGATTTCATCCAATTTATCTTGTTGGATTTCTAGTGCTTTAAATCTTCACTTAAAGACAGGTAGTCATCTGAGGCTTATATTATCTGAATGTCTTTTTTTGAAATACATAGCATAACTAATTTGGATTTTTTTGAGAAAATTTGATATATCAAATCACTTCCTAGTATTGGAAATCACAAAATGAAAATGATCTGGCAAGATACAATAAGAAATTAATTTGATACCAGGAAAATTCATCAAATGGTCTATTATCTGAAGTATAAATGTTTTGTAATCGTTTCATGTTTCCCACAAAATCATATTTCCGAAGCTTTTATTCACGATGTGATAGGATACTCATTCTTGGAATGGATCGCGTGAATTGGACATAAATGTGGTTAAATATTGATAAAAGTTGGCTAAGCTCACGATAAACACCTTTTAACAATTGTTTATCTACGTTTATCAAAGTTTATCTATCATTAAGAGTAAGCTCTTTACTAGGAGGGATACTAACTATCGTAGCATGGATATCTACAACTCTATTATTATTTCAAAAAGTTTCATGTATCTGTTTTCGATTTTGTTGTTTATAATTTAGAACATTTGTCTTCACTATTTCATATTTGAATTTTATTGTATTGAGATCATTATTTGCTTGTCTAAGAAAATATCACTGAGTTGAAGACTTATTTATAAAATATAAGTAAATCATCATAAAAAATAAAAGCGTAAGTGCTAGTCAGCCTATTTTAATTATATCAATTATTCACTGATAAGCTCTATACTTATTTAACAGTGAAGCATAAGTTTGATTTATTGCGTTTTTGGATGTGAAAGCTAATAATTTCATAAATATATTTTTATCTATAAACTCATTGTTATTTATTTTAACTTTGCTCAATATGACGGATTATTCTAAGCTGAGCAGATCTGGATGCTTTATTTTTTGCAACTTCCTGATATGTGGGTTTTATAACTTTTTTATTCACAAGTTCAAATCCTTTTGAAAATGCCAGTTCTTGAAAGGCTTTTTTGACTACTCTATCCTCTATACTATGAAATGTTATTATACTACAGATTCATCAAATAGATAAAATATCTGGTAACTTTTTTAAAAATATTTCTAAATTCTGTATCTCATTATTTGTTTGAATCCTGATCGATTGAAATATGATTGTGCTAGCAGATTTACCCAAACCACATTCTCATAATATATTTTTGAGATCAAATGTCGTATTTATTGGAGAATTTTTTCTAATCTGAACTATTTTATCTGCAATTTCTCTAGCTTTAGATGGAGTAAAATCAGCATATTCTACAAATATTTTTTCTAATTGATCTGATGAGCTTTTGTTTACAATATCGTATGCAGAATCTTTTTGTTCCTGATCAAACCTCATATCAAGAGATGAATCGTAATTGATAGAAAATCAACGATTTCCAATTTTGAAATGATCCATATTTACTCAAAGATCTAATAGTACAAAATCAGCTTTTCAATACTTAGAAACTACTCAATCTATATTAGAATACGAATCATGTATATATATAACATCTGAGAATTGTTCTAAATTTTTTTTAGCTACTAGTAACATATTTGGATCTAAATCCATTCATATTAATTTTGCAGTTTTTGAAACTAAGTGAGAAGAATGTCATCAATGTCACAGAGTCCCATCTATAATAATCTTACAATTATCAGGACAAGAATCGATTACTTCTTTTAGCATAACTGGAACGTGGAGCATATTGTTAATGTAATTAAAGATAATTATTTTTATTTTGATTGTGTTGATCTAATGTCTTTCCATAATGGATATTTCAACCACTATCATGTAGATAAAAAATATAGTCAGTTGTAGAATAATTTAAAGTAGAATCGATAGTATTAGATGATGGATTAGATATGGGTTGTGATAATATGCCTGCATTTTCTCTTGTGTTGAATGGATTATTTTTATCAGTAATTTTTGAAGATATAATCGCAGGAGTGCAAGTTTCATACGGCATACGGAGTCAATAACATAGAGTAATATCTGCATCCAATCTCATTCAGATTTTGAGTCTATTTATAAATATTCATGCAACGGTTGGTTTGTTTGCGGAGCTTTTTTCTTCTTTCTCTACTATACTCGCAAGTGTAATAAGTTTATAAAAATCATAAGGGAATGCTGATATATTATTTGAAATTTTATCTCGAACTTTTATTTTGAATGTATTTAATTGTAGATAAACAAGTTGATCTATGTAGTCCTTCTCTGTATCTATATTGTATGTATCTGGATAAAGAAATCATTCTAAGGAAACAATATCTCAAGCTTGTGTAAGGAAATCATATCTAGAAATATATTTGGAAATAATACTATAATCTGTAACGAAAGAAATATATTGACCAGCCTGTATAAATCACTTTTTTGTAAGGTCTGCATCTATGTCGTAAATACTCCGTCATTCAAGAATAGTATAACGAGAATAGTTGGTCTGGGGTCAAGCTTGAATAATCTTAATAAAAGATGATGGATAATATGATCAGGTAAAATAATAATTACCCACATCAATCTTGGATAAATCTATTCACTTGTGTCTGAGTAAATAAAATTTTATTCTAAATTTTTCTAATGAAGAAAGTTTAGATACAAATGTCTGGAAATTATTTCAAGGCTGGATAGTGACTTTGGAATCCAATGTAATAGATCAAAATAAAAATTTATATCATATAATAATGATAAGTATTAATAAAACTCGTCTTCAGATTTTAGGTTTTGACTTGGATTTCATAATTAATTTTAATTTGTAAATCAGATTTTGATTATATATTTTTGTATTTTTACATCAAGCAAAAAAATTTGATTGAATAATATAACATTATAGATATAAGTCAATTGTAATAAAAACTAAACATTAACCTAAATAAAAACGTTATGAAACAAAAACCTATTTTGGGAACTGATTTTCAGATTCCTGGATTAAAAAAAATCTACACTGGTAAAGTCAGAGACGTATATGAAACTACTGACGAATTGATTATCATTGTAGTTACAGATCGAATCTCTGCATTTGATGTTGTACTATCAAAAGGCATTCCCTTTAAGGGACAGGTACTCAATCAGATTGCATCCAAATTTTTGGATACAGCTGAAACGATGGATATCAACACATGGAAACTAAATGATATCCACCCGATGGTAACAATAGGCGTAAAAGCAAAACCCATAATGATCGAAATGATTGTACGTGGATATCTTACCGGAAGTTTATGGAGAGATATCTATAGCAAAGGTGGGAGAGAAATATGCGGCGTTATTTTACCTGATGGCATGAAGGAATTTGAACAATTTCCTAACCCTATCGTAACACCTACGACCAAAGCTGAATCTGGGCATGATGAAAACATTTCACCTGCAGCAATCATTGCAAGCGGCTTAGCCAGCAAAGAACAGTATGACGAAATGGAAAGAATGTCCCTTGAATTGTTTGATATGGGAACTGAATTTGCCATGGAACAAGGTCTTATTTTGGTAGATACCAAATATGAATTTGGAACCTTTAATGGTGGTACTATGCTGATTGACGAACTCCATACTCCGGACTCATCCAGGTACTGGTATGAAGAGGGTTATTTGGAATCCTTTGAAGCAGGCAAAGTGCCAAGATCATTGGATAAAGAATTTGTCCGTCAATGGTTATTGAGCCAAGGATTCAAAGGGGAATCAGATCAACAAATGCCTGAATTTACCGACGAATTTGTAAAAGAAATTTCAGAACGCTATCTGGAACTCTATGGTAACATAATGGGGGAAAAACTTTTACAGGTTGAATACAGCCTGGAAGAAATCGAACAAGCGATAAAAGTTTTCCTTGAAGGATATGCGGAAGTCGAACATCCCAAAACTAATTAAAAAAATCCAGATTCTATCTGGCAAATAAATTAAAAAAAGACGCTGAGTTTTTGCTTGGCGTCTTTTGCTTTATTCTAAAAAAAATAATTTAAATAATTTCTACTATCTTAACTTTTTTGTCTATAAATTTGTATAATTTAGCTGGTCTATATTGCACTCATATTTCTTTATCTCAAGTTTCTTTGATTATATGTAAACTATCTATTTTTTTTCTAAAATTTCTCACATCAAATTTTTTATTTAAAATTATTTCATAAACTTTTTGTAATTCAGAAAGAGTAAATTTAGCTGGTAAAATAAATTGAGAAAGGTTTGTATATTCCATCTTCCATTTTAATCTCTGTATAGCATATTCAATAATTTTTTTATGATCAAATCACATTTTTGGTAAAGATTTTATAGGAAAAAATTTTACCTCAGAAGTATATGATCCGGCTTTTATAAATATATTTTCTCTAGCAACAAGAGCCATATAAGCAATAGTTGCTACTCTACCTCTAGGATCTCTACGTACATCTGAAAATGTATAAAGTTGTTCA
>CAYSXV010000057.1:0-5013 GCA_964435215.1 uncultured Candidatus Peribacteria bacterium | reverse complement strand
AAAAATATTATAAATCATATTACAATACCAAAACCGGTCATATATATCTTAGCTCACCATATGGTGATATAAGGAAACATAGTATTGGATTATAGAATAAAAAAACTAATTGTTGTATCTATCTGAGATATTCGATAATTTTGGTTTCTCTTATTCATGTTACTCTTATTATACCTGGATAATCAAGTTGTTCTTCTATTTTCAATCAGATATTTTTTAATAGTTTCTCAACTTCTAAATCTGATATTGCTTTGGGATCTACATATACCATTATTTCTCTTCATGCTTGCATAATATGTACTTTATCTATTCATGGCATTTCGTAAATTAATTTTTCTAATTCTCACATTTTTTCTATAAATAATTCTTTTGTATTGAATCTTGCTCATGGTCTAGAGGCTGACATTGCATCAGCAGTAGCAATTGTCCGTGAAATAGAATCTATCATAGGTACATCGAAATGATGTGATTCTGCTGCATTTATGATAATAGGATCCATTCAAAGTTTTCTTAAAAACTCTCATCATATCTTTGCATGGGATTGTCATCAAGTGCTCATTACTTTTCATATGTCGTGTAATAATCATGCTTTTTTTGCCATTACAGGATCTAATCATAATTCTGTTGCTATAGCTTCTGCTATTTTTGCTACTTCTATACTGTGTGCTCGTAGATTCTGACCATAACTATATCTCAAGAAAAATTGTCATATGCATCTTACTATTTCTGGTTTCATCATTGTAAGATTAAGCATAGTCAAAGCTTCTTTTCATTTTTCTGTAAGTATACCGTCAAGTTCTTCAAGTACTTGGTTATGTATTTTTTCTATATAAAATGGATTTATTCTTCAATCTTTTACAAGCATTTCAAGTGTCTTTTTTGCAACGAATCTTTTTTCACTATCAAATGATGATAATCTTACAACCAATGGCGTATCATCGATTACAAGTTCTACTCATGTTATCTTTTCAAAATAACTAATATTTCTTCATTCTCTTCAAATTAATTTTCATTTGAAATCTTCATTTGGAAGATCTACAAGTTGTGTAGTAAATTCTGTTACGCTGTCAGCGGCTATTCTAGGAAGTGCCTGAGCTACTATTTGTGCTGCTTCTTTTTCTGCTTCTTCCTTTTTGATTGTTTTAAATTTTTCTACAAATTCTGATATCTCTTTTTTATTTACTTCTTCTATATTTCTGAAAAGATGTTCTTTTGCTTGTTCTATACCAAATCATGCTATTTCAGATAATTTTTCGTTTTGTCTTGTTACTATATCTTCTGCTTCTTTTTGTTTTTCTACTATTTTTTTCTTTTCCTCTTCTAATCTTTCCAATTTTTGATCCATTTTTTCTTCTCTTACGAGTAGTCTGTTTTGGATTTCCTCCATTTTTGCGATTCTTTGATCTTCTATTTTTTGTGCTTTTTCTTCTGCTAATTGTAGAATATTATTAGCTTTTTTCTTTGCTTCTTCGAGCATCTCTTCTTCGATTTCTTTTACTCTATTCATTCTGTCTTTGAATTGTTTTGCTTTTTCAGTTAATGTCTTTTTATATCAAAAAAATCCTCCTAGGGCTCCTGCTCAAATAGCCAGGACATAGCCGATGATTATCATTGCTGTCATATTTTATAGGTTTTAATTTTGTAAAATATCAAAAAATTCTCTTTTCAGTTGAAATTTATATGATTTATTATTTTAAATTCAATGGAAAAATTATTTACTAATATATTTTAATATCATAAATCTGGTCTATGTGTTTTTCTAAGATCTGAATTTAAATCTTTGAATGGGTTATTTTGTTCTTTAAACTTTTGTCGTTCTTCCAATGCTTTTGCTAATGTTTCTGATGTGGCGATTTTTAAATCTTCAACAAAACATCAACTTTTAGGCATTACTTGTGAAGATTTTTGCATTTCTTCTGGTGTATAGACATATTCTACTGAACCTAGATTTATACTTAAAGGGTCTCATTTTATCATTTTCTAAAGTTAATTATAAATTAATATATTTTATAATATATATATTTTAATATAAATGTCAATCCATTCCTTATATTTCTTTTTTGTTGAACATTTGTTATGATTAGTTATAGTTATATTTTTAAATATCAATGTTTTTTATGTGAACATATTTGGGACAGAATTTCCTTACTGATTCTAAGGTAAGAAACTATATAGCTGAAAAAATCTTAGAACTATATAAAAAATTAAATTGTAATACTTTGATAGAGATATGACCTGGTAAATGATCTATTACAAGACTTATAAATCATATTTCTGATAATTTTATGGTAATAGAAAAAGATGAAAGTTTGATTTATGCTTTGGAAACTAAAGTCAAAAATTGAGAACTAATTATAAAAAATATTATTTGATGAGATGTATTGGGAATAGATGTTGAAAAAATATTAAAAGAAAAAAAACTAAAATCTGAAAAAACATTGGTGGTTTGAAACTTACCTTATTATATTACTTCTCCTATTCTAAGAAAATTTTTTTGAAACTGAGAATGTAAGTTTCCTTGAGGGATATTTATGTTACAAAATGAAGTATGAGAAAAAATAAAATCAGATACCAATAAAAAATCATATCTACGATGGCTTTTAAATTATTGATATGATGTAATATATTTAAAAATGGTTCCAGCAAAAGCATTTAGTCCAGCTCCCAAAGTTAAGAGCTGTTTGGTTAAATTGGAAATTAAAAATTCTAAATCTGAAATTGAATGGAATAGTTTAATAGACTTTTTGGATTTATATTCAGGGTTTAGTAGAAAAACATTAGGATCTATCGACAAAATATTAATTAAACAGAATAAAAATAAATTTCAAATTCCTGAAAATTTACAAAAAAAAAGGTTAGAGGAATTGAGTCTAGAAGATTTAACAAAAATGTTAACATTATAAAATAATAATTATATATATTTTAATAATATACTAATATTATTTATGGGGCTTTTCCCGCCCCAAACCCCAGGACCAATCTTTTTGTCTTGATACAAAAACATTGGATAAAAAAATCAAGTCGCACAAAACGCGAGTTGTACTATGGGACTTGCTTATTTGGTGTATATATTTCAGCTTTATTTGAATCTGTGAGTGTTGCTATGTTTTGTTAAATATTAGTTATTAGTTGTTAATTTCTTTGTCTAGTACGTCTTTTACTCTTTGAACATTTTCTTCCAAAGATAAATCTGTCATTACTATATGATTACATAATTTTTTTGCTTTTTCTCTTTCTTCCTGTGCTCTTTCAAGTCTTCGTTTTAGATCTTCAGGAGATATTGGAGCTCTTGATGTTATTCTTTGTATCATTATTTCATCTGGTATATCCAAGAAAATACTTATAAATTTATTGTCGATTTGATGGCTTTCTATAATTTTAGAAAATCCGTCTAGCTCTACTTCTTTTATTGGAGTTTTATCTCATTCAAGATGGTCAATAATATCTTTTTTTGTTCAATATAGATGTCATGAATATTCTGCATATTCTATAAATTCATTATTCTCTATTGCTTTATGGAATTCTTCATCACTGATGAATCGATATCTATCTCAATTTATTTCTCATGGTCTCATTGGTCTTGTTGAATATGATGGACAATATTTCAATTGTTGAGTTTTTAATAATTCTTGTATTATTGTTCATTTTCCACTACCAGAAACTCAAAGTATAAAAACTATCTTGGACATTATTGAAATGATAAATTATAAATGTGAAATTATTTAAAGAAATCAGGTTTTTATTCAATTGTTTGTTATTTTTAATTTAATATAATTTGCTATTGATTTATTGTAGGAAATATATATAGATGGTGTTGATAAGATGTTGTCCAGGTGTATGGGGATTTTGTTCCCCGCCATTATTCTGCTTTGTTAAGTTTTTTTAATATTTAGACTATGGCGGGTTTTTTGCCCTTATTTACTGGACAAAGGCTGGGGTGATTTTTATCCCAGCTTTTTTTATTTATTGATTTTTAGTCAACAGGGTAGCTTCTTAACTATAAATAGATAATAATTTATACCAAAAAATAATAACGCCATTATCATAAATATTATTACTTTATTTAATCTGTCTGTTCATTGTAATAGCATAAGTATCATCATGATAATAGACCATATCCATACTGATGCTCTTGCTTCTCACCTTGTCCATCATAATCATAGTAATCTATGATGTAAGTGCGTATAATCTCCTTTCAGGGGATTTTTTTTAATTACAAATATTCTATAAAATCCTACCCATATAGCATCAAATATTACAAGAGATAAGGCTACCAATAGTGTTCAAATTTTTGCTCATCAAGCTACTGATAGATAGGCTATACTAAATCCAAAAAACATTATTCATATATCTCTCAATAACCCCATAGGTTTATATTCTACAAATGTAGAAATAAGACTAATTGCAAAAAGTATAAATGCTAGATTCTGTGTGATGGTGAGTATTTCCAAGCTGTTGCCTTTGAAAACTGTATAACTCGTAAAAACTACAAATTTGATAAGTAAAAATATTGTAAGGAATCAAACTGTTGAAACTCAACTAGCTTGTGCGTAAATACCATCAAACCGATTGATAGCATTTATACATATAATTGACCATATAACAAAAAATATTACAAAAATGTATTGTGGCATAATCCATTTCCGAGTACCTATAAGTAATTCTTGATTTATTCATATTCATCATATATAAACTGCTAATATTCATCATATAATATGAATTAACAGTCTGATTATAGGATTGATTTTGAATTTAATTTTTCATATATAACTGAGTTCTTCAAGTGTTTCTAATATGATTATAGGTAGACTTCAAGCTAATAATCACAACAATAAATTATTTGAAAAATAATCTGGAAATAGAATCAAAACTATAATAAAAAATCCCAAATAAGCGAAGATTCACAACATTGTGGGGACTGGTTTCCTAGTGTTTTTGAGATCATTTCATGGTTTATCCAATATTTTGAATTTGGAAAATATTTTTAGTCAGATAAATAATACTATTATACTA
>CAYSXV010000056.1:0-5516 GCA_964435215.1 uncultured Candidatus Peribacteria bacterium | reverse complement strand
TACAAGCAGGTGAATTTGTACATACATTTTGAGATGTACATATTTATTCAAATCATTTCGAACAAGTTAAACTTCAATTATCTAGAGAAACTAAAGATTTTCCGACTATAAAATTAAATCCTGAAATCAAAAACATAGATGACTTCAAATTTGAAGATATAACCCTTGAAAATTATGATCCACATCCAGCTATCAAAGCACCAATTGCTAATATCTGATGATCATAGAATACTTTAGTCATCGCGAGCGTATGCGTGGCGATCTTAAAATAATATAAGATTGCTTCGTCGTAAACTCCTCGCAATGACATTTGATTGTAATATTTTAACTATAAATCAATCCAATGAATACTTTTGAAATTGAAATCAAAGTCCTTTTAGGAGAAGAGGAAAATGCAACAAGCCTGATTGAAAAATTAATATTACATCCAGATACAAAAGAGACTTGATGAAGTAATCAACTTAATCATTATTTTTTAGCAAATGGGAATTTTGAAGATCTAAAAAATAAATTACAAGAATATATTCATACAGATCATCACCAAAAATTAGAACATATTTTAATTAATTGAAAAAAACATTCTATACGCACAAGAGACGCAGATTGAAAAGTCTTATTTGTTATCAAAGCCACAGCTGATGATACTACAAGCGAAAATGGCACTGCAAGACTAGAATTTGAACATGAGACTCCATGATTAAGTATACATGAGTTGGATAAGCTTATCCTTGATAACTGATTTGAATATCAATCCAAATGGTCAAGAAATAGAAAAGATTATGCTTACAAAGACTTCAATGTTTCTATAGATAAAAATGCTGGATATGGTTATGTGGCAGAATTTGAAAAAATAATTTCAGATGCTGAACAAATCGATGAAGCTAAGCAATCAATTAGAGAAGAACTTAATAATCTTGGAATAGAGGAGTTGCCTCAGGATAGATTAGAAAGGATGTTCGCTCACTACAATGCCAATCGACCAGAATATTATGGTACAGAAAAAACTTTCATAATTTTATAAAAAATATGGATTCATCCAAAATTAAAATACTAGACTGAGCAAATATGGACATAGACCTAACTTCCTCAAAAGATACATCTTGGAAACAGATGAAATGTCCTCGAAACGAATCAGAAAAAACCGACACACATAAATGTGCAGTTAAAAATATTTCTATATGTCCCTATTTTTGTTGAATACAGTATCTAGATAATGTCTTATGTTGTTATCCAGATAAAAATACAAGTATAGATAACAAACAAAAGAAATAACAAGTGTCATTCCCGCGAAAGCGGGAATCTAATATGCTCCTAGATACCCAATCAAGTTGGGTATGACGGTTACCTGTCATTCTCGCGAAAGCGGGAATCTATAGTTAAATACTTCCATATAAATCCTCTCGTAGGGGATTTTTTTCTTCAATCAATTCTATTTTCCAAGATCTATTCCATTTTTTTAATTGTTTTTCTTTATATATAGCGTCTTCTATTGTTGAAAGTTCTTCATAATATACCAATTGTTTTACATCATATTTTTTTGTAAATCAATCTACTAATCATTCCTTATGTTCATAAATTCTTTTTTGTAAATTACTTGTAACTCAAATATAAAGAGTTCAGTTTTTTTTGCTTGCTAATATATAAACATATCAAGCCATAATAAATACTTACTTATAAATAGATTCCCATTTACATGGGAATGACAGTTATTTTCTTTTATATACCACAAAATCAATTTCTCATCTATCATCTCTACTGACTTCTACAAAATCATTTTCAAATTCTGGAAAATATATATTTCATTCATATTCTTTTTTTACATCAGTCAGATAGAGCGTTTCAACTAAATTTAAAAATTGCTTATATACATAGGCTCATCCTATGATAAAAACTTCTTCATCTTCTGGAGTAGTTTTTTTTAAATTCTCCATCAAATCTTCAATACTGTGAAAACATTCCACTCATTCAATATCAGCTTCTTTTGTTAAAACTATATTTCTCCTATTTGGTAATGGCCTGCCTATAGATTCATAGGTATTTTGTCCCATTACTATAGGGTGTCCTGTAGTTTTCTCTTTGAAATATTTAAAATCTTCAGGATAATGCCATACAAGTTCTTTATCTTTTCATATCACTCTATTTCTTGCCATAGCAACTATCATTGAAAGTTTCATTTTTGTATGTTTATTATTTAAAATCTATATTTTCAATTCATTCCGATCATAAAACTTAGTTATCCCATCATGAATTTCAGTATCAAATCTCTTATTCCAAGGTTTATCCAATAAATACATCTTAATGCCTGCATTAGCAAGTTCAATAGCATAGTTCAAATTATCTTCTATCATTATATTTATTCAATGCTGTTTACAAAGTTCAGATTTATTTATTTCATTTACTGTAAAATGGCTAGCAAAAAATATTTCATCTCGTAATCATTTAAAATGTTCATTTAACCAGTGGATAGTAAAATCTTTTATCTCTTCTCTCCTAGCTGTAACTATAATTATTTTCCATCAATCGTTTTTTAATTTTTCTAATCATTCTTTAGCTCATTTTACTGGTAGTATTTCTTCACTTTTCTGCGCTTCATCCAAAAATGTTCTAAAATATTTTACACCATCTTCTTGATTAAGTCCATATTTATCTATATCCCAAAGATAGTAGTCAGTAATATCTTCTCTATGGGCAGGAATCCCATTTATCTGATAGTTATGAAATTTTAATACACCATCTATAGTTTCTGATAATACTTCATCCAAATCTACTCCTATAATTTTCTCCATAATCAAATTTTAATTTAAAACAAAAGTCAGATTAAACAATTAGTTATTTAATTCAAATAAAAAAAACTTCGCCTGTAAAAAACAGGTCGAAGTATTTAATTCATTCACGATTTCCCAAACAATAAAAAGGTGTATTGTTTAAAAGATCTTCAAAGTGTTTCATCCCATGCTGGTCCAATTCATATGCTTCGTAAAATTTTCCGTTATCTACGAGAGCAAAGTTACAGACTAACCACATAGGATCCATTCTTCCAATAGATGACTTGAAGTCTCCAAGTAAGAAGATACGAGACTCTATATAGGCACCAGCGAAACGAAAATTCGTATCGGCACATTGAATTTCAACAGTTTTTACGACAGAGCCATCATCAAGTGAGTCGATTTTGGAACATACAACATAAGAACTATTGATTAGACTAGTTAAGTCATCTTCATTCAATGTGATAGAGTCATCCATTGGGAAGTAAGTAGATATACCTTTAATCTGTTTTTGTGCATAAGCACCGGTAAAGATAAATAAACCGCAAATAAGGATAATAATTTTTTTCATAGCTATATATATTTTGTTTTTTGTTTTTATTTATTATAATTGTCAGATAATATAAGTCAAGTAATCAAAATTTTCTATTGATTCTTCCAGTCTTTATCAAATTGCCCTTTAAAATTATCTATTAAATACTGATCTATCAATATTATTCATATTTCTCTATTTTTATCCAATGAGTTCTGTGAAAGATTCATACTTCCGAGTATTAAATATTTATTATCGATTAAAATCATCTTTGCATGTACATATGGTTTTTTTAGTTTTTTTACTTTAGCTGGTCAAAAATAGTTTAATAAATTATCATTATCATCTGTATCTGCAACTATAATCTTAAATCACGGTAAATTACTTTTATTTTTTAATATTTCAAAAATACTAGGATCTGTAATATACTGCGTTTGGATATAAATAGATTCTTTTGTATTATTTAACATATCTTCAATTATGGCTCTACAATTGATATTACATATAAGTAAATTTGGATGTATATCTTTTGTTTCGATTTGATTTCAACTCCAGTCTTTATCGAAAATATTATCTAAGCTTTTTTTTACTCATATATCATAACTATGAAACATATATTCACGGCTAGATTTAAATGCTGACGCTGTAATATTATTTGTTTTTATCCAGAAACTATCATCTAGCAAATCAACCTTACTGTGTATGTATTCTGTTCACATTTGTTTGTCAGATTTTATTTCAATATTTTTATATCCAGTAAATATATTTAGTAAATCTTTATATGTATTTCTGTATTGTTGAAATTTCTTATCTTCAATAATTATTTTAACATCAACTCATTTTTTTAAAAGATTTATAATTAGATTTCTAATCCTTTTTTCAGTAAATTCATAAACTTGAATTTTTAATCAACTTGTAGTACTAGCTAAACTATCGTAATAAGACTGAAAATTTCATGGTGTAATATATATTTCTCAAGTAATATTTTGTATTCAGGATAGACTTCGTGATATTTCATTGTTTTTGTTATTATAGTATCAATCTCATGGTTTGATCTGTACACAAGCAGATAAAAATAATAAAATAAATACTATTCAAATAAATCTGATTTGTTTCATGTTTTTTTGACAAATAAAGGTATTTTCAATAAAATATTGATAGTTTTATTTTTTGCAAATCAATATGTTGGAACAAAAAAATAATATATCTAGAAGAAACTTTATAGAGAAATTATGAATAATTGCTTGATCAACTGTAATTTTGGCTACATGATGAAAATTATTATATAATTTAACAAGGGATGATGATAATGGAGATAATGATAAAGAACAAAAAAAAGTTAATTCTATAAGAGAAAATCCTATACATTTATGATACCAAAAAATAGTCAAAGACAAGGATATTGATTTTATAAATTCTACATGAGATAAATTTAGTACTCTTTCTAGAGTATCTAGATGTCTAAGATGGAAACCAGTTACTGATGCTGTTGAAGATCGTTATGGAATTCCTCGTTGATTACTTATGGCTATGATGGCTCAAGAATGAATGTGAGATCCTACAATGCCAAATTTATCATGAGATTGATGATTGGGGTTGATACATATTCAAGCTATAAATGCTCATGATTTTGGTCTAAATACTCTTCCAAGATATACAAATTGAATGAGAGATACAAGACATGGTCAAGAGATAAATAAAACTCTCAATACTTGTAAAAAAGATATTTCTAAGCTCATAGAATATGATGATAGATTCCATCCTGTAATGGCAGTTGATTGTGCTGCAAGATTTTTGATGGATTGTAAAAGACGCGCATGATCAGGCAAAGACGAATGGATCCATGCTTTAAAAAAATATTCATGAAGAAAATATAGTGGCACATGATGATATTGAATATATGTAATAAAATATCGATCAATAATAAACGATATTACTTGAGATTGATTTCCAAATAATTTTTCAAGAAATATTTATCAAGATATAGAAGATGCTAAAGATAATAATCAATCAATAAAAGCAAAATTAAACAATATAAAATTTAATATAGATTGAAAAACAGCTTCTTATGAAGAATATTTAGCATATTTTGAAGAATCTGTACAGAACTTTGAATTAGAAAAATATGTTGCTCTTGGTGAATATACGGTCAGCAAAGCAAAAAAAGAAGATACTCCTAAAGAAAAATCAGATAAAAGATGAGAAAAAATTAAAAATAC
>CAYSXV010000055.1:0-6287 GCA_964435215.1 uncultured Candidatus Peribacteria bacterium | reverse complement strand
AGACCTTTTGTTTCTAGATTTTCTAAAACATCTTTTTTTATATTTCTAGTATTGAGGAGATAATCCTTGCAATTACTAGTATAATTATTAGTATTTTCCATGATATTATAGGATTAAAGTATTAAAAAATATTTTACCAATTGTTGGTATACGTAGGAAGATGTCTAGTCTTCCTTTTTCTATAATTGGACTTTTTAATTTTGTCCTTTGTATTATCTCATCAGACTCAAAAATTATTTTCAAACCGTTGAAATGTTCCTTTATCATCAAATTTTTTATAGGCTTTAACGATTTCAAATGGTCATCATTTTGCCCTATCGTGCGAAAAATCGTTTAAATAATTCCCCGATAAATTTCCTTTTCGTCAGTTTGTCATTTTTCAGTCTTTATAGACATATATACAATTGCCATTTACTCTATATTGTAGGTTAAGCCTATCCAGTACAGATATTATCTGTATCTGTTTTATTATTTGATAATTATCCATTATGGGACTTTAGAATTTAAACCTGATTAATTACAGTATTTTTTTTCTTTTCCATATAACTTCTGATAATGTCTCTCATATAACAAGAACGACTTTTCATTTCATACTTAGCTTTTTTATCTAGCCAAATAATCAATGAATTTTCTAAAATTACGTTTAACTTTTTTAGTTTCATGCTTTAAATTAGAATTTAAATATTGCTTGCCGGCACCAGTATTTGTATAATATTGGGTTATTATTGCATTAATTTTTAAAATAAAAAATCGACACATAAGTATCGATTTTTTTATAATATATAACTGCGTTTTAAAATATTGTAAGAAATTATTGTGGCTATGTGTCGACACACTAAACTGTTTTAAAATGATATTTCTTGTTCTCAGTTATATATTTTTTTTCTTTTTTTTTCAACTTCAACTTTTATATTTATATCGGCTATATGATTATTTGCATTATATGTTTTGAAAATATTTTCAAAGGGCTCGAAAAATTTTATTCAAAAGTTATTAAATAGTTCAACGATTAATTCATTATAGTTATAATCATATCCACAATGATCTATAAATTCTTTTTTTTTAATATTTGTTTTTTCTATATTTGTATATAATAATTTTAATATTGAATCATATCATCTAAAACTGAAAGTATTGTTTTGTAATATCGTATTAAGATATGGTGGTTTATTGTATTTTAACATTTCTTTATCGTATTTACATATTATATCGAATATTCCTTTTGTTGGTAATAAATTTAAACAAAGTCTCAAAAAATATCATTTTATATAGTCGTAATAAATATCTTTATAATTAAATACTGAATATTCAATTACGTTATAATGTGAGTCAACTATAAAGCTTATATCTTCTTCATTTAATCTTTTTATACTTTTGGAAAAACTTTTTTTTAGAGGAAGCTTGAATGTATAAGTGTCTTTTAATCTCTGCTCATTCCCCTTCAGTTTATTTTCATTATATGATATTCTCGAACTAAGACATCATAGAAAAAGTTTTTTTACTTCTCCTTTATTACATTGTAAAATTTCTATTATATTTTTTTGACTAATCCTTTTTTTTCATTTTTCATATATCAGTTTTTCATTTACAATTATATCAAGTATATTTATAGCAATATAAATTATCTTATCATATAATTTTCATCATTTTGTTTCTAAATTTCTAAATTTATCAAAATCTTCACAACTCATAAATAGATTTTGTAATATATATAGAAATAATTCAAAGTAGAAATTTTTCAGTTCTTGAGTCATTAATAATAATATAGACAATAAATATTTTCTATATATAATAATTTTACCCCAAAATGCAACAATGTTGGTGTAATTAAGGTATCTTATACTTGAAATTTGAAGTAAATAGACTATCTTTTTCTTTGAATGATTTTTTTTATATAAAAAAATCAGCTTTTTTTGTACAATAGCTTAAAATAATCGTATCAAGTAACGTTTAACTCTTAATTTGAGAAAATGAACCTTATAGTAGATAATAAAAAGAATAAAATATCTGATATACTTATGGAAAATATTTCTCAGTGATCAAAAATTTCAGTACTATCATCATATTTTACTATATTTGCATATAACAAATTAAAAGATCAGCTAAAAAATATTGATGATTTTAGATTCCTATTTTCAGAACCAACTTTTACTAAAGAGACAGAAGAAAAAAGGGAGTTCTATATTGAAAGAATAGACAGAGAAAAACAAATATGATGAAATGAATTTGAAATAAAAATTAGAAATGAACTTATACAGACTTCAATTGCTAAAGAATGTGCTACTTGGATCAAAAAAAAAGCTCAGTTTAAATCTATTAAAAAATATAACGTTACAGATGCGAAAACTATTCATGTTGTTAATTCAAATTCGAAGAAGGAATTTTCTATACAATGAACTTTGGATTTTACGTCTAGTTGATTATGATTTTCTCCGTCCAAAAAGATGGAACTTAATGTATATTCAGAAGATATAGAGACAACAAAAGAAGCGTTGATGTGGTTTGATGAAATACGAAACGATAAACAATTAACTCAGGATGTTAAAGAAGAAGTAATAAAAAATATTCAATGTATTTATAAAGAAAATAGTCCAGAATTATTATACTTTATCACCCTATATAATTTGTTTAAAGATTATCTAGAAGAAATATCTGAGGATAATATTATAAAAACAAGAACTAATTTCAAAGAAACACTAGTCTGGAATAAATTATATAAATTTCAAAAAGACTGAGTTATTTGATCTATTGATAAACTTGAAAGGTATGGTGGTTGTATATTAGCTGATAGTGTCTGATTAGGTAAAACATTTGAGGCGTTAGCCGTAATTAAATATTATGAACTTAGAAATCATAGAGTATTAGTGCTTGCACCCAAAAAGCTCAGAGACAATCGATCATTATATAGAGAAAACGATAAAAGAAATATTTTAGCTGATGATAGATTTGCATATGATGTATTGAATCATACTGATTTAAGCAGAGAAAAATGAATGTCAGGTAATATTAATTTATCAATGATAAATCGATGAAATTACGATTTGGTAGTGATAGATGAATCACATAACTTTAGAAATAATGAAGCAAGAACTGGTAAAATTAGTAGATATCAAAAGTTAATGAATAATATTATCAAGTTATGAGTCAAAACAAAAGTACTTATGCTTTCTGCTACTCCTATCAATAATAGAATGAATGATTTAAAAAATCAAATTGCCTTTATCACTGAATGAGACGATTCTCATTTGACTGATATTGGTATTCAAAATATAGCACTAACTTTGAGAACTGCACAAACTATATTTAATAATCGATTAAAACTTCCAGAAGAAGAAAGAAAGTTGGAAACATTACTAGCTAAATTTAATATAGATTACTTTAAATTACTTGATAGTCTAACTATAGCTAGATCAAGAAAACATATTGAGAAATATTATAATATTGAAGATATTGGTAAATTTCCAGAAAGACTTAAACCTATAAATATTAAGTCAGATATTGATATAAGTTGAGAATTTCCAGCATTATCTGAAATAAATAAATCTATAAGAAAATTAAATCTTAGTATATATTCACTGTTGGCTTATGTTAGGCCAGAAAAGAAAAAGAAATATGAAGATATGTATAATATTATCGTAAGATGATGACAAGCAGTATTTAAACAGACAGATAGAGAAAAAAGTTTAATACACCTTATGAGAGTTAATATTTTAAAAAGATTGGAGAGCTCAATCTATTCTTTTGAAATTACATTAAATAATATATTGAAGCAAATAAATAGAACACTGGAAACAATAAATGAATTTGAAAGTACAAAATCACAAAAAGAAATTAATATCGATTTTGGTGAGATGAATAAGGAATTGCTAGAAGAAGACGAAGAAATGGAGAGTATGGCAGTATGAAATAAAGTAAGAGTGTCGCTAGAAGATATGGATCTTATAAAGTGGAGAGAAGATCTAGAATCAGATAAAAAATGTTTGGATACTATGAGAGAAGAAGCACAAAAAGTAACGCCAGATAGAGATGCGAAATTAGCTGATCTCAAAAAGACTATTACAAAAAAGATCCAAAACCCAATCAATCCTAATAATAAAAAAATAGTAATATTTAGCTCCTTTGCTGATACAACTCACTATTTATATAGTAATATAGAATGATGGGTGCAAGAAAATTATGGTTTATATTCAGCAATGGTAACTTGATGATGAACAAATAAAGTATCAAATAAATCTATGCTAACAGATTTTAGTTCTATACTTATAAATTTTTCTCCTCGTTCGAAGGAGAGAAATAAAATATATCCAGAAGAAACCCAGGATATAGATATTTTGATAGCTACTGATTGTATCTCAGAATGACAAAATTTACAAGATTGTGATTATCTTATAAACTATGATATACATTGGAATCCAGTCAGAATCATTCAAAGATTTTGAAGAATAGATAGAATATGATCTATAAATACACAAATTCAACTTGTTAATTTTTGGCCAAATGTAGAATTGGATGAATATATTAATCTTGAGGCAAGAGTTAGAGGGAAAATGGTAATGGTTGATGCTGCTGCTGGTTGAGAGGATAATGTTATTGAGAGCGATCCAAGTAAAGATATGAATGATCTTCAATACAGAAAAAAACAACTCGAACAAATTCAAAATGAAGTCGTAGATATAGAAGATATTTCGTGAGGTATATCTATTACAGATCTCACTATGAACGATTTCAAAATGGAGTTGGCAGATTATGCAAAAGACAATAAAGAAATTTTGGAAAAATCTCCTAAATGAATGTATGCTATTACCACTTTAGATAGTAGTTGACTAGATAATGTGTCGCCATGAGTTATTTATACACTGAGACAGATAAATACATCTGAACTGAAGTCAGAGAACCCCAATGCATTACATCCATACTATATGATATATATTAGCCAAGATGGAGAAGTAAAATATAACTATCTTCAAGCTAAGATGTCGTTAGATATTTACAAGAAACTTTGTAGTTGACAGAAGGAAGTACTACAGGAACTAGTGGATCAATTTAATGATGATACGAAAGACGGTAAAAAAATGTGACAATACTCACAATTACTTGAACAGTCTATCCAAAATATAGTATGAGCTAAAAAAGAAAAAGAAATAGAATCAATATTTACATTGTGAGGTTCTTCACTTGCTAGTAATACGCTGATTTGACTAGAAGATTTTGAACTTATTTCATTTCTTATTATTAAATAAATATGCAAGACAAAATAATATATTATTTATGATTGAAAAAATATAAAAATATAAGAAAGATTCCAAAAATTATGTTTTATCAACAAGATGACTTTGCTAAGTCTGCTGAAAAATTATTTACTTCGGATGTAGAAAATATTACACTTATATCCGCGATTAATAAATCCAATAGTAACATTGATCCATACATAACTGAAGATATGCATTATGAAGAAATATATGTGATATATGTAGGATTAAGAGAAAATAAACATATAGAAAAGATAATCCAGATTATGCATAGTATTATACCCAATCCATCAATTATAATATATGAGTATGCTTGAATTACGACAATCACTACTGCAAGCAAAAGGAAGAGTAAAGCTGATTCAAGCAAGCAAGTTATAGAAGATATTTATAATAGTACACCTATTGATTTAAACTCTATGGATGAAGATGTACAGAAATTTATTTCGGATATACATATAAAACAATATTCACAGTATAATCTATGGAGATTTTATCAAAGTATATGTGATAAATTGCTTATGTGGGAAGTTAAAAGTATATTGTGATCTTATTATGCGCCACCATCAGATACTGTTTATATACATCAACTTATAGATGACTATAATGATTTACAAAAGCAGAAAGATACTTTGCAAAAAGAATATAGACAAACAGTAAATATGGGCGATCAGACTGAAATATATATAAAAATAAAAAAACTTGCAGAACAACAAACAGCTATTGTTATACAAATTAAATCATATTTTTAATTTCTACCTTTCATTTCTATGGCTACAAAACTTACCTGACAAACATTCGACAACATTAATGATAATATCTCACTTATCAAAAAGATATTCCCTGAGGCGTTCTCAGAAAATAAAATTATGTTTGATAAACTGGAGCAGTTACTCGGCAAAGATGCTATGGCAGATAATGAGTCTTATAATTTCACTCGATGAGGTAAGAAAGATTCTATCAAACTAGCCCTTGCCCAGACCACAGGGACACTCAGACCTGACAAGGCTAGTAGTAAAGACTGGGGTACAACCCAGA
>CAYSXV010000054.1:0-6793 GCA_964435215.1 uncultured Candidatus Peribacteria bacterium | reverse complement strand
CGTGCCAGCAGCCGCGGTAATACGTAGGACCCAAGCGTTGTCCGGATTTACTGGGCGTAAAGTGTCCGTAGACTGATATACAAGTCCGTTTTCAAATACTCCGACTCAATCAGAGAAAGGGGATGGATACTGTACATCTAGAAGTTATTAGGGGTTAGTGGAATTTCCGGTGGAGCGGTGAAATGCGTTGATATCGGAAAGAACGCCGAAAGCGAAAGCAGCTAACTATAATAAACTTGACGTTGAGGGACGACAGCGTGGGGAGCAAACAGGATTAGATACCCTGGTAGTCCACGCCGTAAATTATGTCTGCTAGGTGTTTTCTCCAGTTTACTGGGGGGAGTGCCGTAATCTAACGAGTTAAGCAGATCGCCTGGGTAGTATACTCGCAAGAGTGAAACTCAAAGGGATAGGCGGGGGAACACACAAGCAGTGGATTATCTAGATTAATTGGATAACAAGCCAAGAATCTTACCTAGATTTGACATGCATCGTGTCTTCTATGAAAGTAGAATATTTTGTAGCAATACAAAAGCTTTGCACAGGTGGTGCATGGTCGTCGTCAGCTCGTGCCGCAAGGTGTCTAGTTAAGTCTGGAAACGAGCGCAACCCTCATACTTAGTTAGAATGTCTAAGTAGACTGCCCGGGTAACCGGGAGGAAGGAGAGGATGACGTCAGATCCTCATGCCCCTTACATCTAGGGCTTCATAGATAATACAATGGGTAGTACAGCGAGAAGCAATATCGTGAGATGGAGCAAATCTTTAAAGCTACCCCTAGTTCGGATTGTAGTCTGGAATTCGACTACATGAAGTTGGAATTGCTAGTAATGGCGAATCAGCCATGTCGCCGTGAATATGTCCCTGTTCCTTGCACTCACCGCCCGTCAAACCATGGGAGCTGAGGTTCTTTGAAGATTCACCATGTGGATTAAGGAGAAAATCAGTGACTGGGGTTAAGTCGTAACAAGGTATCCCTACGGGAACGTGGGGATAGACCACCATCCTAACTTAACCAATAAAAAAAAATTACAAGTTATATTCCATCGCTTTATCTCTTACTTGAAGTATTGATCATAAAAACAACAAAAAAACTGTACTTAACTGTACAGGTTTTTTTTGTTGTTTTAAAATTTATTTTATTATTAATATTGGCTTATTAACTATATATTTCTTATATATATTTTATCGCTCTTAAACATTAAAAAATTGAAAATAAAATATCATAAAACTATCAGAGGTATAGTTATAAATTTTCGGTTATAAAATAAACTTAAATTATAAATTAAATGCACACCAAATCATAAAATAATTCCAATAAATACAAATAACATAAATCAGACTTGTCATCCAATAAGTGGGATTTTCACTTTTTTATTTAATCATTTCATGGCAAGATATGCCACTATTCAGGTTGTAACTACATGTATCATAGAAGATACTATTCATCTACCTATACTCAATCATATCAAATTTACTCCTTGGTTTAAAATATTTGTACTCAAATAAAAAATATTTTCTACAATTGCAAATGCCAATCCTATTAATATACAAAAAAATATTAAATCAGAATTATTTTTTCATTCTTTCAAAAAAACATTTTCTCCAGCTGTAAATTTTATTATCTCTTCTGCATATGCTGCAAGGAAATAATACATAAGAACTACTGTTATTCATGTTATATATCATCCATATCCTATTCATAAAAATAATACAATTCATAAAATAATAGACTGTAAAATATTTTTTCTATTAATATTTTTATAAATTAACGAATTGATAATTAAGAAAAGACTACAATAAATAATAAATATTGCCATACTTTTAAAGTTCAAAATTTCTGCAAAATACATATTATTAAATCATAGATATCCTAGTACATATTTATAAACAAAAAGGAATCCAACCATAAAAAAACCAGTCAAAAATATTTTCCAAGTTAGGTTTATTTTTATTTTTTTATCAATAAAAATACTGTTTATAAGCCATATTCGGATATAAACTATGAGTAATAGAATCAATATTGCTCATAAAATATTCATTTAAAGATTATATTTATAAACACTATAATTGTAACCAAACTTTTGAAAAATACAAATCTGTATATTATTGATATTTTCTTAAAAAAACAATCAGGTCTTCTTTACTTTCTTCATTACAAATTACAAAAAGTTCCTGAGCAGTAGCTCATTTACTCATTATACATTTGATTCAACTATCGGTTCAATAAGAAACTTTAAATCTCAATTCTGATGATCATTTTTGCTGTCTAGATATTCTGCCTGGTATTATCCTAATAATTGCGGGATTTTTTTCTATTTCCAATAAAATTTTATGAAATTCTTCCATTATTGTATGTTCAGTTTTTACTTTTTGGAATTTGATTTTAGCCATGGAATAGTTAGATTATACAATACATTTTACATAAATACTATATATTACTTTATGACAATTCAAGACCTAATAGCAAACCCAGATTATCCACAGAAAATAATACTACAAAAACTCATTTGTCATTTTTGTGATATTTCAAGAGAGGATATGCGAGTTAAGTCCGATCAAGAAATTAAAAATAACGACTTAGAAAAGATTGTGTCTTGATACAATGCCTACGTAAAAGATTCTAAGCCTTTGGATTATATATTATGACATGTAGAGTTTTTTGGTGTAAAATTTTTTGTTAACCAACATACTATTATTCCTCGTCCAGAGACAGAATATATGATAAGTGCAGTTACAGAATACTGCAAAAAATATTTTATAGATAAATCTGATAATATTCTTATGGATATTTGAACTTGATGTGGGGTTCTTTGAATATCTGTTTTGTTACAAAATTTAAATACTTTCAAAACTGTTTTCTTGACTGATTATTCTCAAGATGCAATTTTAGTGGCAAAACAAAATTATGATAACCTTATAAAATCAGATCATTTTGATATAAAATTTATACGATCAGATTTGGTAAATTTTGCTGATAGTTATGCTTCAATTATTTGAGATAAAAATATTATATTACTAGGTAATCTTCCATATATACCAGAGCAAACTCATGATGAAAACAATCCTGATAGTGTAAAAAAACGAGAGCCTAGAATGGCATTTGTATGAGGTGAGGACTGACTTATTTACTATTATAAAATGTTTGATCAACTAATAGATTTTAAGTTACATAAAGTTGTAATGTTCTTAGAGATGATGACTCGACAAGTAGATATATTACGTTCTAGATATTCAGAAATTTTTATATTTGAAGAGGTAAAAACTTTTCATTTCAATATCAGGATAGTTAAAGTTTGGTTTAAATAAATCCAATTATTTATATACAGTCAAAACAAAACATTCTTTTCATTTTTGATCTGAATCATGAGCAAATAATATAGCTCAATTTTTATCTGCTATTATTTTATTTTTTCAATCATATCATATAATTTCTCATTTTTTGATATTTTCAAAATCTTTAAATTTTTTAGCTAATATAAAATTATTGGTTTTAGATTTATACATTTTATAACAATTTAGATGAGTCTGATTTTGGGATAAAATATCAGGTTTTCAAATAATATTTCCAGTAATTTTAAGGAAATTTATTATAGATATTTCAGCTATCCATGGTCAATGTTTATCGTATATACTACCAGATTCTATACAAAATCAGAGTTTTCATCTATTATACATATAGCCATCACTTCATCATTTTTGAATATCATCTATTCAAGATAAAAATTTTTTCACTGGAAAGTATTTTGCTATTTGTTTTTCTTCTCATATCAAAAATGGCTCGCTAATTTTATTTGTTGTATTATGAATATCTAGAAGATAGTCTGCATTATTTAATATTTTTTTAATTTCTTTTACTCTGATTTCTTCATAGCTTTTTCAAACTATTCTTTTTTTAAAACACCTATTCATATTTTTTTCTACAAATCTTACATTTTTTTCAATAGCTTTTGGGTTTGCTAATACAAAGTATACTGTTCAAGAATATATTTTTATTGTAGGTAAAATTTTTTTAAACACATCTATTCCAGATCTTTCATTACCATGCACTCAAGTCATTATAACTGTTGTTTTTCAGGTCTTTTCTCAATTTATTTTAATAATTGATTTATCCATTATATATTATTAATTTATAAAATTTTTTTGATCATGATGACTCTATTTTGTTGATCTTCGTATTCAAATACCTCTACAAATCATTCTTTTTTATACCATTTATATGGTTTATCAGTTTTTTTAGTTGTTCTAATTAAAATATAATTTTTTTGTTTTTCTTTAATATTTTTTTCTCTTTCTTTATATAGTAGAGATGCAATACCTTGTCATCTAAAATCTTTTTCTATTCATAGTTCAGCTCCATAAAAAAACTCTCTTAGATTAAAATCATCAAAATTTTCGTTAATATTTTTTATAAGAATATCGAGTTGATAAATATTTAATCATAATTTATCTATGTTTAAATTTATAATATCAGTTTCTCGTCATATAATAAATCCGATAAATTTACTATCTATATTTTCTGCTAATTTACATATATATCACTCCTTATTTGATCGCTCCGATCGCTCCCTATCGACTTGGTTTTTATCATAAAATTTCTGTAATTGACTACCACATAAACATTTTATTATATTATTTTTAATAGTATCTGACAATCAAAATAATTTTCAACAATCGTTACATTGATATCATTCATTCCATGGTTCTTCGCCAAATATATTTATATATAAATCAGATTTTTCATCTATGTTTATATATTTTTCATCATCAATTATTTTTATGCTATTATTCATTTTCTAAAATTAAATTATAAAAAAGCTCTCCGTTCTTCCAGGAGAGTATCAAAAAAATATTTACTGGAAAAAACTTATTTACTATGGAAAATATAATGTAAATGTAGGCTTTGTCTTGTAAATTTTATATATTTTATATTTATCATTATTACAATTATTTATTTAAATACTTTATCATACTAAAGTATAACAATTTAAAATCAAAAATCAATACTTTATTGTAATAAAGTAAAAAATAGATATTATCCATATATTTACTTTTCAAAAATATCAATGGAAAATTTACAGTTACAGAAAATTTCTTCCAATCTCCAAAAATCTTTCCTTAAACTCAAGACGACAAAACAGGTTTTTAATTTTCTTAGAGATTTACTTACTGAGGATGAAATTATAGAATTTTCTCAGAGATTAGATATTGCAAGTAGGCTTTATAATTGACATAATTACAAAGAAATCGAAAAAGAGACTTGAGCTTCTTCAACTACTATAGCTAGAGTAGCTAAATTTTTGAAAGGGGAGCTTGAAGGATATAAAAGTATTTTAAAATAATTATTTTCATATATAAAACCATATCGTAATAGATTATTTATTATCGATTGAGTCCTTTATAAGTTTTTTTGTAAATTCCAATATCTGATATATTTTTTTGTAGTGATTACACCAATAGTCAATAGTAATTTTAATATTGACTTTAATTTTTAAGTCTCTATACAATTATTACAAACAAAAAATTAATAGTTTATGAAAAAATTTTATTTCACACAAACAAACATCAGCGCGGTAATTAAAACCATGGTGTCTAATATGCACTTACAAGGAATACATTCAATTGAAATCAAAACTTTAAGTGGAGATATTCAATTACCTGGTGGTTCTTATATCGGTTGCAAACAAGCTACCGTTCTCTTAGTTTCTCAAACAATATCAGATTTTAAGCTAGTTATAAGGAGAGATGATAGGGAAGGAGAATTACATGAATATTTGTTAGATTATATTACTATCCAATGGATCAAGGAAAATAAAATACCTATACACAAAAAAATCTAAACCTTAATTTAAAAGTATAAGATACATCTGCGTTTTCGTGGTTGTATTTTTTTATAATTTATCCTAATTTTCTAGCAAAATAACTTTCTTTATTTTCAAATTTTATATCTATTCTGATCTTGGATCACATTACATTTGCAAACGCAGTTTCAATCATTCTTTTATTTTCCTCGTTATCCAATAATATTTTTGTCATTTTATTTATTATTATAGCACTTACTGTGCTGTCTTTTATATCTTCTATTATAAAATTTCATCTTAAATTTTGTTGTAGAGAAATTTTGTTTATTTTACTCAAAACATTATTCCATATATCATCTCGATTTTGGTTAGAATTATTTTTCGATACAATTGTTTCGGTATCAGTTTTTGTTGTAGGTACTTCTACTTTTATTACATCTACAATCATACTTTCATTTAATACTCCAGAATTTTCTTTTTCACTTGTCATTCCAGTCATAAGTTTTGAAGCTGGAATATCGTTTTTACTCACTTTATTAATATTTTTATTTCATAGATATTTATTAAATGCAATTTTATACACTATTACTGGATAAGGATAGTATCTTATAGTAGAGATGATTTCAGAAAATCCTTCACTTACACTCAATAAAAAATCCATATCATTTGCCAAGTTATGATCTATATAAATCAATGCTTGTTTTGCAAATTGATGTAAATCTATTCAGGTTTGATATATTTTATCAACTTCTTGAAATACAATATTTCTATCTCCTTCTCTTATAGTTTCCAAAAAATCTTTTATCATCTTTTCTGATGCAACTCACAAGAATTTGGTTACATGCTCTTGAGTAATATCTCACAAAATACTGATCTGATCTATATATTTTACAGCATCACGTACGCATCATTCTGAAATTTTTGAAATAATATTTAAAGCATCTTGATCATATTTCAATTTTTCTTCTTTAGATATCCATTCTAGATGTTTG
>CAYSXV010000053.1:0-6959 GCA_964435215.1 uncultured Candidatus Peribacteria bacterium | reverse complement strand
TGCTATGGCTAAAGAAGCTTGAATGAAAATTGAAGATTATCGAAAACAGATTATAAATGCATGTTATCTTGATCAAAAAGATCCAATAAAAAAATGGAAAGATATTTTTGTTAAGATACGGACTATAAAAAATAAATTAGATAAAATGAAGATAGAACGAATACATATAAAATGAAAAGATGTTGATTTGAATATTAAAATATGAAAAAATAGGCAATGGCTGGGCTGATGATGAAGAAATATCCCTTCATTTGAGATATTTACGTCGCCTGATTGGAAATGAACACATGGTTGGATAAATCTCAATCAACCTCTTTATCGTTATGGTCAGATGATAAAATGAATAAAATTAAAATTTGATAAATGAATAGTAACTCATTTTGAAGCTGAACAAAATTGAGAAGTATTTAAACAGATGTTAAAAATACCAAATATGGATAAATTATGAGAATTTAGTCTTACTGATTCTAGATTTTCTCGTATAACAAAATTTATGGCTGAAACATTGTATGATGAAAATGTAGGTTGAAAGTATGGTAATACTCATATCGCATTGTGAAAATCTTTTGAAGAATGTTATAATTGAGATATAAGGAGACTAAACAAAGAATTTAAAAATAAAATATGATTAAATGATAGTGCTGAACATGTAGATATTATATCTACTGTAAATAGAGTAGTAACAGCCACTTTAGCTAATTGAAAAAAGAAAGTGATTTATAAAGATGGAAAGTTTACTTTGTAAATGTGAAATGTAAAATGTGAAATGATAAATTATATGATGTAATTATAGTATGATGATGAGCTGCAGGATTATTTTGTAGTATTTTTACCGATAAAAAACTTGATAAACTTATATTAGAAAATTCCAAAAGAGTCTGAACGAAAATATTACTTTCTGGGGGATGAAGATGTAATGTAACTAATATTAATTTAGATCCTATGAATGATTATGTATGAGATAATCTTAAGTGACTACCTAGTATTTTTCATAAACTTTCAAATCATGATGTTATAAATCGATTTTCTGAAAAATGACTTACTATGCATGAAGAAAAATATTGAAAAATGTTTCTGGATTGTGAAAAATCTAGTAAATTAGTTGATCTTCTGATACAAGAAGCAAAAGATAATAATACGGAAATATTATTTGAACAATGAGTTTTAGATGTAGAAAAAAAAGGAGATATATTTGTTGTAAAGACACAAGATAATGAATACTTATGCAATAATATTGTATTTTCTAGTGGATGAAAAAATTTTCCTCAAATATGAGCTACTTGAATAGCTTGGGATGTTGCAAATAAATTCTGAATACAAACGGTTGATGCTTATCCTTGTCTATCTGGAGTAGAAACTACACAAGATGTTTCTATTTTGAGTTGAAGTGCTGTAGAAGTTGAAGCAATTGTAATGTTTTGAAAAAAAATAGTATTTCAAAATAAATGACCATTATTATTTACTCATCGATGACTTAGTTGACCTGCAGTATTTGATATCTGATTATTTATTTGAAGAGAACTGGAAAATAATAAATTAAAAGATTATGAATTGAAAATTATATTTGATGTAGAAAATTTAAATGAGAAAACCATTCAATTTTTTGGTTTATCTCAAAAAGATTTTGAAAGAAAATTTGAAATAACATGATTTAGGCCTTGGGAGCTTGCAAAAGCTACTTGATGATGAGTAAAATTATCTGAATTAGATAATCATTTACAATCAAAAAAAATTTCATGACTTTATTTTGCTGGTGAAGCTTGTGATATTACAGGTAGGACTTGATGATTTAATTTACAATGGGCATGGAGTAGTGGCTATGTAGTATGAAAAAATTTATAAAATTATCTTAGTATAAACGCTTCGCTAGATCTACTTTTGACTTGACTCAAAAGTAGACAAAAACTCAAGTCGCACAAAACGCGAGTTGTGCGACCTGGCTTGCTTAGTCGATATATGTATTCCAGCTTTAACCGAATATGTTAATATTGCTATGAAAATGAGGGTTATGAGTAAATTTGATAACCTATAGTTGTCAAAAGATACATAAAATAGTTATTTGTAAATAATAACATACTAATATATACAATATACCAAGAGATCTGGAAGATAAATTCAGATTTTTTTTGAAGTTTATGTTTTTGGAATATAATTAGTTATACAAATTTTATTCCTTATCCAAAAGCACCATGGAAAAAGCAAATGCAAAATTATCTTCAGAATCTTTATGAAAAATTAACAAGTTAATTGATAATATCAATCAAACTTGTGATATGTTGATTTCAGCACTTGATCTAAATTCTGATTCAGTGTGAGTTTATTGAATAAGTTTAACTGAAAAAATGGATACAGATTTGGTGGATATAATACTTCAGAAAATTTATCAGATGAAAACTCATTTGATAGAGCTTAAAAGAGAAGTTAATAAAGAATTTGCTGGTAATAAAAAAGATGTTGAAACTATTATATCTTCACTCAAAGAAACATGAGATAATTTAGATAATTTGCTTTTGGAAAATGGATTCTATAGAAATAATTTTGAAATGCCTATTAGAGAAGTTCAAACTATGATAGAAAGGGTATATGATACCGTACAAGTAAAGTAATTATAAATTTTAATATGCTATAAATTTCTAAAAATATAAAAAACTGTTGTACATGGTGCTATAACGGTTTTTTTATTTAAATAACTTATTATTAATTTTTTTTGCTAGTGAAAAATCTTTTAATTTGGATGGTTTATGTTCCAATATATTAAATCACTTTTCATTATATCTTGGTATAAGATGCCGATGAACTTGATTAATTTCGTCCATATATATTAAGTAAACTTTTTTTAATTTAAGTGCTTTTAACATAGCGTTTCTTACTTCATCAACTTTAATCATAAGATATTCATAATTTTTTTTTGAAAGTAGATGTAAATCTGATACGATTTTTTTCCAAACTATAACAGTATGTCATTTTACTATTGGATAATTTGCTAGACATACATAAATTTTGTCATCTTCATATATTATTGCTTGTTTATATGGTATTGGTAACTTTTCTTTCATAATATATTTATTTTAAAACTTTTACTTTTGACTCCAAACAACTCTTTCTTCGCCATTAATTTCTTTGAATTCTTTGGCTTTTACTTTGATCTTATCTCAGATATTATAATATTTTTTCCATTCTACTCATGCTGGTGCAACGATGAAATTTTTATGTAAGAGTCATTCCACTCATTTTACTGTTACGAACATTCCGTAATTATAACTTAATTTGATGTAACCGTCATATTCTTGTCAGATTTTGATGTCTTTGATGTTGAAAGTTCAAGTGTCTCATTGTTTAACTGTTTCAGCGTTAGATGGTTTTGGTATTGAAGGTTTTGATACTCAGATAGCTCATGTATTTGTGGGTTTATTTGCTTCTGTACTTGCTGATTTAACTTCTTCCTTTGGCATAGAAGCTTCTATTTTACTTACATTTGGACAAAATTTTAGGAAGTCATTTTTTGCTGGATCAAGTCATGCGTTTTTGATTATATCATCTAGTTGTTTAGAACATTCTTCTTTTTTTCATACCCAAATCACTAACGGTCAATTGTTTTCTATTTTGATTGTCTGATGTTCATATATGTCCAGGTGAGTGCTTATAGATCAAATTTTTTCTCATTTTTTATATTTGATACTTGCTTGGTCATCTATTCATTTTGGCTTTGTATACCATATTGCTTTATGTGAATTATTATCTGTATCAAATATTATAGCATCGGGTTCAATACCGTCGATATTAAATTCTCTAAAAAGATAATCATGATCTAAAATAAATTGATTTTCTAAATTTTTTACTTCAATTTCACTCAGTCATAATCATTCAAGCTTAGCTTTTTCTGCTATTTTTTCTTGGATAGAAAATGTCTTTGCATTCCATGCGTTCATTAATCTTTCTAATTGATCTTTTGGTGTAGCGTATCTTTGCCTTGATTGCTTACGTATTTTATCGATAAGCTCCAATGATCAATCTGGCGTAGATATTGGTAATGTTTTCATATTGAAGGGGTCTGATGATATTCAGTCTATCATTAGTCTTGTATATGCGGTGAACTTTGGAAGTGATATAAGGTCATTTACTCCTATCATTTCTTTGAATTGACCAGTAATGATATCTGCATCATCTTTTCATAGTGTAAATGCTATTGTAGTACCTACATTTCCAAATATTGCATTTTTGGTATCTTCATCTAATTGTGAAGTATATTGATTAGCAACAATTAGTGATAATTTATATTTTCTAGCTTCTGAAAGGATAGTGGCAAAAGATTTGGATGCAAAATTTTGAAACTCATCTATATAAAGATAGAAATCTCTTCTTAGATGAGCTGGAGTATCTGCTCTAGACATCGCATCTATTTGAAATTTTGTAACAAGTAGAGATCATATCATTTTTGCATTATCTTCTCATATTCTTCATTTAGAAAGATTAATTAAAATGATTTTTCATTCATCCATAGCTTTTCTTAGATTCAACTTTGTCCTTGGTTGTCAAAATATATTTCTAACTAATTTAGCTGAAAGGAATTGTCAAACCTTATTTGTTATCGGTCATACTGCTTCTTCCCTTTGTTTATCATTTCGTTTATTGAATTCTGTTTGTCGAAATTTAAGTATAACTCAGTCTTTAACATGACTAATGACTTCTTCTCTAAAATTTTTGTCAGTTAATATTCTTAAAATATGCATTAGTGTTGCGTTTGGATAATCTACTAGTGAAAGTACAATATTTCTTAAAATATATTCTAATCTTGGTCCTCGACTATCTCAATAAATTTTATAAAAAGTAGAAACTACACCTGATGCGACAAGATTTTTTTCGTCTTCTGTATTTGCTTGTAAGAGATTAAAACCAATAGGAAAATCTCAATCTGATACATCAAAAAGAATTACGTCATTTATTCTATTTGTCGGAATGTGTTCTAGTATAGTATCTACAAGTTCTCAATGAGGGTCTAACAATGCTAGGCCATTTCATGCTAACATGTCACTTTTGAGCATATTTGCCATAAATGTAGATTTACCAGTTCAGGTCTTACCTACAATATACATATGTCTAAATTTATCATCCTTTTTGATTCCAAATCTGATTCTTTCTCATCTATAATCTGTATCTCAAAGTATAGTTAGATCTTCTTTGTTTGAACTATCTGGCATTGGTATATTTGTAGGATAGGGGAGTTTTCTATATAAACAGTATTCGAGTCATTTACTAAAATTTGCCTTAGTTGGCATATGAAAAAAATTGATGACTTGATTGAAGCCCGATCGTTTATATTTTTCAGATTTTTTTATTTTAATTTTTCAATCTGAAACAAAAGGAGCAAATACAGATATTATGTTTTTTTGAAAAGCTTCTTTTAGATATATATCTTTTGTTCTTAGTATATATGATATTGATGATAATATTTCTTCTTTAGGGGCGTTATCATCTTTTTTTTCTTCAACTTTTTTGGTCGCTCATCGAGCTCGTTTTATGAACTTTCCTACTTTTTGTAATGTGTTTTTTTGTTTTTTAAATTTTAAATCAAAATATATATTTAATTTTGAATCTTTATCTATGTTATTGTACAATGAAAGGATATCTTTCATGGGGTCCATGTAAGTTCAATCTTTTGTAAACGTACTTTGTGAATGTAAAACTCCATCATCAGAAAAACGTATAAAATCCCTATTTATAGGCATTACAAAAGGTTCGATTTCTTGTAAATCTGAAGTAGGAAAATTGGAATAGAACGTATTTTGAAAATAATTTTTGAAAGATTTTGGAATTACGACAAAAAGTTTTATGCTATGTGAATTTCAACTTATTAGAAATGTTATTTTGTTTGTTTTGAGACTTATAAGGTTGCTGATGACAGTATTCCGATGATTTACTCAAAGCTCATTATCTTTAAATGGTTTGATTTGGAAGAATACATGATCTGATCTTATAATTTTTTTTACAGGAGATACCTGTTTGTTTGTTTCATTTGTCATTAAATTTTATTTGTTAATTAAAGTTTCAAAGGAAATACAATTGAAACCATATTTTTGGTTCAAATACGATTATATATAATTTAGTATAAAAAGCAAGAAAATGGAGTGTTTTTTGATTTTTCTATCTTTTTTCTTGAATCTTTGTTTATGTTTAATAGAATGAAATTGCTTTTTATATATTATTATTTGATTTGTATATATTTTCTTTTAATAAATTTGCATGATTTGATAGAGTTTTTAAAATTAACATAACTCAAAACAAAGAAGCACAAAAAATATTTGCAAGATGAAATCTGCTAAAATATCAAGATGATGTTTTTTTGTGTTTGTGAGATGAAATATCCTTCCAAGAACAATATGGTCATAAATATGAAATAAATATATCAAACATAAGCCTAATCTCTCAATGTTTTTTGACTGTTGAAACTTTGGATATGGTTAATCGGATGGTATATCGATGGTATAGTAATTATAAATCAGTTTTAAAATATTTTGTATCATTTGACATTGAGTGATTGATTAATAGATGAAAAAAATCAAATAAAAAAAATCAAATAAAAAATAGTGAAATTTTTATTGAAAACTGAAAATTGAAAACTTGAGATATTAAAGTGGATTGACAACAATTAATTATTTTCCCCGATTTATGGACGTTATTTAATACTATAGATGAAGATATATTATCTGCTAAATGAAATATACTTTTAAGATCAAATGATACTCAAAATCAAAAAGATAAAAAATGGCGAATGATAAAAAATTGAGAGATAAATAATGTTTTTTGTACTCACTCAGAAATATTTCAGGATCGAAGTAATTTAAAAAAAATAATCTTGATTGATCCATATAAACGATATTATGAAAATCAACAAGATCCTAGATATAGCGTAAATGATGTGGTTAAAAAAATGGAAGAAATGTATTTAGCTAAGATAGAAA
>CAYSXV010000052.1:0-7253 GCA_964435215.1 uncultured Candidatus Peribacteria bacterium | reverse complement strand
TAATTTAGGTCAAACATTTGTGATTACTCGATCAATATCCAGATATCATAAGTTTACAAAATACTGAATCTTGGAAGACAAAAATAAAATATCATCTCGATATGGTATTTTTTTATCCCAAAAATCTTTATATTTTGTAGGAAATTTATTTCTTCTAATTCTTTGCTTATAAAGCATAGAACTTATCCTACCAGTTCATATATTTATTCCAAATCACACTCATCAAGCAGCTAGATTTGCTTTTCATTTTGATTTATTAGTGGGGACTCTGATCATAGCAGCGACTGGCACTAAATTGAAAACTATTATCCTAATATCTGCCAATCAATATTCACAAAACTCTTTAAATCATTCTCACGCTACAAGTTTTTCTTCAACTATTATTTTATCTGTTCATAATGTCATGGAATATTTTCCATCCAATATATCTATCAGATATCTTCTGAGTTGCATATCGTTAATTACATCATTTCATATTTGATAGTTATATTGAAAATTGTGTTTATCATCCCGTCACTGTAAAAAATCTTTAAATTTTTTCCATGGTCATTTTTTTTTGATTATTTCATCATGTTTTATTTCTTCACTTTCTCATAAAAATTTAACTATCAAAATTCATTGTCATTTACTTCATTTATTTGGTTTGATTACAAAATTTTTCTTTGGTAAATTTCCAAAATCAAAATCGAAAAGATTTTTACGATCTTTTATTACTCCGTAAGTTTGTGCTAGTGGTATTCATCTTTCAGCCAAAAAATTCTTAGTCTGCAACTTATTGTTGGCTAAGCGTATAGATTTTTTATCGTTGAATTTTTTGATATAAAGTAGATTTCTCGCGTTCATACCTAGTATTCCAAAGTTGAACATAGAATAATTAGTTTATAAAAAATCACATCATAATTATAAAGGAATCTATGCTTTTGTGCAAATATTTCAATCGAATCTATTATTGTGTTTTTTATAATTATTTATCGATGTTGCTTTTATCAATAGTCTAAAGTTTACCTGCTTTCTTTGCTAATGTCCTAGCACTTGCAGTAAGGTATTTTTTTCTCATTCTAATATTTTTTGGGGTTATTTCTATGAGTTCATCTGGTCATACATATTCCAATGCATCTTCCAGTGATATATGGATAATAGGATCTATACGCATAGCCTCATCATTTCAAGCATTTCTCACACTTGTTTGCTGCTTGTTTATCGTCAGATTAATTATCAAATCTCATCATGTTAAATGTTCTCATACAATCATTCATTCATAAATCATTTGAGCCGGATCTATAAAAATAGGTCAACGATCTTGCAGTTTAAATATACTATACATCATAGCTTGTCATGTATTACCAGATATCATTGATCATACTTGTCTTTTGGGTATCAATCATTTATATGGTCAATAATTAGAAAATGCTGAATACATTATTCACTCTCATTTTGTCAATAAAATAAATTCACCTCTAAATCCCAGTAGTCATCTAGTGGGTATCTCAAACTCCAAAGTAGTCAATCAGTTTTCTGATTTCATAGTTTGCATCATTCATTTGCGTTTAGCTATCCTGTCGATTATACTTCCAGCTATATTATCATCTACGCTTATTATAAGCTGTTCAATAGGCTCCAATTTATGTCAGTTTTCTGTTTTGAAAATTACTTGAGGAGATCATACTTGAAGCTCTCGTCATTCTCTACGTATAGTTTCTATAAGCACAGAAAGATGTAATTCACCTCTTCATGATACTATAAATTGTCAGTCATCCATATCCAATTTTAATCATACATTGGTTTCTATTTCTTTCATCAATCTTTCTTGTAGATTCCTAGTTGTCATATATTTTCATTCCTTACCAGCAAAAGGGGAGTCATTAACCATAAATTCCATACGAAGTGTAGGCTCATCTATAGTGATACTAGGTAATGGTTGTATATCACCCACACCTACGGTTTCTCATACAAATATATCTGGTATTCATGCTATAGTGATTATATCGCCACACATTGCTTCAGGTTTCTCTATTCTTTGTAGTCATAGTGTTGTAAATATTCTGCCTATTTTTCAAGTTCTTTTGATTCAATCGTTTGAAATTATATTTACCTGTTGTCAGATTTTTGCAGTTCATTCATATACACGTCATATACCTAGTCTTCATAGATAATCATCATAGGCAAGATTCATTACTTGCATACGAAAAGGTTTATCAGAAAAGTCTGGCGCCTCTGGAACATATTTCATAATAACATCAAAAAGAGCCTTCATGTTATCGGTTTTTTCATTTAGATTATTCATTGCATATCATCCTTTTGCACTAGTATAAACCACAGGAAAATTGGCTTGTTCGTCACTAGCTCATAAAAGTATAAACAAATCAAACAACATATTTATTACTTCTTCTGGTCTGGCTGTAGTTTTATCTATTTTATTGATCACAACTATAGGATTGAGTCATAGTTCCAAAGATTTTTTCAATACAAATTTTGTTTGTGGCATAGGTCCTTCATATGCATCTACTACAAGAAGTACACAATCAACCATACGTAAAACGCGTTCTACTTCACTACCAAAATCGGCATGTCATGGAGTATCTACTATGTTGATAGTATTTCATTCATACTCAATCGAAGTATTTTTTGCATATATTGTTATACCTCTTTCACGTTCTTGATCATTACTATCCATAATCAAATCTTGATCATCCATTTTTTTTAATGTTCATGATTGTTTCAAAAGCTGATCAACCAAACTTGTTTTACCATGATCTACATGGGCTATAATAGCGATATTTCTAATACTCATTTTTAACTATTTTTATAAAAAAAACAAAGCCCTAGGGCTTTTTAATAAAAATTTTACATACTTGCAAAACATTATTTTCACTGCTATCCTAATGAATTCCTTCAAAATTACAAGACAGCTTTGCTATTTATCTTATTTCAATTGAATTTTATAATTAAAAAAATAAAACAAATCTGAATTTATATGAGATATAAAACATGAAATTAAAAATTTATAACACGCTCACTCGTACCAAGGAAGACTTTATTCCACTTATGGAAGATCCTAGTTATCATTGACCAAAAAAAGATTTTGTAGGGATATATTCATGTTGACCCACAGTTTATTCTATGCCACATTTTGGTAATGTTAGAGCTTGATTTACTGCTGATTTAATTAGAAATACAATCAAATATATCTTGTGATACAAAACCATTATGGTTTCAAATTTTACAGACGTATGACATTTGGTATGAGATGGAGATGTTTGAGAAGATAAATTAGAAAAATGATCAAGACTAGAATGACTTTCAGCTCGAGATATAGCAAAAAAATATGAAGCTGTATATACTAAATTTTTTCAAGATCTTAATATAGCTCCATTTGATTATACTCCTAGAGCTACAGAAAGTATTGATGATCAAATAAAATTTATTCAGAATATAGAATCTAAATGATATACTTATACTGTATCATGAGATTGACTATATATGGATACTTCCAAAATATCTGATTATGGAAAATTACTTTGAGCTAATTATAAAAAAGCTTTGGAATGAATTCAAGCTTGAGAAAGGGTTGATGTATGATGAAAAAAGAATCCAACAGATTTTGCTTTGTGGAAATTTTCACCCACAGATGAAAAAAGACAAATGGAACGAGATTCTCCACGAGGAATATGATTCCCTGGTTGGCATAGTGAATGTTGTGTGATGTCTAGTAATTATTTATGAAGTCAATTTGATATTCATCACTGATGAGTAGATTTGATACCGATTCATCATACAAATGAAATTGCACAATCAGAGCTTGTTTTCTGAAATCAGCCTCGAGTAAAATATCGAATGCATAATGAATTTGTACTTATGAATTGAAAAAAAATGGCAAAATCAGATTGAAATAGTGTATCTCCACAAGAGGTAATAGATAAATGATATAGTTATTTGGATATGAGATATTTCTTTTTTACTACCAATTATCGTACTTTTTTTGATTTTACTCGAGATAGTATCCAGCAAGCTCAAAATACAAGAAAAAACTTAATCAAAAAACTTTCAAAATTTCCAATTAATAATTTATTCGAAAAAATAACATCTTTCAATCAGATAGAAAATCAACTTAAAACTGAAATATGAAAAAAGTTCTGGACTGAAATTATGGAAGCAATTTGTGATGATATCAATACGCCCCAAGTCATATCTGTTATAAATTCTTATATAAGCGATCCAAACGAAGAAATAATTAGTATATTATATTGGTTAGAAAATAATTTTTTTAAAGTCTGATTCTTTGATATTGTTCAAGAAGAAAAAATAATTATTCCAGAAGAAATTACTTCATTAGCAGAGCAGAGGATACAAGCCAAAAAAGATAAAAATTACGCTCTTGCAGACGAGCTTAGAAATAAAGTCAAAGATATGTGATATGAAATAAGAGATACAAAAGACGGATTTGAAATAGATAAAATATAATTCAAAAATTTTACATAAAAGATATTATTATGAAACGAGCGCTTCCTATGATATTTTTAATTATATTTGAAAGTGTAGCTGATATATTTGCAAAGAAACGATCTGATTCTCAGTTTTTTCGATATTCTGTAATAGCTCTATGATTTTATCTTATATGCAACACATTCCGATTATTTGCTCTCAAAAATTGATCCTGACTAGGTAGATGAGCGATTATTTTTTCTGTAGCTAGTGGGATATTAGCATTGGCTATATGAATATTTATGTTCAAAGAAAGTTTCACTCCTATACAAATTATCTGAGTTATTCTTGGCTTAGTATCTATTATTCTAGTTAGTATATAATTTATTTTTATGAAAACGTAATTAATGAAAAAAATTCTAAACACTATCCACGAAGATTATCATATGCATAGTATAAATTATTCTGATGGGATGAATACTATCGATGAAATCGTGCAGTATGCAGGTAAAATATGATTAAAGAAAATTGTAATTACTGATCATAGTCAAATTGTATTAGATAAAGCTAATATCTGACTTAAGAGTCCTAGGTCTATAATACAAAATAGACGAAAAAATGTCCATAATGATATAGATGTTTCTTTTGGTGTTGAATGAGATTTGATAAATGAAAAGGGTGATTGTTGCTTTGATATCAAATGATTAGAATCAGATTTTAATATTCTTTCTTGTCATGAGTCTATTTTTGAATGAGATTTGAAGAATGTTACACAAGCATATACTAATGCAATCACAAAGCATCACGATAAAATAAAGTTTATCTGACATATATGTCAGTGACATACATCAAAAGATTTGGATATCAAAGCTATAACAAGATTACTCAATAAATACAATATTCCTATAGAACTAAATTGCTATTATCTCAATAGAGGATATACTAATTTGGATAAATTAAATCAATTACTTGCATTACTTGAAACCTGAGTTTATGTAAATAGTGATATGCATACTTTAAATGACTTCAGCTTTAGACAAGCATGATTTGATTATCTTAAGTTACAATGATATTCCAATTAATTTTTTAAATAAAAAAAAGGAAACTGATAAAAACCAGATCCTCTTATTATATTGGTTATTAACCAATAAATTCTTCCAAAAAATCTTTTATTCCCTGTACTATTATTCCACCTATTCCCAAAATAATTAGAATGATAGAAATAATTATGAGTAAGTGAGATTGAATCCATAATAGATAAATACAAAGAAGAATAATTCCTACAAATAGCATCAGTTTTGCTATTGCTTTTCTTAGTTCTTCGTTGTTAAATTCTTTTACTTCTTCATTTTGTGCTTTATCACTGTTTCTGATTATTGATATTATCTCAAAAATCAGACCAAAGGTATTCATCCATATTATGGCACTGAAATACCTATACCTTTCATCAATTTTTTCCCAGTTCATATAGATATGTTTTTTGTTTTGTTTGCTATAAATATATAAATCTAGATAAAAGTCAATTAAAAAAGCCTAGTATATTACTAGGCTATTATTTGATATATTAAAAATAATTTATTTTTTTACTACAACATTAGCTCCACTCATAATACCATCTTTTTCATCATTATCTGCATTCCACATATTTGGATTTGTTCATTCTCTAAATGGAAAATCTTCTGGTACATAGTATCACTTAATCTGACTCAAACATTTCAAAACATTTGTTTGTCGATTTATAGGACTAGACGCATATATTTTACCATCTTCATTTCCATATCTTGAGAGTTGTTTGATAGTATGATAATTTCATAAAAATTGATTATTTAAGGTCAAAGGTATCATCCTAGCTCATGCAAAAGCTCATCCATAACCTATCCTATCTCCACGATCATTGTTTCATACATTTCATATATTGTTTGAAGTTGTTAGATATTTTCACAAAGTACTCTCAGCAAATGCAATACATATTGAAACATCTCTATCTATATTAGTATCTTTTACTACATCTTCCCAGAAAGCAAGTTCTTTGTAAATCCCTACGCCATATCTACTCAAGAAATTATCTGCTCTTTCAAGTTGCGTATCTCAAGATGCAAATTCTATATTTGTAATATCTATAGGCCTAGCATATTTATCATTCAAATATTTTACAAGATATTGATCTGGCAATACATCTTTATTTTGAACCACACTTAAGTCTAATTCTGGTAGGGGATCCATAGCTACTCAGTTTTTGAATACTATAAAAGATAAATTTGGTCAATTTGAAACAAATCATGCTCATTTTGTTCATGGTTCTCAACCACTATATCATATGAGTTGTCATCTTTTGATTACATCTCATTCTTTTATTTCAATTTTATTTAAGAACATATAAGCAGAAACATATCATCTCATATGTACTACCATTACTCGATTTATACCAAATCAATCTGTATCTGATACATGATACACAACTCAGTCGCGTACAGAATAAATAGGAGTTCATTGAGAGCTAGCTATAGAAAGTCATCTATTGGGAACTCAATATTGTTTCTCAAAAATTTTATCTCCAAAATAACTATCTATTTTATAAATCGGATATAAAGGCCATGCAAGTGGAGATGTTTCTTTTAGGGAGTCATCTTGCATTTTATTCAATAGTTTAATCTTATCATCTATTTTAAAAGATACCTTATAATCTTTTCTTACGATATCATCTACAAAAAGCATCATCATATCATCTACATCCTTTCTAGTAGTTAATATTTTTTCAAAATTATTACTTTTCAGTTGTTTATTTTTATAAAGATCAATAAATCTGACTAAATAATTTTTCTTTTGTTGTA
>CAYSXV010000051.1:235-7331 GCA_964435215.1 uncultured Candidatus Peribacteria bacterium | reverse complement strand
TCAGATTTTTGTTGTATTATTTCTTCAAGTTTTTTTTGTAATTCATCATTTTGTTTATCATCCTGTTGTTTCTTGGACATATTAATAGATTAATAACTAAAATAATTAATTCTAAATTTTGGATTCTATATCATGCATTCTAAAATATTCTGCTATTGTAAGATTATTGTCATGAAGGTATGTTGCAAACGGGATACCTACAAATCTTCGATGTCGATGTTCTGCCATTTTACCATCTATTTCAACTCATTTCTGATACGTATTGTGAAATCAATATTTGTAAGCATTTTGATCCATCCGACTATAATAATCTGATCATGTTGTCATCTGTATGGTTTTTCAATTTTTATTGGCGACCGTGATATCTACTGCCAATCATGCCTGATGTTCACTAGCTCATGGTTCTGCACACCTTTTTTCTTCACATCCATTTTTGAATAATGAATTTTGGAAGCTATATGATCTATATGCACTTACAATATAAATTTTATTAGATTTATTGAAATGATCTCGAAATGCCCATGCCATATCGGCAAAAGCTATACCAGCAGGAGATCTAAGTGAAAATTTTGATGATTTATTATATGTAAAATTTGAAATAATAGGAGCTAAATCCAAAGGCTTGTAAGTAGCATCTGTAAATGGATTATTATCGCTTAAATATCTCTGAAATGAAGAATCTGAACGTAAATCAAATGTCGTTTTATATTTTTTTTTACTTTGGTTTACTATTCAAGAAATATTGGAAATAATATCAAAACTTGATGATTTATCATAATTTTGACCTGAATCTGAGTTTAATTGTGGTGAGAAGTCTCTTTGCGCATTTGCAAAATTTTGTCGGAGAACATAAAAAAATATTCATATAAAAATTCATATTACAGATAGTCATATAGAAAATCTATTTTGGGAGCTCATATTGTAAATTTAGATATTTATTAAATATTGGAGGTATTATAAAAAAAAGAAATCAGATTACAAATTTTTTTAAAATTTTAAATAAAATTTTTCGTCTTCACATATGAAGCTAAATAAATATATTGGTGTCAATTTAGATTTGCTAGCTAGTTATATGTTTAAACTGTTTGGGGAAGACAAGATTTCTTCGCTTTGAAAATTTAGTGATGAAGAACTATCAAAGAAGGTGCAAGAATGAAACAATCAAGCATTTGAGGTTTTGTATGACAAATACAAAGATAAAATTTTTTCTTATGTGCGAAATATTTTAAACTACAACAAGGACGATGCTACAACTGTTTTGAGCGATGTATTTATAAAAGTATTTGAATATCTAAAAAACTATGAAGTAAAAAATTTCAAAACATTTATTTATAGGATAGCTCATAATACAGCTATTGACCTTATAAGGACTAGTAAAACTGGAATATATACAGACGAAGATAATGCAAAATTGGTCGAAGATAAACAAAGTGTAATCGACAAAGAAAATCTAAATGATCAATTTAAACAAAAAATTATGATGTGATTTATGGGTCAGATTGAATGAAAATTTAGAGATATTCTATACCTATATTATTTTGAAGAGAAATCTTATGAAGAAATCGCAGAAATAATGGAAAGCAATAAAAATAGTGTCGGTACTATGATTTTAAAAGCAAAAAAGGCACTAAAAGAAAAAATAAAAGATGAAAATATTATAAGAGAACTAGAAAACTAGATCTCAAAATAGTTTAACTATAATAAACCTATACTCATGCAAATCAAAAAAAATTATTTCCCAACTTCCAAGGCCCCTAATATTGCAAAAAATATAGTTATGCAATATATTTATTGAAACAAGACTCACATTAGCAAAAGATTCTATTTTTATAGGGTTTATGCACCAGCATTTTTGTTGTTGTTTGTAGTTTGGTGATGACTGACATATTACAATAAAATAAATAAACCACATTGAGAAATGTATACTTTCAGAAATAATTCATGAATAATTAGTAAATTTATTAAAAATACTGATATATATCAAAATGCTTTGAGTACATCTGAAACAGCAATGATAAACAACAATAATACAAATAATAATAGTATAGCAAATAATACTATAGCAAATGATAATCCCACTAATAACGCAAATATAGATAATATGATGATGAAATGAAGCCAAGGCACAAATCCAGTAAACTCTGTAAATGCAGTAGCTGTAAATAATTCAAAACAAGTACTAAATCAACAAATAAGCGAAATAGAAGCTTTGATGAACGATATCTCATCTATAACAAGCCAGGAAGAAATCTTGTTTTAGTTTTGTATTTAAAAAATATGATTTATAATGTAAGTAAAAAAATATTAGTATTATCTACTTTATTTTTATTGGCATGATTTAGTTTTGCTAATTTTTGGTCAGCAGAATGAAGGGATGAATTTATGATAAGACAAGAAGATAAAGAATTTTCTTGTAAAATGCAAGATTGAGCTTGTTGTTTATGAAATGTATGCTCTCAAAGTACGATATCTTGTGAAAAATGAAATATACCAGTAGTAAAATGATGTAGTGAAAAATGTACTACAATACTTGAGTGTAAAAAATCAAAAACAGAGGGAAGAAATAAAGAAGAAATAAAAAAAGAGGAAATAAAGAAGGAAGAAAATAAGAAAATTGAAGAGAGAAAGAAAGAAGAGAAAAAATTTGAAGCAGAATCTAATATAAAAAAAGAGGAGATAAAAAAAGAAGATAGATCAAAATTAGATAAAATGGATGATGATGTATTAAAAAGATTCCATATAGAAAAAGACAAAGAAACTGAAGATGATGTTAAAATCAAAGTGAGAACAGTTAAAATAGAAAAAATAAATAACGTTTCATCAAAATTAGAAAATATAATACAGAAAACAGAAGATTTAAATTATGATTCTTCTAAATTAAAGATATATGTTCAAAATTTCAAAAACATAAAATACTATCTAAATCAAAATAATCTTACTGTTGTACAGACAAAGCAATATAATGCACAATTAAAAAATACTATGAATAATATCAAACTAGAGTTATCTAATATAAAGAAAACATACGAATCTGATTAATTATATTTTCTTATTAGTCCACTCTCAAGCAAATTGTATTTGTGCTCCATCTGGGTATATTTTTTTGTAATTATCATCTTGATGATTTGCGTTTCGATGATCAACTGTAGTATATATAGCAGAATGTTGTTTACCTGGCAAATCAAGCTTTATAAATGCTTTTTCGTTTTCTAGTAAATTCTCGAATATTTTTTTTGAAGCAAGTTGTTTGTCTTCTTGTGAAATATTTTTACCATCTCATCTATATCATCACAATACCAATAGTTCTGGCTTGCGTCATGCCAAGGTATCTTCTTGAATATTTTTTTCTATAGCCTCAAATATATACCTATAAATTATAGATTCTGGAACATAAGATTGTAATCTAGCTATTACAGATATTTTGGTTTTAGCGTCGTATATAAGGTGATGAGAATATCATTTCTCATTTTTACTATTTACCAAATTGATCTGTATCTCCGTTTTCTTTCATCAGATTTTTCATCTGATTTTGATATCACGATATTCTTTATTATTTTTTTGTAATTTATTATATTTTCAAGTCTCTTTATAATGATCAAATAAATCGTGCAAATATTGATAAAAATTTGGATCGAGAGATTCTTTATGTTTATTTAGAAAATCTATATTTAACAAAATATCATCACTAAAAAATCTTTTATCTACAATATCACAATCTCAAGCAAAAACATTCTTCCGTAAATATTCTAGCAGAAACAAACCATCTTCAACATCTTTTACTTCGTTCCTTATGCCATATATATCATGCAATGCATCTACACTTTCATAGCTACGTATAGCTAATGTTTTGAGAACTATTTTTTTGGGATCTTTGATCCTCCGTGAAGAGCGGAAAAATATTGTTGGTTTATTTGATATAGCAGATCTAGTTTTCAATTGTACATAATCATAATTTCATATCTCATCAGAATTTATATCTTGTCATTTTGTATCATAGAAATATGGGAAAAAATATTTTTGCTTAGCTTCTTTAAACTTGTTTTCTGCGTCACTAAGTTCTTTTTCATTTTTCTTATAATCGTGTAATCATACAGCAATTTTAAGTAGAGAACAATCTATCTGCCTATCGGCTCTTGAATTTTTTTCTGCTGTAGTTGCTTCTATAAAATCTAAAACATCCTTTGTATCCTTTAAAGATATTTTTGGAGGATTAGATTTTTTTTTGTTTCGTTTCTGGATAAAAGCTTGTCATATACTGCGCAACAAATAGTCTTGATAATAATCTACAGCATCATTCAATAGCTGATTTATATAATTTATTCAAGATGGAGTAACTAAATTATTTTTACGATCAAAATATATATCATCTGTTCTTTGATCATGAGACGAAAAAAAAACTGACAATAAATGAAATTTTTCATTATCTGTAATCGTATGCAGTTTGGGTAAATCTAATATACTCAACTTATCTTGTAATGGATGCTTTCAGGTTATGAAGCTATTAACAAGGTCTTTGTATATTTCTGATCTAGTCATATCTATATTTATAAATTCTGGTTGTTTACCGTGTCATTCTTCTCTTTTTTTTTCCGGTCAAGAAGTGTTCTGTTTTTTCATAAGCAGAATATAATATATTTAAAGTCTGATTTTATTTTTTTATTATTTAATAATTTTAAATGTCTGGATTACATCTTTTATAGATCATACCATATCTCAATACTCCTGTGCATATTTTCAAGTATAAGGCATATCTAGAGCTTGAGAATAATAGAAAACATATCAGTCTGATTCAGTTATTTTATTTGTGTTTAATAATCATTGTTTAACTAAATTTTCTCGATTAGATGATGGAACAACAGTAATACTAAATATCATATTTTTTTCAATTTTTGGTTTACTATAATTATATATCAATGTATTTGTATTTAAATCTTTATCTACAATCGTATGTTCGCTGTATTTATTTTTTCGTGATTTGGGTATATGTAAACTAAAAGAAATCAAAGTTCAATCAATATCCAATGTGAATTTATTTTTTTTGTAATCACTAGAATATAACATCTCTATAAAATTTTGTATACTAGAAGATAAGTTTCTATACGTAGTTGTAAATTTATTTTTAAGATTTTGTAAGAATGTTATTTTGGATTGTATATCTGGGAATTGATCAGAATTTTTTGCAATATATCATGATAAATATTTTTCTACTGGAGATATTTTTTTACATTCTCATCTATAAAAAGCTCGTTCTTCACAACTAGATCCATCATTAAATTTACATATTCAAAACTGTCCTGCTTCATCAGATTTTATTTCCAAAGTTCATCAATTTTTTCAACAATAAACTGAAGCTGGGTTGGCCATTCAAATAGATTTTTCTTTTATACATTTTGCTTGTGTTGGTGTTTCGCAATACATCAATGTACATGCTGATAATTTTCAATCAACTACAGAACAATTATTACATCAGTCAAAATATGATTCGCAATTTGACAAATCTTCAACTGGTTTTCAACATTCTCATTCATGCAAAAATGTTGCTTGTGTATTTGCATCCATCTGACATTTATTTCAAAAAGTTTGCTGAATAGGTGGACATGGAGCCTTTATACACTGCACTTGAACTGATGCACATACAGGAGCATATTCCATAGTACAGACGGTGTTATTTGTTTTTGCAAATGTAAATCACACGATCAATGTAAAAATAGATATTAATAAGATTACCTTTTTATTTGCAGTATAAATCATTTTTTATTTTAAATAATAAATCAGATTAATGTTAAAGAATTTTCTTTTTTTTTCAACGTCTTTATTTATTGATGAAAAATGTCTTTGTAATTGTATTTAGAATGAATTTTGATTAAATTTCCAATACCTTATTTATTTTGTAAATAAATATATTTATCATTGACTTATTCTAGTAAAAAAGTATAAGTGATATGAATTCTGATCATTAAAATATAGTCCAAAAAATTGTTAAACAAAAATAAAAAAACGAAAACTATGAAAAACCTTTTTACAAAAATCTTGGTTGCTATAATCATGTTGATTGTTTCAAACCAAGTGATTGCTGGTACTTTTAACCAGACGATCTGTTCTGGAACAAGCACCACAATTGGTAACGTTTATCCTGGTGCTACACTTTATCAGTGGAACACTATACCTCCACAATATACACCTACTATCACGGTCAGCCCGATTGTGAATACAAGTTATATTGTGAATGTTTTTTCAGGAGTTACATGGATGTTGGCTGACACATTTAACATTACAGTTAATGCTCTGCCTGTCGGGACTATTACTCCCAGTCAAACAATTTGTGCTGGTGTAACAGTTACTCTTACAGCTAGCGGTGGTGGCACTTATCTGTGGTCCAATGGAGCTACTACTTCAAGTATTACTGTTACTCCAAGTTCAACTACTACTTATTCTGTGGTTATTACTGGGACAAACAGTTGTACAATTACGCTTTCAAGTACTGTAACTGTCAATCCTTTACCCGTAATCACAACCGTAGGTTCCAACACGCCAGTTTGTGTAACAGACACATTGTATTTAAATGCTAGCGCTACTCCAAATGGATGCAGTTATGCTTGGATAGGGCCAAATGGCTTTACTTCCAATCAACAAAATCCAACAATTCCAAATGTAACTATTGCAAATGCTGGTACTTATACATGTACAGCAATTCTAAATTCTTGTTCATCTACTCCACTATCTACAACAGTAGTTGTTAACCCTTTACCAAATGGAACCGTAACTCCAAGTCAAAGTATTTGTGCTGGACAAACCATCACTCTTACTGCAACTGGTGGTACTTCTTACCTATGGTCGACTGGTGCTACTACTTCAAGTATTTCTGTTACTCCTAGTACAACCACTACTTATTCTGTGGTTATTACTGGGACTGGTGGATGTTCAATTAGCCTTTCAAGTACTGTAACCGTAAGCCCGATTCCAAATGGAACCGTAACTCCAAGTCAAAGTATTTGTGCTGGACAAACTGTCACTCTTACTGCAACTGGGGGCGGTACTTATCTATGGTCGACTGGTGCTACTACTTCAAGTATTTCTGTTACTCCTAGTACAACCA
>CAYSXV010000051.1:0-135 GCA_964435215.1 uncultured Candidatus Peribacteria bacterium | reverse complement strand
CTACTTATTCTGTGGTTATTACTGGGACTGGTAACTGTAGTATAACCTTGGGAACTACTGTAACAGTTAATGCTGTACCCACAGTATCTGCAAGTGGAAGTGGAAATATTTGCGAAGGCGAAACAATTTATCTTT
>CAYSXV010000050.1:0-7352 GCA_964435215.1 uncultured Candidatus Peribacteria bacterium | reverse complement strand
ATTTTGATCATATGTAATAACAGGTACATTCAATGTCATAGCCTCAACACCGGTAGCTGACCAGCCCGTTACTAATGCATCTAGCTGACTGTAGAGATCATAAATAGATATTTTATCCGTAGGCAGATTTACTCTCACATTATTTGGCAGCCTAGCGAGAATCTCTGCCAGATCGACTTGCTCCTGCGCCATAACAGCATTACGTTCAGAAGGAAAAGTTCGGGGATGAATACGAATTATTAAAAAAAGTTCTGGGGTGGTAGTTCAGCTGGCTAGAACGCCTGCCTGTCACGCAGGAGGTCGAGGGTTCGAGTCCCTTCCATCCCGCCATTAAAAAAATCACTTTGGAATATTCTTTTCTAACCTTCAAAAAAATGGTCTTATCGTCTAACGGTTAGGACAGGGGACTTTCAATCCTCCAATCGGGGTTCGATTCCCCGTAAGACCGCCAAAAACTTACATGGGTGATTAGCTCAGTTGGCTAGAGCATCTGCCTTACAAGCAGAGGGTCATAGGTTCGAGTCCTATATCACCCACCATTAAAAACAAGACTAGGGTCTATAGCTCAGTTGGTCAGAGCAATCGGCTCATAACCGATGGGTCGCTGGTTCGAGCCCAGCTAGGCCCAATTAAAAAAAATAGAAAAGTCTGATTTAATTTTGGATTTTTTTATTAATCATATTACACAATATTTTAAGGATGCGGTTTTCATCCAATTGTCTATCTCGTGTTAAAACTAAAAAAAGTAATAGCCTAATCACGCGGGTGTAACTCAATTGGCTAGAGTGCCTGCCTTCCAAGCAGACTGTTGCGAGTTCGAGTCTCGTCACCCGCTCCATTAAAAAAAGATTGTCTTCAGATAATAAGAAACGTCAGTTTCTAACAACAGTTAAGGGGGTTCGTAAACCTTCTTTTTTGTTATAAAAAAGTTTTCATTCAAATATGACATCTACCAATAAATGCTTAGTCTCTAGATCATAATTATCCCAGATATTAACTAGATTATCAAATGCTTTTAAAGTTTTTTCAAGGTGTTCGTAAAAATTTTCTCCTATATCTCAGATTTTTAAATTTTTTATACTCTCATTTATTTCCATTTTCTGATTATTTAATTTGATCCATTCTATTTCATATTCAGTAATTAATTCAGGTTCATTTAATCACATCATAGCAGATTTTATCTTATCCATATCTTTTTGAATTATGGATATTTGTTTATTTCTCTCATCTAATACGGTTTCTTTTATTTTCTCTTTTTCTCTAATGACTCTTTGAGCAATTAATTTTACTAAATCTTTTTCTTTATCTGGAATATTAAATGATTTTAAAAGATTTCTAAATTCTTCATGAACTTTTTTCTGAGGACAAGATCTACTAATTCATTCTTTTCTTAATTCACAATCTTTACTTTTACATTCATAATAGGGGAACTTTTTTCACGTTTTTCAAGTAACAAAACTTCAATACATAGTAGATCAACAAGTCTTACATTTTAGAATTTTTCTCAATGGAAAATATTCTAGATTATCGCTTTTGTGGGGGAAATCTTCCATTGGTTTATTAATTCTCTCCAAGATCTTTTGTAGAATTTCTTGAGATATTAGGGCTTCATGTTTTCATTCTATAGGAATAGTGATTCAAGATCTTGGAGAAACAATTTTTCATGCATAAAAAAGCAGTCTCTCGGGTTTTAAAAAAGAATAGACCACACTGTTTCGTATCTTGTTATTATCTCAACGAGTCTTATTTGTTATAGCTCAGCTTTCTTTTAAATACTTAACAAAGTCTATTTTATTATATATAGTTCAATTTGCATATAATCTTAATCATTCAGCTATTTTAGAAGCGTTAGGTTCATCTCTAACAACAATTACATTTGTTTTTCATGCATTAGTTTGTTTAATATATTTATAACCAGTAGGGACGGTAGGGAAACACCGATATCATTGTTTCAATCTTTGCATAGCTCAATTTTTTGTCCTATTCATTATGTTTTGTCTTTCAGCTTTTGCTTGAGAAAGTTTTAGAAGAGCTACTATCATTTCTACATCATTGTCTCTATTGATAGTTTGCCTAGAAAACACATCTACAATAGTAACTCATAATTTTAAAAATCTAAATAATATTTCTAGTCATTCATCTACAAATTCAGGTCTAGATAATCTACTAACTTCTGTACATAACAAATATTTTATATTATTCTCTCACGGAATTTTATTTTCTTTTTTGACATAATTCTCTAATTTTAATAATCATTCTCTATTGATAATAGATCAACTAATAGCCTCGTCCTCAAAAAAAGATTGTATATTAAAATTATTATCTTTTGCATATCATGAACAGGCTAATTGTTGAGATTCTAGTCAATGTCATTCTTTTACTTGAGTTTCACTAGATATCCTACAATAAGCAACAGCATTTTTTGTTTCAAAATTTCTTTGACGATCCGGAGCTCTCAGATCATCAAAAGTTAACGTATTAGGATCAAAACCTGCACTTCTAGGAAATTTTCTTTTGTCCATTATTATTAATTTTAGAGTAAAGGTTTTCTACAATTTTGCTTATTAGCAATGTATATTTTAATATTAACTCTTTTATTTTATCTTTTGGATATTTTTTATAATCATCTCCTAAAACTGCTAAAGCTTCATCCAAGCTTACAACAGTTTCTTCCATATAAAATTTGGTTAATTGTAAAATTTAGTTTTTGTTTTTCAGTTTTTAGGACGAAATTCTTCATCCATTTCTTCTTCTCTTCGACTCATGTAGTCTTCAAATACTGTAATTATTTTATTAAATTTTGTGATATTTAATACTTTTTCTCTTATTATTTTATATAGTATAATAAAAGGATTAAATCCTTGTTGATAAATAGAATATCATCTACCTCAGAAATCTTTTTGGCGTCTTAATTTAGTAAAATCTGTTTCTTTATTTGTTTTGTATTGATAAAGAAACTTTTCCCCTTCTATCTTATCATCCAAACCAATGAATCTTTGAATTTTATTTTCCAATTCAGATATTTCATTGTAGATGAATGGGAATCAATTTTCTTTTTTATTAAATTTTGTTAAAAGTTCTAATTCCAACCTAAATACATTAGGATAAAGGAAATAGTCATCGTAAAGCATTACTTTACCTTTTGATAGTGTATCTATCAGTTTTTCATAACATCTAATGAATAAAGATTTATTATCCCTGTTTCATACCGTCCAACCATTTTGAAAATCTCATTTTCTAAATGAACTTTTGATATCATAATGTATTGGTTTATTATTATTTAGTCTTTTGAATAATAGTTCTTGATGATCTTGATAGTCTTTTTTATCTAAAGAATATTCACATGATTTATAATCAGATCTATATTCTATAATATCTTCCATCTTTATTATTTCAGAAGAATTTTTATAAAAGAAATCTATCTTATAATCTATTCTAGAGATAGACCCAAATTTAATATGATTTAATTCGTTTCAAAAAAATTGTTTTTCGATAGAACTATCCAATAAGCCTGTTTCTATTAATCTAAAATAAGTTGAATAGTATGTAAGAGATCAGTAAGATTTTATTTTCTTTTTATTTTTACTTGAATATTCTAAATATTGCCAAATAGTATGGGGAATATCATCTATTGATATAATTATATTTAAAGCTGGACCATTACGAGTTCTTATTTTTACCATAGAAAAAAAATGTTCATTAATATTCTCTATATATACGTTAGAATTATCATCATCTATCTTATTTAGAATTTCTGATAAAAAAGTAATTGATCCTTGTAAATTTAATTTTAATTGATCTATTCAATAAGATATACCGTCAGCCTTAGATATTTGCTCATTTATATTCTTAATTTGCATTATTTTAATAATTAATGATTTAAAAAATTATTATTATTTATAAGTAATATTTATTATTGCGTACCACTTTATTAGAGTGGTTTTTTTTATTTGTTTAATTGGCCAATTTTTTGGTTTAGTTTTATTTCGATTTCCGGAAACAATGATAATATAATAAAAAAAATAGACGATACAAGCAATTATTGATTTGTGTTGACGGTCATAAATGCTACACACTTTGCTTCTATCGTAAAAAAGCTCTTACTTAAGAGCTTTTTATAAAACGATATTCTACAAATACTATTAAGAAGCCTCTAGAATATTTATTAACTTAAGAAATGTATTATCTTCATTGAAATTACTAGATCTTACACATAGATACATAGCTATTTCACCTAAAATTTTAACATTGGGTTTTAAATAAAGTACTTTTGTACCACCTTCCTTTCTATATTCTAAAATAAAAAAATCTTTCAATCTTTCTTTTAATGTTAATCTACTAATTCAATATTCACCTTCTATATAAGTTGCTTTTAATCATGCATTAAAAAAATCATTAACTTCACGAATATTTTTTCATTTGAAATCAAGATCATCTATCAAATTCATTATATTTAATTGTCATTTGTCATTTATAATCTTAATATTTTCTTCTGTAGGCTCTAATTCTGAATTATCATCATTCACAATTGAATTAACAAAAGGTTCTAATCATTTATATATTATTTCATAAAAACGATTTTTTGTGTATAAATCCAGGATAATATTACGTATTATTAGCGTAGTAGATTTTCACTTTGTATTACTTTTCTGTAATATTTTAGGCATATGTAAAGTAGTATTTTATAAAGGTTCACGACTATTTAACGACTAATAAACTTGCTTCTAGGGTTAATATATTAGATTATTACATATGTTTCTAGCAAATTCAAGAAAAAATATAATTTGTTTTTTTCTTCTTCTCAAGAAATTCATTCACTCCTTTTGTAAATAGATTTCGGCAACCCTTTCGCTTCACTCAGGGAACCCGCCGAAACCGACCTACGGTCTTCTATTGACAAGCGCGTCGTGAATGAATATTTTCTATTCGAAGAAAAAAACAAAAAATAGTAAACAAAAAAAGAAAGAAAAAATAGTCTCTCTTCGTTATATTGCATAAATCCTTTACTTGAATTTTCAACAAAATATAATATATAATAAAATGGATATTTTTTTATTTAAACTAAAAAATATGACGTCAGATCAACAACTAAAAGAATTGGAACATACACTATGGAAAGCCGCTGAATGACTATGGTCGCATGGATGACTTAAGCCATCTGAATACACTTTTCCAGTACTTGGACTGATATTTCTTAAGTATGCTGACGCTAAATTTCAAACTACAAAGCAGAAACTAGAAGCAAATAAAAAGCCTGATAGATTCTGAACTGTTGATCCTTTATCACAACTGGATTTCAAAAAAGAAGGTGTTTTGTTTGTGCCTGAAGAAGCAAGCTACAACTACCTACTCAACCAACCATGACATGCTGACTATGGGAAGCTCATCAACAAAGCTATGACTGCTATTGAAAAGGAGAATGAAGAACTAACAGGAGTATTGCCAAAACAATACTGATTGATCAGTAATGACAATATAATCAGATTATTAAAAACATTCTCACAGCTCGATCAGATAGAGTGAGATAATTTCGGACTAATCTACGAGTTCTTTATGGGAAACTTTGAGCAAGAAGCTGGACAGAAAGGTTGAGAGTTCTTTACTCCAAGATCACTAGTAAAACTTATTGTAGAAATACTTGAACCATACAAAGGGACTATATTTGATCCTGCTTGTGGTTCTGGGGGTATGTTTGTACAATCACTAAACTACATCAAAGAACATAAAAATTCTGATATTATAAATGCAATATCTGTATCATGACAAGAGATTAAGACACAGACGATCAAAATGGCAAAAATGAATCTAGCAATCCATGGATTGGAAGGAACAATCAATGAAGCTAACACAATGTATGAGAATACATTTAATAGTGTATGAAAATTTGACTATGTAATGGCAAATCCACCGTTTAATCTCAAAGGTATTGATAAGGATAAACTAAAAAATGATCCAAGATATCCTTACGGATTACCAACGACAGATAATGGAAATTATCTTTGGATATCTATATTTGCATCATCACTCAATGAAACAGGGAGAGCTTGATTCGTTATGAGTTCACAAGCATGAGACGCAGGAAAAGGAGAAATGAATAACAGAAAAGAGATTATAGACTCTGGTATAGTGGATGTAATGGTTTCTGTTGGGCCAAATTTTTTCTATACAGTTACATTACCATGTTCATTATGGTTTTTTGATAAGGCAAAAGCTAAGACTGATAAAAAGGACAAAATATTATTTATCGATGCAAAAGAGATTTATCGTGAAATAGATAGGGCTCATAGAGAGTTTACTCAGGATCAGATCCATCTACTTTCTGATATCGTAAGATTATATAGAGGAGAAAAAGTTGATCCAAACCATGAACTAACGAAACAGTATTTCCCAGACGGCAAATATCAAGATATTTTGTGATTGTGTAAGGTTGAAGACAAAACGAAAGTAGAAGAAAATAATTATTCGCTAAATCCTTGAAGATATGTAGGAATAACAGAAAAACATGAAGATGAATATGATTTTAATGAAAAGTTAGGAGAACTGAATAATGAATTTATAGAACTAACTACTCAATCACATGAATTAGAGAAAGGTATTGTTGAAGATATGAAGAAGCTTTTAGCTAAATAGTTTATATTTTGTATGCCAATAGAAAACTCTGAAATTAAAACAGAATCTTTTCATTTAAAACACTTCATAAGTGACAAGCATTTTATAGTAGCAAAAAAAATTCTAGATGACCAAATAAACTGCGCTCGGAGAAACTATAAAACTACACAATTTGAATTCTTTAATATAAATGAATCATATAATATAAACGAAGAAGAAATAAAAAATGAAATATTTCACAATCAATTCTATTGATTATCTTCTGAATATTTGATTTTAAATTACGAATCTGAAAAGTGAATTATTGGATTTAGAAATACGAAGTTCTTTAGTTATAAAATGTTGCTCTTATACTACACAATTGGATTTTATCTTTATGATTTATCTGCTAATATAACAAAATATAAAAAAAGTTTAAAAAATACCAATACTTTTTATTGAAATAAAATTCAAGAAAATCCCTTTTTGGAAAATTCAAGTATAGCTCAGCTTGATTACATAAAATCTCGAAAATCATTTAACTTTGAATTTGATAAGTTAGTTAAATTTCAAGAAGGGAAAATAAAATATGTCATATCTATTGATATTAAAGATTTTTTTGATTCTATAAATATATGAAAATTATTAACAATGTTAGATAAATATTGCAATCCACAAAAAAAACAAGAATTAAATTATGATGAATCAACAAAAGATTCTATAAAAAACTTATTTAAGTATATAAGTGATAAATGAATCCCCCA
>CAYSXV010000049.1:0-7849 GCA_964435215.1 uncultured Candidatus Peribacteria bacterium | reverse complement strand
TTCAGGATTTATTATGTTTGAATCTTCAAATGAACAGTTATTATTTTTTACCAACTGACTATATCAAAATTTTATATAAGCTTGAGATATTACTTTGGCTGTCTCTTCTCTAGTTATATTATCGTATGGTCTATAATCTGTAGAATTACTGTATTTTGTAAGTCAATTTGCGTACATCCAAGACAATGCAAGATCAAATTCTGTTGCTCAACTTAAATTTATTGTTGGTTGGATAGTAGTTGTTGTTTGAATTTGAGTTGTTTGTATTCATGTATTTGAATGTCATGTATTTGTGCTTCAAGTAGATATTTGAGAATTTATATATGAATTAAGAAAATTATTCTGACTTGTATTGTCTAGTGCTCAACCAGAAATGTATATTTTTTTTGTTACTGGATCTATTATGATTTCTTGTCACCAAACTTCATTAGATGTAAGATACAAGACGCAAGATACAAGGATAATTGAAAATCAGATTTTTATTGGATTTTTCATTTATGGAATTTATTATTTAAAGCAGTTATATTTTATAAAAAAGGTAGTCTGTATTTCAAGATGAAAGTAAAAGGTCAAAGATATAAAAGAGTAGACGTAAAAAATTAATAAAAAATTTCTTGAATTATATGTTTGAAAGCTTAATACATAGCTGTTTTATAAATACATCATTTAATATGACAAAAAGAATCTTAACTTGATTAAAACCAACTGATTATCAACTTCATATTTGAAATTATTTTGGAGCTGTAAAGCCATTTATTGAATTGTCTGATAAATTTCAAGATGCAGAAATATTTTTGTTTTTGGCAAATATGCATGCTTTTACTCAACTTCATGATGCACAAAAACTTAGAGAAAATAGTATAAATGTATTGAAACTTTATGCCGCTTGCGGTGCAGATTTAAATAGATTTATGATTTACAATCCTGCTGATATTCCTGGTCATGCTCAATTAGCGCGGGTATTTACGTGTTTGACTATTATGTGAACTATGGAGAGAATGCATGGTTATAAAGATGCATTAGCAAAGTGAAAAGCATGAGAAATAAGTACAGGTACTTTTTGTTATCCTTTACTGATGGCGGCAGATATATTGATTTATGACACAGATATTGTACCAGTATGAAAAGATCAAAAACAACATGTAGAATATGCTAGAGATATGGCAACAAAATTTAATAATCAATATTGAGAAACTTTTAAAATACCAGATGTTTCTATAAGAGAAGAAGTTGCTATTGTACCTTGAATTGATTGACGCAAAATGAGTAAGTCTTATAATAATTATATATGATTACTTGACGATGATAAGCAAGTTTTAAAGAGAGTAAAACAAATACCAACAAATACGCAAACTGTTGAAGAACCTAAGAATCCTGATGAGTGTAATGTATATAAAATATTAAAATTATTTTTAAATGATCAAGAAAATACTGCTATAAGAAATAGATATACTGCTTGATGATTGAGCTATAAGGAAGTTAAAGATTATCTATATGAAAAAATAATAGCTTTTTTGAAACCTATACAAGAAAAATATGCTCAGATTTCTGACCAAGAAATTACTGATTTACTTGCAAAAAATGCAAAAATTGTAAATGAAATTGCGAGTAAGAAAGTGGAAGAAGTTTACAAAAGAATAGGGTTTAAACTTTAATATTGTATTTTTTGTTCTGGTGATTTATTGTTGTAATTTTTCTTGTTATTAAAAAATATTATAAAAAATTTTTAAAAAAATTTGCAATTTTTTGTTTTTAAGATATTATATAGTATGTATAATTTATTTATAATTTTATAATTATATCTATGGTTGAAATAACAAATCAACAAGAAAAATTAGAAGTATGAAAAATTGATGGACTTGTTAAATCTGACGATGTAAATTCGGATCAATTAGTTAAAACTCAGGATGATTTAAATCAATATGAGAAAAATAACGCGCTAAATATTGATGCGAAATTTGAATTTTTAAAAGATGCTAATATGCCTAATTGAATAAATAGGTATCGTATTATAAAAAAATCAGTCGATGGTAATCCTGTAGATTGAGTAGATTTGATGTGAAGTTTTTTTGAATGTTCATCATGAAGTGTAAATTTGAATTTTGTTAATTGATCAAAACTTGATGATTATAATATATGAAGTAATTGAAATAATAAAATAGCATTGATAATGCCATTACCTTTTGTTTCTAATTGAAAAACTGAATGATTGACTATAGTTAATTGACAAAAAAATAGTTCCGAAGTTATGAACTATCGATGAGATAATGCAATTGTTTGGTTTAAGAACGGTAAATCATGAATACTAAAGGTGAACGTATGAAGTAATTCAAAAACCAAAACCACAGAAAGTAATCCTAGTATTACTGCATTTAATGGATGAGAGCAAAATATTCTCAATCAAATTCTAGATCCAAGGAATTGATATACTGTTTGTCAACAAATGAGTATAATGGATAATGGTCAGAAATCTTGCGATTTTGTTTGACAATCTCCCTCTAATCAAGCTGAGTGATGATGAAGAAGATATAGATTTTATGTAGAAATGAATTCCTGAAAGGTTTGAGTTGTAGACTTTAAAGAAGATATAACAATAAATCAGGCAATTGATATAATGAGAGATAATTGAATTAAAAATGCTGTTTATGCAGATATTATAGCTTATAACGTTTATTTTTGAGATAAAAATTGACAATTTTATACTCGTCAAGAATGAAGTGATTGAGAAAGTTCATATGAAAAAATTACTTCAACAAGTGCTACTATTCCAAATCTTAATAGTATTGTTATTGAATGAAAATAATCTCGTCTTATCTAATAATCTACTTCCCCTATTGAAATTATAAAATTAAGATTATTAATTTTTAGTACTCAGACATTATACTTATTTTTATGTTTGATTATTTCTACTTTTCAATCCAATCTACAAAAACATTGTAATCATGTGAGATATCTTGATCAGATTTTAATTTTTTTTCTATATTTTTGATTGCATAAATTACTGAAGCATGGTGTTTTCATCATAGATAGTCTCAGATTTTTTCTAGTGTCCGATTGAAATGTTTTTTTGCTATTATCATAAGTATCTGTCTAGCAGTAGTGATTTCCTTTTTTCTGGAATCAGACTTTATTTCATTTACTGAAATATTGTAGTATTGAGCTACCATCTCTACAAGTTTGCCAAAATTTTGGACATTTTTTGTATTTGAATTATTTATAGTTTCGTTGGTTTGAGTAAATCATTCCTGAGTATTGTATCATAATGTTTTTAAGCATGCCAATACATCAATCTCTCCTAATTCTCAATTTCAAGATAATTTTTTTCTAGTTAATAATATATTGAGCGCTCATTCAAGCTCTCTTACATTTGTTTTTATATATTTTGCTATTATAGATAATAATTCAAAATCAATTTCTTCTTGTTTCATATCAAGCTTTGCTTGAAGGATTGCTATCCTAGTCTCAAAATCTGGTGATTGAATGTCAGCAACTAGACCAAATCAAAAACGACTTTTTAGTCTAGGTTCTATCTCTACCAGTTCTTTTGGTGGACGATCTGAAGTAAGTATTACTTGTTTTTTCTTGCTGTGAAAGTCGTTGAAAATATTAAAAAATATTTCTTGAGTCTTGTCTTTTCATGAGAGTACTTGCACATCATCTATAAGCAAAACATCTACATTATCAAATTTTGTCATCAGATTTCATAATTTATTTTTTTTGATACCATCTATAATTTTATCAATTAATTTTGTACATGGTAGGTAAACTACAACTTTTTTTGGATGATTCTGTATAATATCATTACCTATTGCCTGCATCAAATGTGTTTTACCTAGTCAGACATTTCAATAAAGAAATAGAGGATTGTATGTTGTCCCTGGATTTTCTGATACTGCTTTAGCTGCTGAAAATGCAAAATTACTATTTGATCATACTATAAAATTGTCAAATCTAAAGTTTGGATCAAATAGAATTCATAAATATTCACTAAATTCTTTTTTTACATTGTCTTGTATATTTTGTCAATTTGAGATTTCAATTTCTTTTATATTTAATAGTTTTTTTAGGTTTATTAAAAGGTCACTTCAATTATTAAATGGTGTATATATTGTAAATTTAACATCAAATTGAGGATTGTAAACTGTATGTATAGCTTCTTTTATTCATTTAGCTAAAAATTTTTTTACCTGACTTAGTATAAATTCATTTGCTACTCATACGTAAACTGATTTCTCACTTTCATCTATATTTACTATTCATGTTTTATTTAAGAATGAAAAAATCTTCCTATGATCATGTTGAGTAGACAACTGTAATATAGTTTTTTCTCGAATATTCGATAAGAATGTTTTTTTTTCTGTATCGTAACTTTGTACAAGATCAATTAACATGTATTAATAATTAGGAATTAAGAATTGCTTTTTTTGCTTCTTGAAATATTATTTTTAATGATTCATGAGTAATTTTTTCTTCTACTTTATCTATGGGTAACCGTAAAAAATCCATTATTTCGTTTTTTTGAATTTTTACTTCTTTTGATTGTGTATAGTATATAAAATATCATACATATTTTTCTATAGATTTTCATTGTTTTTGAACTTTATATTTATCTTTATATATCTGTTTAACGGTTTGAGTATCTATATTGTTTATTTTTATTCATGTTTCTTCAAATAATTCTCTCATTGCTGTTTCTATGGGCTTTTCTAACTTTTTCTTATGTCATTTGGGGAATCATCGATGTCACCGTAATTTACTTTTTATTATAAGTACTTCAATATTTCATTCAATATCTTTGTGTATTGGTATGATTCAATAACTATATTCTTTTACCATAATATTTATTTTTGTAAAACAATATATCCTATATTATGATTTTCATTTTTCATATTTTCTACTGGGTTGAAATATTCACCAAAATCTTTTAATATAAAGTTTTTACCTGTCTGTTTAAAATCGTTTATTTGATATTTTGTAGTAATCTCTCATATTTTTACTAGATAAGAATCCGCTAAATGATATGTTAAAAATACAACTCATCATCTGTTTAATTTTTCGTATAATTTATTTAGAAAATCTCATATAATTCGTTCTTTTTCCAGATACATAATTATATTTTTTATAACTACTAAGTCATAATTTTTATCTAATTTGAAATCTTTTATATTACAATCATGAAATTTTATACTCGGATGATTTTTGAGATATTCTGGATAGGATTTTGTATCTTGAGTATGACTAACTGCATCTACTTGAGCTCAGTAACTTGCTGCTAATATACTAAAATATCATCTTCATACACCAAAATCTAAAACCATTTGTGGTTTTTTAGCGTGAATAATATCACTAACTAGTTTTGCTCATTCCATTTTGATGTTATTATTATTCTAAAAAAGCTTCTAATTCTAATATATCTATTTCTTCTCTTGTATGTTTTAGATCTTCAAGAGTAAATTCATGTGTTTTTTTATCGAAAGCTGTACAGCAATCATTTATTAAAACTATTTTATAATCTCTATCATAAGCATCTTGTACAAAACTTCTTACACATAGATTTGTAAGTATTCAACATACAACAACATTTTCTATTCATTCTAGTTCTTCTTCCATGTTGGTTTTGTAAAACGAACTTATTTTGCGTTTTTCTACAACTATGTCTGTGGAAGATTTTTCTATTCAATCCATTATATGTGAATTTATACTATGTTCAGCAAAATCTCATTGCTCTTCAACGTGTTTTGTGAATATTATCTTATAACCCATATTTCTCGCATAATTTAATAGATAATTTGTCTTTGTTATAAGTTCTTTTAAATTTCCAATATAATAATCTGATTGATCATCTGTCCAGGCATTTTGAAAATCTATTATTACAAGCGCTGTTTTTGTATCCATTTATTTTTTTAAAAATCTAAATTTTCTATACTATCCAATATTTCGTCATTTTTTGTTTCTGGATTGTCTTTAATTTTTATATCGGAATCTATTCCGTCTTTATCAATATTTCTCTTGAATTTTCAAGTGTATCGTTTTGCCTGTGTATATTTTAACATAGATCAGTCTTTATAATCTATCATGCTCTGTACTGATCATTTACCAAATGTTTTTTCTCATATTAACAAGGTGTTTGGTATATAATCCTTTATTGTTCATGCAAATATTTCTGATGCTGAGGCAGATCATCAATTTATCAATATAATAATATTCTTGTTTACTTTGTATGTTTTGCTTTTTGATTTTAAATCTTCACTTCAATATCTATCTTTTATAGTGACTACTGGTTCTCAATCAGGAATAAAGTATCAAAGCATATCCGCAACCTCTTTTAATCATCCTCATGGATTATTTCTAACGTCAAATACATATTTGGGACAATCCTTAAATTTTTCCATGTTTAAATCAAAGTCTTTATTTATTCAAAATGAAAACATATGGATAGCCATATAGCAGTATTTATTGTTTAATACTTTAGATTCTATATTTTCAACTATTATTTTTTCTCTTGTTATATTAAATTCTAGTTGTATATCTCATCTTTTTATTTTTAATTTTACAGTAGTTCATTTGAGTCATTTTATCATTTTAACTACTTGTGTCAAACTGGTATCGTTTGTTATTTCCTTATTGTTTATTTGTGTGATTATGTCTTGTGCTTGTATTCATGCTTTGGCAGCTGGAGATCATTTTAATGGACTAACTATAATTACATTTCAGCTTTTATTTTTTTCTAAATATGCTCATATTCATTCAAATGTTCAATTGATATCTTCATTAAATGCTTTTGCTTCATCTGGAGTGAAAAACTCTGTATATGGATCATTTAAAGATTTTACCATTCATTTTATGGCTCAATAACTCATTATATCATCTTTGAGTGAGTCTTCATAAAAATAATTTGATTTTAATGTATTATAAATATGTTCCATAATTTGGTCTTGAGTACTTATTTTTTGAAAATCAGATTCTTGTAATTGTAATAAAATATTTCATAATCGATCTGGGGTTACTGTTCATCATGATAAATACGTTATATCTATATTAAAATTGCTTTTTATAAGGATAGATACTTGTTTTTGTGTGATTTTTCTATTTAATTTAAGATCTATATTCTGATTTGGTAAGAGGTTAATATAAACTCATTTTTGTAGAGATTCATAAACTTTTCAAGTGCTATTTATATTTTTAAAATTTAATTTTATATACTTATATGATTCTGGAATATCTGATCATATTGTATTAAAATATATTGTAAAAAATTCACCAAAATTTAAAAAATGTTCAGCCTTACTAGCAGATATTGTAAGTATTAGAAATGATATTATGATAAGTATTTTTAACTTTTTCATAGTCTTTTATACTATAAATATATATGTGTATATGTTTAGTTATTTCCTATGTTTTTTCAAACGTAAAAGGGAGGCTTATTCACCCCCCTTTTATTTAAAAAATCAATTAATTAGCTGTTGATGAATTCATCAACATTGAAAACATTTTTAATTACGGCTTTTGTACCACCGCTAATCATAAGCTTTTCTTCGTACTTGCCGTGAGTTATGAACTCACCTTTGGTCAATTCCAATTCCACTACTTTGAAATAGGAAGATTGTCCATTTAATTTTTTAACCTTGTTTTGCATTTCCGGTTTATTGGATGCAATTGCTTTTGTAATTTCTGCTCCGATTACAGCAGCTTCATTCGGTAGCGTCAAAAACGCTGTTCTAGATGAGCTTTCATTCATAAATAGTTTTTTGTTTTTTATTGTTTATAATTTTGTTACTTTCCCTTGAATGGGGATTTAGCAATACTTATTTTAATAGTAAAGTCAAGCTTATTTTTGAACTTTAAAATG
>CAYSXV010000048.1:0-7904 GCA_964435215.1 uncultured Candidatus Peribacteria bacterium | reverse complement strand
CTCAAACTATTCTAGCTGATTTTTTATGTTTTTGATTATGAAAATTGTTCATTTGATACATAGCAAAAAGTATTCTTCTAAGTACTGGCTTAAATCAATCTCTTGTATCTGGTAATGCACGAGAAACGATTACTGACATTGCATAGTCTATGTAAGACTGTGTAATCTCTTTTTCCATTGGATGTACGTTGACTGTTCATGAGAACAAATTTGTATCTTTTTCTGGCATAAAAATATATAACATAATTAAATCAAAAAAAACGTTAGTCTTGCGACTATATTAAATATATAAAATTTAAGCCGGAATGCAATATAAACATTGATTTAAATTGGACAATTTTATAGAAAATATTTTAATATTAATAGATAATTTAAAATAAAAAAAACCAGCTGCATGGGTTACATACAGCCGGAATCAATCACTTATTTTGTAGTTTGTTTTCCTGAAGACCTTACAGACTTCCTGGAGAGCAGCCTCTCTAGTCCAGCCATTTCCGTTATTTATTTAGACATTAAAGTCAATATATTTTTATATTAAATTATATAACGAAAAGGAGGGGGCGTAAACTGCCCACCTCCTATATTCTGGCTAATATGCCAAGGTGCACACAGCACCTGCTTGTTTGTACAGCTTACGCTGTCTGTGTTTGAAAACTAAGAAAGCCTTAATCTTCAATATTAAATCCATGATGTCAAATAACGATCTTTTCATCTATGGGATTGTGAAAATATATATTTTAAATGAAAAAGCAAGAGCTTTTTATTCTGTAGTTACACTTTGTTATATACAGGACGAGTAAATGCTCTTAATGTAAATATTTATATTATTTATGTATGATTTTGTATTTAATATTTTGATTGTTATTTATTTTATATAATTCCTGGTACGGGGAAATTTTTACAGAATTCTTTTACTTGTGATCTGATTTCTTGAAGTTTATTTTCATCATCTTTATTTTTAAAAGCATCATCCATAAATTGAACTATTTGTTTTGTATCAGATTCTTTTATTCATCTTGTTGTCATAGCTGGCATTCAAATTCTTAGTCAAGATGGTTTAAAAGGTGGATTTGGATCATCAGGGATAGTTGATTTAGAAGTTGAAATTCAGATTTTATCTAGAGCCTCCTCTGCTATTCTTCAATCTAATCCAGTTCCAGAAAAATCTACTACAACCATATGATTATCTGTTCATCATGTTACAAGCTTGTATCATTTAGATAATAATTCTTGAGCTAATATCTGTGCGTTTGATAGTGTCTGTTTTGCATATATTTTAAATTCATCTGTAGATGCTTCATGTAGTGCTATTGCTATTGCACAGATTGTATTCATATGTGGTCATCATTGCATACCTGGGAATACTGCCCTATCTATTCTTGTAGGTATATTATCTATTGTATCTTCTGGTTTTTTGAGTGGATTGGAAACGATTCATTTACTAAGTATCAATGATCATCTAGGTCATCTAAGTGATTTATGTGTAGTAGTCATAGCAACTTGGAACCCATAGTCGAAAGGATTTTTCAAAACTCATCACGCTATCAGTCATCATATATGAGAGACGTCAGCAAAACATATAGCTCAGACTTCATTTGCTATTTCACTAAATTTTGCATAATCTAGCTCTCTAGGATAAGCTGAAAATCATGCAAGAATAATTTTGGGTTTGTATTGGTGAGCTAAGCTACGAATTTGATCAAAATCGATAGATCAATCAGATTTGGTTTTATATCTTTGGAAATTAAATATTTTAGAGAAAAATGTAACTGGTGCTCAGTGAGTAAGATGTCATCAATGTGATAAATCCATTCATAAAATAGCATCTCATGGATTCATCAAAGCTGAATATACACATAAATTTGCAGCAGCACCACTTAGGGCTTGTACATTTGCATGATCAGACTTAAATAATGATTTTGCTCTATCTATTGCTAGCTGTTCTATAATATCAGTATTCTCTTGTCATCAATAGTATCTTTTTCATGGGAATCATTCACTATATTTATTTGCAAAATGTGAAGATTGTGCTTCTAAAACCGCTGAAGATTGATAGTTTTCACTTGCTATAAGCTCCATTCATTCTGACTGTCTTTTCTGTTCAGCTAATATTGCTGAGTAAATTTGTGGATCTTTTGATTGTATAAAATTCATTGTTAGATGTTTTAAGTTCTAAATTTGAAATTTATATAAGTATTTTTGTCTAGCTATCAAGAAGAAACAAAATTGACTTTTTTAGAAATATACTTATAATAATTTAAATTTACTATTTACATTAATTTAAGGTATTAATGCAAAAAACTGTTTCATCGTCAAATGACCTATGGAAAGCTAGTGTAAAAAAATCTGATCTTAAAATAAATAATCAGGCTCAAGATTTTTTGAATTATTTATGAAGGATGTGAACCCTAAAAAATGATGCAAAAAAAGATCTTATGGAGACTATGAATATTAATACATGAATAAAAAAACTTGTTGATATTTTTGAACTTGGCCGTTTTAATATGGATAAGAGTAATCTTATATTGATGTTATCAGCAGCTGATGATGATGTTTTAAACCAAATGAAAAAAATTCGTTTGAAAAAGGCTAAATCAAAAGAATATTATGTAAGTGAAATTAAGGAAATTTATTGACAGGATCGGAATAAATATAATCTAGAAAGATTAATCATTGCATATAGATTTTATGAAAAGTACAAAGAATTTTTAGCAAAGGAACAAGTAAATAAAACTACATTATGACACACTTTAAAATATAATACAAGTGTACAACATATAAAACATAGAATACCAAAAAGTAAGTGATTTGGTACTTGAGATTATTTCTTTGATACGGATGAACAATTTGTAATAATGGATGAAAATAAAAATAATGCAAAAATGAGCATAAATAAATATTTCGGACCTATATGGATTAGAATAAAAGAAGCTACTGATAATACTGTAAATGACGTAGAAGAAATAAATAAATATAATCCTGAAAAAAAATGAATCGAAATAAATAAATGAGACTATATAGTAGAATTAGATATCAGTCCACATGAATTTAATAAATGAAAACCACTTCAAGAAGCATATAAACAATTGGCAGAATATTTAAGAAATGATGTTTATCTTGAAATAATGCAGAGCAATCTAAGTAAATGAAAAATAATGACTTTAGATAATATCCGCATACCATTTGTATTTGGAATAACTGCATTAACTACATTTGCAAAAAAATGATGACGAGAAATAAGAAAAATTCCTTTGGAATTGGCAAAAAAAACGTCAACTTATATGTATGGACTATTTAATCCTCATGGTAAATATACTGAACAACCAGCTCTTTTGAAATTTACTAATCCTTTAGCATACAAACAACTAGAAAGAATGTCTGATAAATATGATGCTAGAGATATATCTTTTGTATATATAAACTCGGAAAAATTTATTTCAGAAAATAATTAATCTCATATCATATCTAATATTTCATCCAAATGTTTTCTATCGTTTGATAATTTGGGAATTTTAAATTGTCATCAGAGTCTGTTTTTGGATTTCATCCAGTTATAAAATGTTCATTGACCAACTGTATGTACGATAGGTTCTCCCAATATTTTTGTATCATGTCTTTCATCGAAATAATATGAATTTGCATTTCATAATTCTTTGTCCAAAATTTTTGAAAATTCGGCGGCATCTTTGGGGGCTTTTGTAAATTCTATGATTCGTTCGTATGCTCCTCTGACTTTTCATCATGAATAAGTAATAGGTGCAGCATGGTAATCAGTGGCTATTGTATCGGTCTTTTTACATGCTTCTAATATAGCTTTATCTGTATAATCTGATGTTACACATTCCCCTACTACATCTATATAATATTTTGTCCTTCCTGCTATTATTATTCTCCATGGATCAAGAGATGTGAATCTGACTGTATCTCACAATATATATCTTCGTAATCAAGAATTATTTGTAATGACGATTACATAATCTTTTCCTATTTCTACTTCTTCAAGAGTAAATATTATAGGATTTTTTTTTCAATATTCTTCAAACGGTATAAATTCATAGAATATTCCATTATCTGTAAGTAGCAACATATCTGTTGCTCAATTAGAATCTTGTACTGCAAAAAATCATTCTGAAGCACTATATATTTGATAATATTTTACTTTTCTAGATGGAAATAATGCATTAAATTGTGGACGATATAGATCTATACACATTCATCATCGAAAAAATACCTCGAATTGTGGCCAGACTTCTAATATATTTTTTTTACCTGTATATTCCAAAACACTATAAAGAAAATTTGATCATCGTGATGGTTGACCACTTAAAGAAGTAATATTTTTATTTACAGTAGATTCTATTATTTTGGGAGATTTCTCTTCTCGATTTTCCATAAAAGATATTTTATTATCTGGTTCCCTAAAGTGTTGTCATATAAATGGAGATTCTTTCTGTATAATAGCTGATAAAAATCATACATTATCTTCTCATGTATATGGATTTTTTGTAAATGATCATCATATAACTATAGATTTTCATTGGAATAGTCTACTTCTTGGATTATTTTTGAAATAAAAAGTAATTGCCTCTACTCATCATTTTATATGTGAATCTTTTATAAATTCTTTTGACATAGGAATATATTTTGCAGTTCATCATGTAGTTCAAGAAGATGTAGCGAATCGTTCTATTTTCCCTGGATAGGTAATATCTTTTTCTCATTTTAACATATATGTAATCCGTGGTTCCATATCTTTATAGTGAGATATTGGAGTCTGTTTTTGAAAATCTGTTATCGTTTTGATATTTTTATATCAGAATTTTTTTCATCGTACCGTATCTTTAGATTTATTTATAAGTTTTTTTATAAGTTTTTCTTGATCCTTAAAAGAAGGACTCTTTACATGATAGCGTAAAATAAATCCTGATTTTATAAATTTATTTACAAATATATTATCTATAATAGAATTTTTCATCATTATCGAAAATTCTTTTAGATTTTTTATATTTTCAAATTTTTTCATAATTTTTTTATTATTATAAATCTGTGTTAACTTGTATAAAATAGAAAAATAAATGCAAGAATAAAAAGATTGTTTTTTATCTGTGTTTTAATATGTTCAGTTTTAAGTTCTTTATATGGTTATATAAATATGTCATATAAATTTTATACTACAACTGAAAAAGCTCGAAGTTGAATGATGGAAGCTATTAGCATGGCAGAAAAATCTATATATATAGAGATGTATATTTTTTTGGATGATACAAAACTGAGTCATGATTTTCTATGAGAAATAAGAAATAAACTAAAAAAATGAGTAGAAGTAGTAATAATAATAGATATTTTTTGAAGCTTTGCACTTTCTAGAAAAACGGTTGATGAATTACGTATGCTTTGAGCTGAAATTTATTTTTTTAGTCATTTTTTACGTCGCACTCATCGTAAAATTTTGATTGTAGATAATAAAATATCTTTCCTATGATGAGTAAATGTTAAATGGTGAAGCAGACATCGATATGATTTACAAGTAAGACTGACATGATTAATAGTGAAACCACTATTGAAATCTTTTGCATATACTTATAAAATGTGTGGAGGAAAAAATGAATACCTATTAAACTATAGTAAAAAGTCTTTTGTAAAAAAAATAAAATGATGGATTGTGGAAAATCGATGAAAATCAAATAATATATATCATTTAAATAATTATTATAAGAGAAAAATACTAGAAGCAGAAAAAAACATAACTATAGTTACACCTTATTTTATACCACCTCGTTGGATGATTGCCTTGCTTCATGCTGCAGTTCATCGTGGAGTTGTAGTAGAAATTATTATACCTAAAGATACAGATGTAAGTACGATAAATTATATAAACTATTATTATGTAGAAAAAATGTTTCAATTATGAATGAAATTTTACTTTATGCCCAATATGAATCATGCAAAAGTTATGATTATAGATAACAAAGAAGCTGTTGTATGATCTCAAAATATAGATTTTTTATCTTTTGATTTTAATGCAGAAGTATGAGCTTTCTTTTCAGATAAAAAAGCTATTGAAGACCTGGAAAATATAGTTTCTAAACGGAAAAATAAATCAACATTTTTTATACCATCCAAAAGAAAACTCTGATTATCTTCATGGATAATCAAACACATACTAAGATTATTCTTCCCTATTTTATAATTTTCTCTTTTTTTTTGTTGTTAAAACTGTAAATAATATTTATGTTTTAAGGACATAAAGTTTTTAAACTTTAAAAAATATTTTATGAAGTATAGTGAAATTTTATTGAAAAAGTTTATTTCTATAAAAGATAGCCCAGAAAATATAGCAAATAAGCTCATACTAAAGACTTGTGAAATTGAAGAAATTACAAATAGAAAAATTTCAGATTCTATTGTAATATGATATGTTACCAAATGCTATAAACATCCTGATGCAGATAAATTAAATGTATGTGAAGTTGAATGTTGAAATAAAGGTCAATATCAAATTATTTGTGGATGAGTAAATGTAAGAGAATGAATATTTGTTCCTGTTGCTTTACCTGGTACTCATTTTGAAAAAGCAGGTATAACAATAGAAAAAAGAAATATGAGATGAATAGAATCAAATTGAATGATATGTTCAAAAGAAGAAGTATGAATAAATGAAGATATGCAGCTACATTCTATACGAGATTTGATTGAAGATTTTGATGATATAAGTCACGGTGATTTATGAATAGCTTTGAGTAAAAAATATCCACGATTAGAAAGTTATGTTTTTGATGTTGATAATAAATGACTCACAAATAGACCAGATCTTACCTGACATTTTGGAGTTGCTGTAGAATTAAATTCAATGTACAAAAAAGAAGCTTCGTTCAATAAAATAAAAGACTATATGTGACAATTTATAGATACAAATATTTTCCAATTATTGGATAATAGTAATAAATCAAATAGAAAAATAATCTGAAAGGCTGATTGATTAAATACTTATATTCTTCTTGAATTAAATAATATAAATATCAAAAAATCAGATTTTTTTACGAGATTGCAGGTTATAGATTTATGATCCAATCCGATAAATAATCGAGTAGATTTTTCAAATTTATTTATGAATATTAGTGGGCAACCAATACATTTTTTTGATGCTGCAAAAGTAGATTGAGATATTATAATCAGAAATGCGCAAGATTGAGAAAAATTTGTAGATTTATTTGAAAAAGAGCATGAGTTAAAATCTACTGACATAGTAATAGCTGATAAGAAAAAAATATTAGCTCTTGCATGAGTTGTATGATGACTAGATAGCTGAATAACAGATAATACTTCTAATATTATTGTAGAGATTGCAAATTTCGATCCTGTGGTAGTTAGAAAAACTTGAACAAGACTGGGTTTAAGAACTGATGCAGAACTCAGATATGAAAAAAATATCAATCCATTATTTAGTCTGTATTGTCTGATATTATTTCTAGATGAACTTAAATATTATTCAAAAGATTTGTGAAATTTGGAAATATGATGATTAGATTACTATGTAAATAAACAAGTACAATCTGATTCAAAAAAAGAAAAAGAAGTGAAAGTAGACTACAAAAAAATGGAACAATTTATTTTCTGAAAAGAGATTGAAAACTTTGAAAATGATGCTAAATCTATACTTGAATGACTAGGGTTTATTATAAACAAGGATAAACTTAATGTTCCTATTTGGAGATGACCTGGAGATATAAATATAAGTCAGGATATTTATGAAGAAGTAGCAAGGATATATGGTTATGAAATGATTAACAATTCATCATTGATGACTGAAATGAATAATATAGAATATGGTGGCTATGTATGAATCCAAAGAAAATTGGAAGATATAGTAGTTAAAAATCTAAATTTTGATCAAGTAGAAACAT
>CAYSXV010000047.1:0-8307 GCA_964435215.1 uncultured Candidatus Peribacteria bacterium | reverse complement strand
TTTCTGGAATTAAATTGGAGAAAACTTTAGATAAGATTGCTGATCTAAAAATCGAAGATCCAGAAAAATGAGTAGAAATAGCAAAGACATTATTTTCAAAAGATATTTGAACCAATTCAAAAATTCTATTTCTTTCTCAATATGGAAGTTTCAAAATAAAATTGGAAGAAGATAATGAAATAAAATATGATGTAATAGTAGAGGTAAATCTTAATAAAAAATGAAATTACGCATCCCCTACTCTGTGTGAAGAAATCAAATCTCATCCAAAATCAAAAATATTATTGGATCTACCAGATAACGATATAATTATCAAAGATATAAAAATTTTACCAGAAGAAGATTTGAACGAAAAGAAAATAATTTTAGGATCAAAAACCATAAGTAATTATCTTATAAAGCCTATTCACAAAACTTTTGATACAGTAAATATAGTAAGTGAAAAACATCTTGTACAAAAAGAAAAAGAACAACTACAAAATATAGATCAGAAGATAGATAAGTTAAATAGAAAAATATTATTAACACCAATCCTGAGACCAAAAAATTATTTCAATGAACTAGATAATTTTATAGTGATGAAATGAAAATATAATCCTAAATTTATTTATAATCGACCAGACGATAAAAAACTTGAAAACATTGAATCGGAAATAGAAAAATTGGAAAGAATTTTGGAAAATAATGAAATAAAAAGCTGATTAAAATTTTTATTTTCAGAAAAACTGAGTGAATTATCAAATAGAGTAAAACTTTTGAGAGCCTACAAAAAACAAGATTTTGAAAATATATTACATTATAATGAAAAACTATTTGGTAAAATAGATCCAGAACTAGTTAAATTATCGAAAAAAGAATTTCTGGATGATAAGGATTTAACTAATTTTGATTTGCTATGAAGGAAAATGAGCATGGCAGAAGTTCAGGATTTTATAGAAAGATATTTGATAGAGAAAAAAATCTATTGAGTAGATATATCATTCAACTCTTGATCAAATGCTAGAGTCTCTGTTTTGATGTGAAAAAACATAAAAATAAATGTTTCCAAAGCTTGAGTTTTTAGAGAAAAAGAACTGCTATCTATATTAGCCCATGAAGTAGATACTCACCTGATGAGACACATAAACTGAATGAGATCAGGGCGATCTATTTTCAAGAGTGGAACATGATACTATATGAAAGATGAGGAATGACTGGCTATATATAATTCATTTAAATATTTACCAGAATGATATAATAAACTCACAATGTATAAAGAATATTTTTTGATAAATGAAGCTAGTAAATACTGATTCCAAAAATTGTTTGATATAGCAAAATTTTTATATCCTAGGAAAGAAAATATAGAAAAATTATTTAAAGCAATAGTAAGGATTAAAAGATGAATAGAAAATACTGCAATAGTAGACCCCGGCACTGTATTTTATAAGGATAAAGTATATCTTGAATGATATATAAAAATCAAAGATTGGATAGAAAAATGATGAGATGAAAGTAAGTTATATAAAGGTAAAGTAAAGACAGAAGATTTAGATTTTATAGTTTAAAATGATTATAGAAAACGTTGATTTAAATAATAAATGATTGATTGAAAAAATAATAAACCTTATTTATAAAACATTTTGTGAATGTAATAAAATAAATTCTCCTGAAAAATTAATTAAAAAATATGAAACGTTGTATTGAGAAAAATACAATTATGAAGATACTATAAAATATTTAAAAGATTCTTCAGAAATATTTATTGTAACAAAAGATTGAGATAAAGTAGTATGAGCAATAAGATGATTAAGAAACAAAATAATCAATTTATACACAGACTCTCAATATCAAGGCAAATGAATATGAAAAGGTTTAATGGAGGCCTTTGAAATAGAAGCAAAGAAATTAGGATCAGATTATATTTTTTTGAAACCATCCAAATATGCATATAATTTCTATATAAATAATGGATATAGTCCAAAGGATGATAAATATTTAGAGAAATTTATTAAATAAAGTATAATATTTGACATATATCTATTTATAACTATAATATCTATATTTAGATATTATTTGGCATTATGGAAAATTTAAATTCAATACAAAAAGATAACTTTTCTAAATTTTCTAAAAGAATTGAAGAAATAAAAAAGCCTTTCCTTTCAGCATTGGGATGAATATTGACATATAAAAAGATAGAAAACAGTGACAATCAAATTTCAGCAAAATTTTTTAATGAAACTTTAAAAGAAATTGGTAAACAAGATATAGAAACAGCATTGGCGTTATTAAAAAAACAAGAAATGGAATTTAAAACACTAAAAATAGAATTGATAGATGAAAAATCTTTTAATGATGCACAGAAAAAGATATTATTACAGATAATAAACTGAAACATATTGAAATTAATGTTGTTACAAGATTCTGTACCTATTGAAGCAGAAAAATGATGATATGTGTTGAATAAAGAAGAAAAAGAAGAAAAATTAAAAAGAATTGAAAAACTAGAAACTATGATATATTGACCAAAAATTTCTAATGATCCAAAAGAAAAAAATATTATAATGACTTATCTGGACAGTCTACATAAAAATAAATTAGATAAATTAGAACCAGAAGAAAATAAAATTTTTGAGGATTTTTTACAAAAATTTCCTGATAGAAATGAAATTAAAAATAAAGAATCTAAAGAAGATAATTCAAAGACAATAGATAATATAAAATTTTATAATATATTTCAGAAAGTATTTGATATATATGGTATAGAAAATAAATTGGTAATAATAGATAATACAAAAACAGAAGTGATAGAAGACAATAATATACTTTATGTACCATGAAATATCGATCAAAAAGCTAGAGAAAAAATATTTAAAGATAAATGAATAGATAAAATCATGAAAATAATCATTGACCCAAATTCTACAAGTATAGCTGTAGGAGAAAATGATATGAAAATACCAGCAGCGTATAAATCATTATCGATAAAAAGAATATGTGAATTGATGGACCATGAAATATCAACACACGCACTTACAAATAAAAATAATAAGAAAACTCTTAATATAAAATCTGATACTTATCTAGAATTACAAGAATGAGTAGCAGTTTTGAATGAAAAATTGGTAACAAATAAAGTTGAAGATTTGGATATGGATGAACCTACTGAACATAACGTTACTACATTTATAGCAGAAAATTATAACGCAGAAGATTGTAAAAAATTATTTGAGATATATTATAAGGCTATTTGAGAAAAAAATTATATTAAAAAAGCTGCAGACAGAGTAATGAGAGTTAAAAGATTTCATAGCTTTGATTGACCATGAGCAAGTAGAAAAGATGTAGCTTATCGAAGGTGATTATATGATGTTACAATGTATATAAAATGACTGGATAAAGAAAAAATAGAAGATAAAAAAAAATTACAAGAAGATGTATTTAAATTTTATCTATCAAAATTATGAAAAGATGAAATACCAAATGCAGATAAGTTAACTGAATGATTCAATGTAAGCAAATGAGATGTAATAATGCCAGTGGCTATAGGTAAAATCGTTTATGAAAAAATGCTATGAAATAATGTAAATTCTATACAAGATATAAGATTTTTAGCTTCAGAAAATAAATTAAATTATAAACAGATCAAAATATTATTACAGATTATACAGCTTATGAAAGAAAATAAATCTGAATAACTTTCCATTTATTTCTAGTAAAATATTGTTATATATAGCTTAGTTTATATTCAATTAGCAGAAATGAAAAAAATCTGAAGAATTTTTTTGATGATAAGTATATTGGTATCGATTTTTATTATAAGTCTTACCAAAGCTCAAGAAGATCATAATGCTTCTGCATTTTGTAATCAAGACTACATAATCTCTTGACCAGAATGAGTAAGAAAGGATAAAACAGCTGAATACAAGATATTATTATCGGGTACTGAACAAGTACTAGATAGTAATCAGATTAAATTTATTTTGAATTATAATAATAAGAATATTGTAACAAATAAATGAAATAAATTTGGATATTTATTCAAAGATAAATGAGAATATAGTTTAAAAGCAGATTTTACTGATGATAATAATTGTTATTATAGTATCAAAAAGGATATAAAAACTTATTGAAAATCTATAGCATATATATGAGAGAATATAAAAGAATTTGAAATAGGGTTCCAAGATAATTTTCAAAAACACGATATATTGTTAAATGAAATCATAATAGAAAATAAAAAAATAATATGAGAAGATAATATAATAGCGCAATTATCTGAAAATATATTGGATATAAAAAACGCTGATATTGTAATTATCAACAGCAAATTTTTTGATCAGATTTTGGATTCTCTGGGAAAAATAAACAACTGACAAGACTTGGAGTTGAATAAAAAGCAAGTATTTGTTTTAAATGATTTGAATCAAAATTTTCTAAAAAGGATACTAGCAAAATATATCAAAATACTATGAATATCAAAAGTTTACGTATTGAATAATGATTATAATCTAGCTTTTTTTTCTAGTCTGTCTTTTGAAAAAGATGTAATATCTGAAACATATGTAAAAACTTTTTCATTATCTTTTTCTCAAGTACCAAAATATTTCCTACTATCTTATCTGGTAGATAATTTAATTTATAACTGATTTCCTATTAATCTTATAGGTTTATTCTTTGCTCTCGGATTAGCTGCCCTACTTGTGAGTGTGTTTAGGCAAGTAATATGATTTAGTGTGTTTGGTATTTATAGTCCCATATTTTTTGCTACATCTATGGCTGTGTTTGGATTAAAACTGAGTATTATACTTTTCATTATAGCTATAATAGCTGTGATACTGACAAGACTATTTACAAAAAAAATATATTTATTATACAGTGCAAAATTAACAATACTTATAATACTATATTTTCTTATGATAGTTTTGATACTAGGATTGGATAAAATATTAAATACAAACATGATTGATTTCAGTGTCTTTAATAATTGATTGGTTATATTCCCTATAATATTCTTAATAGTGGTTGCAGATAAGGTATTCTATGAATGATTTAAAATACAAAGCAAAACTCGGATTATATCTTTTATAGAATTTCTTATAGTATCTGCAGTGGTTTATTGAATATTAAGTCGAGATGGCTTGAAACAGTTACTTTTGTCTTATCCAGAATTTATTATAATTATCTTTATATTAAATATTTTAGTGGGAAGATTTACTTGATTGCAATTGCTCGAATATTTTCGTTTTATACCATTACTCGAAAAGGAAAGCGATAGCGAAATTGAGGAAGAATAAAAAAGATTTCATTATAAATACAGTCAATAATGTGATGTTAAAATTTTGAATATTTTAATTCGTCTATAATTAGTATTTTATTTTTTTATTATATTTTTATGAACAAAGACAATCTATGGTTTCTAATTGCTACTGTAATAATAGTTGCAGCATTTGTATTTATGTGATACCAGATCAGGACTCCTTATAAAAATCAGGTCCCAAATCAACAATGAATAACAAACACTATTTCAGTAAATGGAGAATGAAAAGCCTACGCAGTACCAGATACGTTTGTAATAAATGCCTCAGTTTCAGAAAGTGGGACAACTACAAAGGACGCACAGACAAAGATGGAAAATAAAATATTAAAAATAAAAGAAGTCCTATGAAACAATGATGTTAAAAAAGAAAAAATAAAAACAGTTTCTGTAAATGTTTATCCTGAATATGATCGAACAAATTCTCAAAGAAAATTATTATGATATAGAGCAGAACAAAACATAGAAATAGAAGTAAATTGATCTGGATTCACAGAAAAATGAGCTAGAATAATAAGCCAAATTGGTGATGTATGAGGAATAAATGTAAATAATACTTATTTCAATTTAAAAGATAAAGAAACAGCAGTACAACAAGCTCGTACAAAGGCTTTTGAAAATGCAAAACAAAAAGCTGAACAATTAGCAAAATTATGAAATTTAAATCTAGGAAAAGCAAGCATGATATCTGAAAACGAATCATCTAATATTCCTTCACCATATCCAATGTATTATGCAAAAGCTGAATCTAATATGTGAGGATGAGTAGCTGATATGAATACACAAACTATTTCAGCAGGACAAAGTGAAATTGTTGTATATTTACAGATAGTTTATGAAGTGAAATAAATTTTATATATTTTAATTTATACAAATTATGAAAAACAATATTATTATAATAAGTGGATTTTTAATTTTAATGGCAGCACTTTCTGGTTGTAGTACTTACAAAACTACAGATAATAACACAAATACTAATATACCTAAAAACTGTATATCTTGGTTTGATGGTTGTAACAATTGTGTTGTGGAAAATGGTAAAACAACTGCTTGTACATTAATGGCATGTGAGACAATGCAAGAACCAAAATGTAACGAATTTGAATCAGAAGAAATAAATGATTCTGGAACTAATAATACCCAAGTATCTATACCACAAGATTGTGTATCTTGGTTTGATGGTTGTAACAACTGTTTTGTGGAAAGTGGTAATATAGGTTGATGCACAAAAATGGCGTGTGAGAAAATGCAAGAACCAAAATGTAACGAATTTAAAAAATAATATTTAGAATATTTATAAAAAAAGGACGAATCTTATCGTCCTTTTTTGTAATATTTTTAATATATTATTAATATTTATCGAACACCTTTCTTTACCATTTGATCTCAGACTTTTAATCATATTTTATTGGCATATCATCAATTTATTTCTAGAACATATTTTGCTAATTTATCTGGTCAATATATAGGACATATTTCTTGTTTACAAGGTATAGCATTGGCTATATAGATTACTTGAAGTCATGAACTAAGTCGTATCATATCAAGTGGGATTAATGTATTTTTCATCCAGAATTTGTGTGTATCTTCTTTTTCAAAGACAAATATCATTCAACTATTCTCACCTAGATACTCACGATTCATCAATCATTTTTCTCTTGTTGCAAGAGTATTTGCTATTTCAAGACTATAACAATTTGACTGGTAACACACTTGTGGAAAATATGTATGAGGAATTTTTTTGGGAAAAATAAGCAATCATAATATTAAAAGAGCCAAACCAAGCAATAATTTCCAAGATTTTATCTTTTTTTTCATTTACATAAATTTCATATAAAAAACTGATTTAATTTTAGAGTTTTGATTGTAATTATCAAGAAATATTTTAGCTAGTAGCTAAGAACTAAAGTTAAATTTTCATTTGAAATCCAAGTCAATATTATTATATATAGCCATTGTCGTATTTTAAATATTAATTTTTTGTAATGCCAAGAAGAAAAGCAGAAAACAAGGTGATAGAGGTTATACTCTTGGAATGAAATAAACATCTTGGAGAAAAGTTTGAACTTGTAAATGTAAGACCTGCTTATGCAAGGAATGTTTTGTTGCCAAAAAAATTAGCAGTATTATGAGATTCACACAATAAACATAATTACGCTAATAAAATGAAAGCTGCAACTGAATCTAGAAAAAAGAAAGCTAATAATTTTGATGAATTATTTATGAAAATCAAAGAAAATGGATGAATCAAAATCATAAGGAAAGCAAATAAAGATAACACTCTATATGCAAAGGTAGATGAAAACGATATAGTAGAAGCAATAAAAGAAACTTATGGAATAGAAGTAGAATCTCATCTTATAAAATTAAAGAAAAAGCTTACTGCTATATGAACTTATAATGTACCATTTATGTATAAAGAAGTTAAAAAAGAAATTGAAGTAAATGTTGAAGCTGAAGTAGATTTAAAAGCAAAGAAAGAAGCTGCAATGACAGTAGAAGAAAAAAAAGAAGAAATCAAAAAATCAAAAGATGAAATTAAAGCTGAAAAAGAAGCAGAAAGAAAAAAGAAAAAAGAAGAAACTATTAAAAGATTGAAAGAAAAGTATAAATAAGAACAAATAAATCGTAAATATTAAAAATCTCGCCAAGTGCGGGATTTTTTTTATAAAAAAATAACCCGACTAAAAGCCGAGCTATTTTGGGATGAAATTACTTTCAAAAGTTATCACTAATCGATTTTCTGTGACTATAGTACAAGAAGATTCCCCAAGTAGCTATAAACCCAATAATAAATACATAAACATTTATAAGCATCATTGATGATTTCATTACACTTACTCCCAATGTTGCCATTGCGATCAAAATAAGCATAAGAAGTAAAAAAACCATCAATATAACTGCTCTTTTCATGTATTTAATTGATAAACGTCTTGTATGGCTTGTATGTTTGGACAAACTAAGTAATGCCCAAAATGCTATGTAAAATAACAAATCAGCTGCAAAGA
>CAYSXV010000046.1:0-8488 GCA_964435215.1 uncultured Candidatus Peribacteria bacterium | reverse complement strand
ATTTATAAATCTTACTCACAAATTAGATGTTCTAGCCAGAGTCGCCTTGCGACTACACGCTTTAGCGTGTCTGCACTACTCACCCCAGAACTTTTTTTAACAATTAATTATTTTAATGGAGCCAGCTATCGGATTCGAACCGATCACCTACCGCTTACAAGGCGGTTGCTCTACCAAATGAGCTAAGCTGGCAAATATGAATTTTTTTATATTTTTATTGTTTAATAACTAATCTTAATATATTTTCAAATAATTCAACTGCTTTTACTTTGCCCCGATATGTCGGGGAGCTAAGTTAAGCTGGCAAAAAAATTCCCGTTTGTTTTTTACTAGGGAATTATTTTTTGCTACTAAAAATTTTGGCCATTCTAGACTTTTTTCTTGCTGCATTTCTTTTTTTGATAACACCTACTTTTGCACACTTATCTATCACTTTGTATATGTTACTCAAATCCTGAATTGCTACAGTCTCTCCCTTTTGAACTCTCTTTATGAATTTCTTCATTTCCATTTTCATTCTCAATTTGAACTCCTTATTCCTTGATTGTAATATGAGAGATCTTTTGGCTGCCTTCTTTGCTGACTTTGTAATTGGCATGATTTGATGTAAAATACTATAAAACATTTTTATTATTTAATCTCCGAGGGAGGGACTCGAACCCACGACCCAGTGATTAACAGTCACTTGCTCTACCAACTGAGCTACCTCGGAATATAAGCTGGTTTAAAAATATAACTGGTTGTTTATACAAAAATAGGAATCTTTTTCAAGACAAATTTCTCTTCATCGTAAGCCCGATTTCTAATATTTTTGGGACTATCGATTTTTTTACCAGGGACATAACTTGAACCCCAATGTTGTGAGACACATTATTAGATCTCTTTCGGTTGTCTATACACAAATACTTAATTTACATATATTATCTCAATATTTATCAATATTACCGGGGACAGGACTTGAACCTGCACACCTTACGGCACTTGGTTCTAAGCCAAGCATGTCTGCCAATTCCATCACCCCGGCACAACATTTGCGATTTAATAATTTATTTACTCAAGAGCTAGGATTCGAACCTAGGACCTTCTGATTCAGAGTCAGACGCTCTACCAACTAAGCTACTCCTGATTATAAAGTAGACCCAAGCTAGATTTTTTTTGGTTGCGGGGGATGGAATTGAACCACCTATCTTCGGGTTATGAGCCCGACGAGATACCGTTTCTCTACCCCGCATTAACAAAGTGTATTATTATATATTAATTAACATCCTGGGGAACTAGGATTCGAACCTAGACTGACGGAGTCAAAGTCCGCTGTCCTACCATTAGACGATTCCCCATCCAAGTCAATAAACAAAAAACCTGACTTAACAGGACATATTGAATAGACATATATACATTTAACTAATCAATTCAAGGGATTTTTTACATTTTTTGACTCAATATGTAATATTTATCTTGAAAACCCAAAGAAAAAACATATTAATGATGAATATTATTTTTTTATTTGTAATTAAATATTTTATGACTAATATCCAAAGAACATTAGTAGTTTTGAAACCAGATACAATATGACGTAGTATTATATGAGAAATAATTTCTCGTTTTGAGAGAGCATGATTGCATGTAGCCGCAATTAAAATGGTCAAACCAGATAGAGATTTTTTGTATCATCACTATGAAACTATATGAACAATGATATCTAGACATGGACAAAAAACATTTGATATCACTATAGATATGATGACAAAATTACCAGTAATAGCGATGATTCTAGAATGAATAGAGGTAATACAATTTGTACGCAAGATAGTATGACCTACAGAACCAAAAGCTGCGCCAGCATGAACAATAAGATGAGACTATGCACATATGTCATACACATACGCTGATGATAAAAACATATGAGTACCAAATCTTGTACATGCATCATGAAATGCTGAAGAAGCTGAAAAGGAAATAGCACATCGATTCACTGATAAAGAAATACATGAATATGCTCCAGCACATGTAGCATTCACTCGTTAATAACAAACCAAAATAAAATCCTGATAAACCAGGACAAATCAGATTTATATTTATATATTTAATTTAAAAGATAATGAAAAAAGGAATACACTGAGATTATAATCAAGACGTGGTAGTCAACTGTATATGTTGAGCTAGTTTCAGTATAAATGCTACAGTAAAATGACCGATCAAGGTTGAAACTTGTTATCAATGTCATCCTGCATTCAACAAAGATAGAGTAATTAAGAAGGTTGTTAAATGAAGAATGGAAAAATTCTTGGAGAAGCAAAAGAAAATCGATTCTATGAAAAAATAGTAAATACGAAGTAAAATGTGGAAAATTTTTTAGTTTCCAAAAAATGCTTGTATGCTTAGAAAAGAAATAATCAAACAATATGTTGATGTAGAAAATATTCACCACGTTATATGACATAATGGAAGCATTTTGATAAGGGAGGTTTTGAAAACTCTCCTTTTTCTTTTTGTACTTTATCTTGTATATTTATGAATAAGCCAATATTCAAATCGGATTTATCAGTCTTGGATTTTTGCTGGTATAGGACTATATTTTTTTATAAAATTTGTACTAACTTTTTTGAATCTATACTTGGACGCATTGATATTGAGCGATAGATGAATTACATTATTTATGCGAGAATGAGTACGAGATTATAAAACAGATATTTTTGAACGAGAAAAAATAGAAACAATTTCTTTTAATCAAAATAGTATACGAGATAAAATATTTGGTAAATGAGATATTACAATAAAACTTGAACACTGAGTAGATTTCCCTTTTGATAATATATCTTGACCCAAAAGACAAGTATGAAAAATCATGAGGATGAAAGACTATTTTGTATGACAGAAAAAAGATAGAGATCTTGAAGATTTAAAATGAGAAGAAAATAAATTTAATATTTTGGTAGAAGCATTGTGAGAAGTCGTACAAGAATATATGGAAAAAGGTAAAAAAAATCCTGATATCGATAATAATTATTAAAATTAATATATATAAAATCTAATTTCTGTGAGAATTAGATTTTTTTTATATAAAAAAAATCTCCTATAATTTGAAGATTTATTTATTGTTTATTATGTAATAATTATTTTTTGAATTCTAAATTTTCTTTTTTCCATAGCATTTTATTGATCGACATCCTTGTAGGAGAAGCATTACAAAATTCATCTACCGTCAAAAGTAATAATCATTTTACTCATTGCATGATGTAAGAAATATTATAATCATTTTCTCGTAATTTTTGATGAAGTTTATTCTCTCATATTTTTTCTAATCACTTTTGTGAAACATAATAAAAAAGATCATGATCAGATTTTATTATATCCTTGGATTGATCATATTCCAACTGATGAATCTGTGTTGTATTGTTATGATCTATGAAGTGCAAATAATCGCAAAATGAGTCTATATTTTTTAATACATTTTTGATTTTATAATAATTTAGATATTTTAAAAAATCCTTAACTTCCTGTGTAAGATATCAAGCTATGTCTAATTTTTGAATTTCCTCTATCACCTTTTTGATAATAATATTATTCTGCTTGATTTTCATATGAATGGCAAAATTATAGGATTAAAAAAATATTAACACATCTGAAAAATATTCACCTGGTATTTGCTTTTAATATAATTCAATAAATGGATATCATGAGTAATAAGCAACACTGTATTTCATAATCTGTTGGCGTTGATTAACATATCTCATATCTGTTGAGTATGTTCTCGATCAAGATTTCATGTCGGTTCATCTGCTATGATAAACTCTGGATCATGTATAAGTGCTCTAGCTAAACAAACCTTTTGTTTTTCTCATCAACTTAAATATTTTACTGGATGATTGATTAAATAATCAATTTTAAGTTCATCTACTATTGATTGAAATTTATCTTCTATAACCATATCTCATAAATTATAAATCCTGAGTGGATATGTGATATTATCTTTTACATTTAATGAATCTATCAATTTATAATCTTGAAAAACTATTCATACTTTTCTTCTGAAATATTGAATCTCTTCATCAGAATATCTGGATAAATCTTCTCTCTTGTGATAAACACATCTTGATGGAGCCTTTTTTTCTCATATCAAAAGTTTTACAAGTGATGATTTTCCACAACCAGACTTTCACATAATAATTGTAAAATCTCCTGAATATAGAGCAAAATTAAATTTATCGAATAAAAGATATGGAGAATCCTCGTATCATCGAGTAAGGTCTTTAACTTCGATAAGAAGCTTATGTTCTCTTTTGTCCATAATTAAATAGAGTAATAAATTTGACTATTTTATTATAACCTGAGATACCGATATTGCAAAATAAATTGTTTCAATATAGCTCTTAAGATTGACAAAAATCAAAAAATTGTTACAAAGTCGTAGAAAAACACAAAAAATCAAATAAAATCGTTGAAAAAGGAACATTTATCTTTAAATTGGTCAGGCTTATATTTTATATTATTGATGAAAATAATGTTGGAAACTGATAAAATATTAAAAGAATTGGATATGGTGAAAGATATTACATCATTGGAACTTTTCTTTGATACATATCTAGGGAAAAAATGACTTTTGAATGAAGAATTCAAAAAGATGACTACTCTATCGATAGAAGAAAAAAAAACATATGGTAAAACATTGTCTGATGCAAAGACTATTTTAACAGATGCATATGAAAATAAAGAACAATTATTGAGTATGGATAATATAAATGCAAAACTTCGTGAAGACATTGTAGATATATCTTTAGAAGGAAAAAAGATCGAACAATGAAGTTTCAATCTTATAACTAGAGTAAGGAGAGATCTTGAAGAAGCAGCTAAAACAATGTGATTTATAGTAGAAAGCGGAAATGAAGTAGCTACAAAATTTCAAAATTTCGAATCAGTAAATATACCACTTACACATCCTGCAACAGAAATGCACGATACAATCTATTTAAACGAAAAGGATAAGAGTTGAGAATATTTAGTCCTTAGAACTCACACCTCTGCATTGCAAAATTATATGATAAAAAAATACTGATTACCATTGAAAGTTATAGTACCATGAAGATGTTATAGATTTGATGAAATGGATGCTACACACGATACTATGTTTTTTCAATTTGAATGAATGTATATAGATAAGTGAGTAAGCATAGCAAACTTCAAAGATGTGATACAGAAATTTTTATCAATAATGTTAAAAAGAAAAGTAGAAGTAAGGATGAGACCATGATTTTTCCCATTTGTAGAACCTGGTTTTGAAATAGATGCAAGATATGAATTGGTAGATAGAAAAACTTGAGAAAAATCTATGTCAAAATGGATTGAATTACTTTGAGCTGGGATGGTACATCCAAATGTATTGAAAATAGCATGAGTAGATCCTGAAGAATATAGTGGATTTGCTTTCTGACCATGAATAAATAGGTTGGCTGCGATGAGATATGGAATCAAGGATATAAGATATTTTACAAATTGAGACCTCAGATTTGCAAAGAGTTTCAAGTAAACTTTGGCAATTGTCATTTCGAACGAATGAAGTGAGCTGAGAAATCGCTTTTATCCTATAGTCCTATAGAGATCTCTCACTCTGTTCGAGATGACAAGTTGCTAAGGATGGAAAAGCAAAACGTTTTAAATATTTAAATATAAATAATGACTAAACACAATATCGAAGTAAGCAAGGAAGTATGGGACGAATATGTAAAATTAAAATGAGAGATTAATAAAATGTGATGACAAGAAATAAGCGATGATCATATTTTAACAGCTATGATATGATGATTTTTTGATTCATTGGAATATATGAAAAAAGCTAAAATGCATGAACACGATCACTGACATCACCACCATGATGATGAATGATGTTGTGGATGAAAATGAGATGATTGTTGTGAATCAGGATGAGATGATTGTTGTGGATGAAAATGAAAAGACAATAAATGTGATTGTAAGTAGAAAATATATTTAATAATATTTAATGGTATTGATTGATTAGTAATAATTTTTATATAACAAAAAATATCGCCAATATAAGCGATATAATTTAAAGGAAAAAGACCAAAATAGCAGACAACAGATAGATTAATAAACTATTATAGACAAGTCTACAAGAGCAAATTAAAGAATCCCATCAAAGAAGCATTTAAACTAGCAATATAGAGCTAATAAACATACATGAAGGTGTTGTAATTACTGTAATGCGGCTAGTAGCACTAAAATAACGTTTGAGCACCAAGATTATGTAATTAGTATCCTCAATAATAATTGTTAATGGTTTAGGTTAACAACGCATCTGTACATGACCTCCTTCCTATATAATATATTAATGATTTACTAATACATTTTATCGGAAATAGATTTTTTTCCTTATCTTGTAGTATTAATTATATAGGTTTTTTTTGATTTGTCAAATTTTTGGGTACTTTTTTTGTAGTACTGTAAGTGCAAATTTTTGGGTACTTTTTTTATATTGTTTTTTTATTAAAAAAACCCAGCTTTAATGCGGGGTTTTTTATTAAATAATATTTTATATAAGAAATTATATTTTCACTACTGCTACTTTTCAATCGTGATCTATTCATTTTATTTTAACTCTTATTCTTTCTCATATTTTGAAATGATTTGTTAATGGAGTCTCATATCTTTGACCCAAATTTGATATATGACATAATCACATTTTATTTTTTGGTAGTTGAACAAATAATCAGTAATCCTCTACTCTTGTAATCTTTGCATCAAATTCTTGACCAGCTTCTAGATCTGTTATAATTTCTTTTATCATTGCAAGTGCCTTGTCTATCATAGCTTGATCTTGATGAGTAAGATAACATGTTCCATCTTCTTCAAAATCTATCTTGATACCTCCACATTCTTCTATCATTTTATTTATTACATCTCATCATTTTCCTATTACTTCTTTAACTTTTGCCATAGGTACTTTGATTGAGAAGATTTTTGGAGCATATGTAGCTACGTGATCTCTAGGTTTATCTATAGTCTGAAGCATGAAATCCATGATCTCATTGTATCATGAAATAGCTCTTGTGATAGTCTCTTGTATGATATCCATAGTTATACCTTTTAATTTTGTATCAAGCTGTATAGCTGTTATACCATCACGAGTACCAGCAACTTTAAAATCCATATCTCATGTAAAATCTTCTGTTCACATAAGGTCATTTAACACCATATGTTTTGTGATATTTCACGCATCATCGTGATCTGTCATCAATCACATTGCTATACCAGCAACTGGCTTTTTAATAGGTACTCAAGCATCCATAAGTGATAATGTAGAACCACAAACTGATCCCATAGATGTAGATCATCATGATCATAAACACTCTGAAACAAGTCTGATTATATATGGAAATTCTTCTTTTGTTGGTATCATTTTTTCAAGAGCTTTTTCTGCTAATCTACCATGTCATATTTCTCTACGACCAGTTCATCTCATACCCTTTGCTTCACCAACAGAAAATGGAGGGAAGTTATAATGATGAAAAAATCTTTGTTTAACTCCGTCATTTTCCATATCATCAAATATTAGAAAATCTCATGGAGATCCCAAAGTTACAGTTGTAAGTACCTGTGTATCTCATCTTCGGAAAAGTCATGTACCATGTACTCTAGGTATCATGCCTACTTCACAAAACAATGGTCTAATATCTACTTGTTTTCTATCATCGATTCTTTTTCATGTCTCCAATGTGCGAGAACGGATAAAATATTTTATAGTATTGAAAACTCAGATTTTTATTTTACTTTCTGAAAAATCTTTTTGTTCTGGATCTGATATTTTTTCTTTTGCGATTTCTAGAACTTCTTTTTCATATTGAGAATATAATTCATTGAATGGTACTTTTGAATTACCAGTCATAGCCTCCAATTTATCAGCAGTCAGAATATTGGAAATATAAGCCATAAGTTCTTCTGATGGTTTGTTGTAAGCAATTTCTTTGTTATGAATTGTTAATTTTTTTAGAAATTCTGTTTGGAAATCACAAGATTTATTGATCTGTTCCTGTCATATTTCAAAAGCTTTTCTAAGTATATCTTCTGGCACTTCTGATGCCTCTGATTCTATCATATTGATAGTTCATTTTTTACCAGCAACGAGTAAGTCGAACATTGAATCTTTGAGTTCTTCTTTGGTTGGATTGATAAGAAATTTACCATCTTTATATCAGATTTTTGCAGCTCATACTGGACCATCAAATGGTATACCTGCAGCCATAATAGATAAAGAACTTCATATAATTGTAGCGACTCATAAATCCATAGTATGGTCTATTGCAAGTGGTGTAATAGTAATCACAACGTCATTGATCATTCATTTTGGAAACATAGGTCTAAGTGCTCTGTCCGTAAGTCTTGCATAAAGTACAGCTTGATCTGATGGTCTACCCTCTCTTCTTCTATAAGCGGCTCATCATATCCTACCTGCAGCTGAGAAACTTTCTCTAATATC
>CAYSXV010000045.1:0-8502 GCA_964435215.1 uncultured Candidatus Peribacteria bacterium | reverse complement strand
AAAAAAAAATGATATGATATAGTAGCATGATTTATGAAAAATTATATTTCTGATTCATGAAATTGCAGTACGTATCAAGATGCAGATGAAGCAATAAAAGTTGCAAAATTTTTGTGAATAGAAATTTTGTCTTTTGATCTTATAAAAGAATATAATGAAAAAATAATAAACTATATATATGATGGTTACAAAAAATGAATAACTCCCAATCCAGATGTTTTCTGTAATAATTTAATTAAGTTTGATGTGTTTTTAAACAAAGCATTGGAAATGTGATTTGATGGTATTGCTACATGACATTATGCACGTATTGTTACAATGAAACAATGAAACACTGTTACAATGAAACTATATAGATGAATAGATTACAACAAAGATCAGAGTTATTTTCTAAGTTGATTAAATCAATTTCAATTAAGTAAATCTATTTTTCCGATATGAGATATAGACAAACCACAAGTAAGAAAAATAGCTAAAGAAATATGATTGCCAAATGCTGATCGTAAAGACAGTCAGGGCTTATGTTTTGTAGGAAATATACCTATAAAAACTTTTTTGGAACAAAAACTTCCTCATAAAATATGAGATATTATAAATATAGAATGAAAAAAGATCTGAGAACATGATGGAGCTTGGTTTTATACCATATGACAAAGACGTGGATTAAATTTATTACCAGATCTATATGTAAGCAAGATAGATGTTGAAAAAAATATTATTTATGTGTGAGATAGATGAAATGAATTATTAAACCAAAAAATAATTTATGCAGACAATCGACATCGAATATCTGATGAGCATAAACTACCAATGGAAATACAAGCAAAGATAAGATATAGACAAGAACCTAAGGAAGCTTTATTGAAATTAATTTCTAAAACCAAATATAAAGAATGATTGGAAGTGGAATTTAAAGAAAAACAACGAGCTATAGCACCATGACAGATAGTAGTAGCTTATAATGGAGATGAATGTTTAGGAAATGGAATAATTATAAATCAATAAAATATTGCATATAAACAAAATCTAATTATAATAATATATATATTTACATCTTATCTATATATAATGGTAAGAAAGATTTCTAAAAGAAAATATAAACATAATTTTTATTGAAATAAAAAAAAGATATCAATCAAAATTTTTTACAATTTTTTGATATTTATTATTGTATGTTTGAGTATTTTTCTTGTTATAAGTATATATTTTTCTTGCGTAGACTATATAAATAAAAGTCAAATAGCTGCAGAAAAAAAAGATATGCAATTTATGTTTCTAGATAATCAATGAATAGAACATAATATAAGTGCAGAATCTAATGAACATGGAGCGTCTAATAAATGGGATTATTTATTTAAAGATTATAACACATGAGATGTTATAGGTACTTGAATGATAAATTCTTGAAACATAAATACTTGAAATATTAATACTTGAGTTATAAAATCATGATATATAAATGAAAAGATTATAACTAAAACCGATATTAAAAAAATAAATATAGATAAAGATATTAATATTCCCAAAAAAGATTGTACTACTCCACGATGAAAAATTTTGGAACATTGAAAATCTATATTAGCTTATCAACAAAGAAATGACGTACCAGATATATGTAATATTCAAAGAAGAATATGTAATGATGGATTTTTATGATGAAACTTCGAATGAAAATCTTGTAAAACAAATATGCCTTATACATATAAAAAAGAGTCTGTAGTTTCTTATAATGAAAAAGTAATAGACCCACTTATACAACCATGAAAAGAAGTACCTATAAATAAATGAGCAAATTTTGACAATCAATGAAAAATAAATTGATATACCAATGCAGATACTCTACGAAACAATTATATAGACAATACATTACCAACAAATGATAAAACAATAGATCAAACTCCAACAATAAAACCAAATTGTATATCTCCACGATGAGATATAGTATTGAACTGACAATTTATAAAAGCATATAGATACAAAAATTGATTCATTAATCATCCTTGTGAAGTACAGATTAGACCGTGTATGCAATGAGATCTTGAATGAATTTACAAAAATTCCAGTTGTAAACATCGAGATTTTGCTTTTGAAGATTTTATGGCTTGATATTTTAATAACGAACAACCATCTATGCAACGTATTGTAGAAACGTTGAATAAAAATATACCAGAAAATGAAGTAACAGTAAAAAAATGATCTATACGGACAACAATATGAAATTTACGAAAATAGTCTATAATTCTCAGTATAACAAATAATATAAATTATATCCTTTATTTAATTTAGAATAACAAAACTGATTATTTAACAGTTACGCTTTTTGCTAAATTTCTAGGTTTATCTATATCTTTTCATAAAATATCAGCAATATGATAGGCAAATAATTGTCATACTACAGCCGTAAGAAATGGATATATTTCATCTATAGTCTGATTTATTTTAATATTATAATCAGCATTGGGAATTTCTTTGTCTGATATTGTAAGTACTATTCAATTTCTCGCTTTTATTTCTTGGATTGAGGAAACATTTTTTTCAAATAGTAAATCATTAGGAACAAATAAAACCGATGGTATATTGGAATCTATCAATGCCAATGGTCAATGTTTTAATTCTCAGCTAGGATAAAACTCTGAATGTAGATAAGAAATCTCTTTTAATTTGAGTGATGATTCACGAGCTATAGGAACTTGATAATGTCTTCATAAGAAAAAGAAATTTTTGTATTTGAAAAATTTCTGTGCTATCTCTCTTATATTACTGCTTTGCTCTAGTACATCTTCTATCATAGTTGGGACTTTGCTTAATTCTGTCATAATTTTATCGTATTTAGATTTTATAAGTCATCTCTTTTTTCATAAAAATAGAGCAAGGAGTAAAATAGATGTAATCTGTGCTGTAAAAGCTTTGGTAGAAGCAACTCATATTTCTGCTCAGGCTCTTGTAAATAATCAATAATCAGTAAGACGTGAAATTGTAGATCATACTACATTCACTATTCCAAATGTATGAGCTCCTCTGCTTTTGAGTAATTTCAAAACTTCTATGCTATCTGCTGTTTCACCAGATTGTGAAATAAAAACAAATAAAGTCTGATCATCGACATGGATATTTTTATATTCATATTCACTAGCTATTTCACATTCTGTCTGTATTCATGCTAAATTTTGAACTCGATAAGCTCATAGTAATCATGCGTTATATGAAGTACCACATCCTACAAAAACTATTTTTTGAAAATTTTCATTTTGCATACCATGAAATGCCTCTGCATTCATTGAATAATCTCAAAAATTTACTCTTCATTTAAAAATCCTTCTAATAATATTTGATTGTTCAAAAACTTCTTTAATCATAAAATGTTTAAATTCTCATTTAGATATTTCCAAAGATTCCAAATCCATATCTTCTATTTCTCTGGATATCTGTATTCATCATGATTTGATTTGGTAATCATTATTGTGGATATATACAAGGTCTCAATCATCTAAGTAAATAAGTTTATCAGCATATCAAGCTAATGCTTGCTGATCAGATGAAAAATAAAAATCTCAAGTCTGGTTATAGGCAAATACTAGTGGACTACCTAGCCTGACAGCTATCATTTCTCATGGATATTTGGATGATACTATAACCAAAGCATAAGCTCATCTAATAATTGAAAGAATTTTTTCGACTGTAGTTAGAAAATTTCATGTATCGTATTCTTGTAATAAATTTGCTACTACTTCACTATCGGTTTCTCAATAAAATTTATATCACTTAGCTATCAAATCCTGTTTGAGTTTATGATAATTTTCTATAATTCAATTATGCACTATATAAAAATCTTTATTAATACTGTGATGCGGATGTGAATTATTTTCTGTAATTCATCCATGAGTTGCTCGGCGAGTATGAGCTATTCAAAAATTAAAATCAGATTTTTTGATTTCTTTATTGGTTTTTTCTACAAGTGATGATACTTTTCAAACTGATTTGATAAGTTGAGTTTCTCACTTATCATTTCAAATAAACAATCATGCTGAATCATAACCACGATATTCTAATCTTTGCAGTCAATGCAATAAAATTTTTTGTGCATCTGTTTTTTTTCATTTGTATGCAAATATTCAACACATAGAAAAAGTTAAAATATAAAAACATTACAATACTTAGATAATTTATAATATTTTAAATCGATTCTGCAAATGTTTTTGAGAACAAAAAAGAGCCCCTGATAAACTGGGGACTCTTCTCTTATGAAGAAAAATTACTCTATTATGTTATAAATTTTATATCTATTGTCAATTGTTATTTTATTATAAAATTTATTAAAAAAAAATGAGCCCCCGGTAAACTGGGGACCCACCATAATAATAAACGTTCAGCTTGTTTTAACTTTTCTTCAGCTTACGTTCAGCAACCGGCCTTCTTCTTCAGCAGTTTTTAAATTTTTACAATTTACACTCGTCCTTGCTAACTTTTTCATAGGCGTTGGTTTTTGTAATGTTTAACAATTAATCGTTCGAGTCTTAAAAAAGACTTAGTTAGTATTTATTTTTATAAAAGTATAAATCAAGTTTTTTTAGAATAAAGCAAAACCCCAGCGACACATACGTTCGCCGGGGTTGTAATGAGTTGGTAGGATTCCACACCAACTCGGTTTGAAACCGGGAGGATAACCACCCCGGGGTTGAAAAAACACTTTAATATACTCCGCAGCACATTTGGCTTGTAAGAGATTATACCGCACGGTAATAATTATTTTGTACGGATAGATGGGTTTGGCTACTCCCGTCATATCAAAGTGTAATATGGGCATAAGCCCTCTCGATACTACAAAGGAGAAAGGTGCACCTTTACTCCATTCTGCTCCAATAGGAGATCACAAAACCGGTATTTACCGGACATTCACATTTTCCTCCGGAATATAATGCACGGATTCCTGAAGGGCGGCGATTATAGTTACGCGGCCCTCCTGTATGTCACTCTGCGAATTACGCTGCGACTAGATGGGCGTGCTTGGCTGTTGAACCGGAGGATACTTTTTTCTTTTTTTTTATAAATGTAAATTAAACAGCGAATAGAATGCTCCAGCGATTGCCACTAAATTGGGCGCCGGGTGCTGGTTTGTTTGCTTCATCCCCCATTTGGGTGGACTTCCATCTATCCTGATCCAGCTACTGCTAGGTAAAGCCAACAAAAAAGGCTGACTTACCGGACATTTTTTTTCGATTCATAGTTCCGGGGTTTGTCTTGTGTATAAGATATAATTTTCGATTTCATTTGCAGGGTTAGCCTGCTAGCCGTAACCTTTTGAGGGGCGAAGGCTTTTCTTTTGGCGTTTTTTCATTGCCTTTTTTTTTGTTTATTTTGCTCCGACGCATTTATGCGATGACCAATATATAGGTCTAGGTGCATGCGCAGGGCGAGCCGGGAAATATTATGCGAATTGCAACGTGAGGTTTGCCTTGTTGGGCGGGCCTCGTTCAAAAAGTCGTTCCATAGAGCGATGTTTAAAATTCGTTAATAACCGATATAAGACATGTTCCCATTACTGTCAGCTCACTGGGAATCGTGGTGGCTGAAGGTCATCTCGTGATGGCGAGATATTTTATAATTATTTACTATTAAATGTCAAGTCTTTTTAAAAGATTTTTTATATAGGTAAATTAATAGGTAGTGACTAGTAAATAAAAGATATTTTAAAATCAGAATTTATTTTTTATTTAATAAAAATATATAAATCTAATTTTTTTGTAAAAAAAAATCCCCCGCCGATACGGTTACAGCGGGGGAGGTTGTCAAAAAATGACGGTTTCGGGTATATGATCTATAGCAAACAAATTACTTATGATCATTGAATCTTATTTACCCTACTAAATAGGCTATGGGTTCTTCATCATCTGGTAAAACTAGATGTGAGATTCTAAGAAGCATAGCCGTTACGCGGCGAATCTTGGAGACGAAACAGACACTTTCATTTCAAATGATTGCATCGCTTCATCAACAAGATAAATGGAAGACTCAAATGGTCTCAAGATTGAAATGTCTGGAAGCACCATGACACCCAAAGCTACGATAACCATAATCCAAATAATTGTGGTCTTTTCCATAATCGTTTGATTTAGCAGGGAACGTTTTAGGTATTTAAAAACAAAAAGCAAGTCTTTTTTATATATAAAAGAAATATGGCAATAATATGGGTTAAATTAAATTTTGTAGTGAAATCAGATTTTTTTTTATTATATATTTACAGTACTACAACAACTATCATTTCGAATGAAATGAGAAATCTCTTTCAAACTATTAAAGAGATATCTCACTATGTTCGATATGACAAGCGAATTGATTTAGAAATTAATAAAAAATAAATGACGATTACACCCAGAGCACAAGACTATTCACAATGGTACAATGATATTGTACAAAATGCAGATCTAGCAGAAAATTCATCTGTAAGATGATGTATGGTTATCAAACCGTATGGATTTGGCATACGAGAGAATATAAAAAATGTTTTGGATTCTATGTTCAAAAATACAGGACATGTAAATGCTTATTTCCCCTTATTTATACCAAAATCTTTTTTGAGTAAAGAAGCAGACCATGTAGAACATTTTGCAAAAGAATGTGCAATAGTAACACATTATAGATTAAAATTGGATGAAAATAAAAAACTTATTGTAGATCCAGAAGCCAAACTAGATGAAGAACTTATAGTAAGACCGACATCTGAAACTATAATACGAGACAGTTACAAGAGACGAATAAATAGCTATCGTGATTTACCTATTTTGATTAATCAACGAGCTAATATTGTAAGACGAGAAATGAGAACTAGAATATTTTTGAGGACAACAGAATTTTTGTGGCAAGAATGACATACAGCACATGCTACTTATGAAGAAGCTGAAACTGAAGCTAAAAAGATGCACAAAGTTTACAATGACTTTGCTACAAATTTTATAGCCATATCACCAGTACTAGGACCAAAACCTGAACATGATAAATTTGCAGGAGCATTGACAACATATGCAGTAGAGCCTATGATGCAAGATTTCAAAGCATTGCAAGCAGGCACATCTCATAATTTAGGTCAGAATTTTGGTAAGGTTTTTGATGTAAAATTTACAAATGATAAAAATGAACTTGATTATGTACGATGAACATCACGATGAGTAAGTACTCGTCTTATCTGATGACTCATCATGTCACATAGTGACGATAAATGACTTGTTGTACCTCCAGCATTGGCTCCAGTACATGTTGTGATAGTGCCAATATTTAAAACCAAAGAAGAATTTGAACAGATAAAAGCATACTTGAAGCCATTGATAAAAGTCATAGAAAAATGAAAATTAAAAATAAAATCTGCTTATTTCAAAGATACTATCAAATTGAATTATCAGATAGATGATGATGATCAAAAATCTATGTGACGAAAATTTAATCAACGAGAACTTAAATGAGTACCTATCAGAATAGCTGTATGACCTAGAGATATGGCAAATTGAAATGTAGAACTATATAGAAGAGATACTGGTGAAAAAGAGATTATAAAAATAGAAGATGCAGCAAAAAAAATTAGTCCTCTACTCCACGAAATTCAAAAAAATCTTTTTGAAAAAAATAAAAATATGAGAGAAGAAAATACATATTATGTAGAAACTTATGATGAATTTAAAGAAAAGATACAGAAATGATTTGTGATGGCTCATCGAGATTGAACTACTGAAACGGCTTTAAAAATACAAGATGAAACCAAAGCTACTGTAAGATGTTTACCTTTCAAAGAATTTATAAAAAAAGAATATGCTGGTAAATGAGTATGTATGGTAACTTGAAAAAAAAGCAAATGAAGAGTCTTATTTGCAAAGGCATATTAATTGATATATAATTTATAAATTATAACTTTGAAAAATGGAAAATTTTGAACCAAATATGGATATAGGATGAGATGATAAAAAAGAAACTAGGGCAGAATTAAATGAATTTCAAAAGGAATTGATAAAAGAAAATGATCCCGAAATAGAAGCTATAAAAAAAGCTATTGGGACTCTAAAGTCTTTTAAAGATTTACCTATTACAATAAATTATCCATTATCAAGTAAAGAAAAAATAACTCAAAAAAAATTTCCTCAAAAATTAGATATGTGGCCAAAACCTTTTTGAGATAAACGAAAAAATAATAAGTGAGAAATAGTAAATAATGCAGATCCATTGATGATATGTCTAGATAATAGAAAATTCACTGTAACTCCTGATATATGAAGCATAAGTAAAATAGATATAAATCAATGAAAGATTGGTTTAGATGTGAGTAAGTTTGGAGTAAAACTAACTAGTCAGGTTTATGATCCAGAAAGAATGACAAAATTACTAATTATTTTATGGACACATAAATCAGGCTTAAATACTGATATTGCATGAACGCCTCGAGCAATAGTAAAAGAAATAAAATAAAAAAAATATAAACAGAATATATAAATACTTTTTTTTATTTAAACAAAAAACAGG
>CAYSXV010000044.1:0-8557 GCA_964435215.1 uncultured Candidatus Peribacteria bacterium | reverse complement strand
GCATATTACATTTCCTTATCACACTTTGGACAATAATCATGTTCTCATACTATATTACCATGTTTGTGACATATACTAAGCACTGGTGATATTGTAATATAAGTGAGTTGATAATTTTCTATGACTTTTTTTACTAGCATTTTACATGATTTTGCATCCGAAATTCTTTCTCACATATAAAGATGTAAAACCGTTCATCAAGTATATTTACATTGTATTTCATTTTGCATTTCAAGTGCTTCAAATGGATCGTCTGTATATCACACAGGAAGTTGTGTAGAATTTGTATAATACGGAGCATCATCTGTACCGGCTTGTATAATATTTGGAATCTGTTTTTTATCTTCTTTGGCAAATCTATAAGTTGTACCTTCAGCTGGAGTCGCTTCTAGATTATAAAGATTACCACTTTCTTCTTGATATTCTTTCAATTTCTCTCTCATAAAATCCATTATCTCTATAGCAAATTCTTTTCATCAATCAGTAGATATATCATCTTTTCAATTTGTAAAATTTTGTATAGCTTCATTCATTCAGTTTATACCTATAGTAGAAAAATGATTTCTAAATGAATGTAAGTATCTTTTAGTATAAGGATATAATCAAGCATCCAATCGCTTTGTTATTTCTTTTCTCTTAAGTTCTAGTGATGCTTTTGCAAGATTCATAAGATGTAAAAGCTGATTTTGGAATCACTCTTTATCTCATTTAAAATTGTACCCCATTCTTGCAAGATTGATCGTAACTACTCATATAGATCCAGTCATTTCAGCAGATCAAAAAAGACCATTTCATCTTTTTTCAAGCTGAGATAGATCCAATTGTAATCTACAACACATAGATCTAACTGCTCATGGTTTATAAGCATCAGGATTCTCTACTTTAGATATTTTACCATCTTTATCTTTCTGTACTTTAAATTGAGATCATACAAAATTTTGAAAATAAGGTATCCCATATTTTGCAGTCATCTCAAATAATAAATTTACATCAGAGTCTTCTCGTGGAAAATCTTCTGTAATATTATAAGTCGGTATAGGAAATGTAAATACAGCTCCAGTCCGATCTCAAGCAGTATAAACTTCTATCAAAACTCTATTTATAAGTTTCATTTCTTCTTCTAGTTCTCAGAATTTTTTACAATAATATCCGTTTTCTATTCAACCAAGCATAAGCGCTTTATCTTTCAAATCTTCAGGACATTTCCAATCAAGAGTAATATTTGTAAATGGAGTCTGTGTACCTCGTCTAGAAGGGACATTTAATCAGAATATAAAATTCTGCATTTGTTGAGTGACATATTTATGTGTTTTTTTATCTATATATTCTTTCTTTGCTTGTTCACTTTCAAATTTTGCTCACATCTCATTCATGTCTTTCTCTAGTTCTACTTTATATTTATGTACAAATGGTGCTAGATAAGTATCAAAAGAAGAAAATGCCTGTGCTCCAGCTCGTTCATTTTGCAATGTTCAGAAAAAATTAATCATCTGATTCACAGTCGATTGAAGATTTTTGGGAGGTGCAGACTGCACTCTATTTGTTAAACCATTGAATCATTCTTCAAGAAGCTGTCTAAGACTCCATCACGCACAATATCAAGAAAACATATCAAGATCATGTATATGTATATCACCATTTCTATGAGCGCTTCATATTTCTGTAGGATAGATATGACTAAGCCGATAATTTGCAATTACTTTTCAAGAAACATTTAATATCAATCATCCAAGAGAATATCATTGATTTGCATTTGCATTTACTCTTCGATCACTCTGTTGTAAATATTCATCCATTGTATTTCATACTTCTACAACAACATTTTTAGTTGCTCTAGATTCAGCTCTTTTCTGACGATATAATATATAATTTTTTGCAACATCAACAAATCATTCCTCCATCAAAACTTCTTCTACAATATCCTGTATAGTTTCTACATTTGGAATTTCTTTTCATATTTTTTTATCCACAGCTTTTATAACTTTTGCAGTAACTAATTTTAAATCTTCAAAAACAGTAACTCCTGTAGACTCAAAAGCAAGTTTAATTGCTTTTTCAATTTTTGATTTATCAAAATCTACAATAGCTCAATTTCTTTTTCTAACTTTATAAATAGCCATTTCAAATAATTAATAATTTTAAAGTTTTAATATTTTGACGATTCAATATTTTAACGTTTTTATATTTACATATCTAGGAAAATATACAATATATTGTGTCTATACTCAAAGGTTGACCACTATATATTGTATAGTATAACAATTGCAATGGAAGTTTCATTAAAATTCTTTTGCTCCGATATATATTAGTTAGCGGGTTTTCAACATTATAAGTCAAAAAAATACAAGAAAAACCAAGACTAGGATAAAATTATAAAATAACATAATTGAAGACTGATATTTATAGACTTTTTTTTCTATCAACTTTTCAACATTTTTCTTCATTGTAACAAAATATCCATCAATTCTCAAGATTTTGCAAAATTATTTCATGTTTTATAAGTATTTTTAAGAGTTTCCAACAACCCAGCTCTTATTCCATTAGGAAATTCATTTTCTATTATCGACTGAATCAGTAAAAATTGTTCAAAATCTTTTGTTTGTTGATAAGCTTGTAAACTGTTATGAGTATCCATAATAAAAATATTGTATTAAAATATAAAAAAAATTTTCTTTAAAAAAAATCCCGCCTAAATATTAGGGGAATATTTTGAAAAACCTCCATCAAGATATTTATACAGATTTTTATTTCAAGTCTTTTTATTAAAAAAAATCTCTCCGGTAAAAAACCAAAAGAGACTTTATTGTAAATTGAATAAGTATTATTTACCAACATAATTAATTGGCGTAATACCCTTTAATTCTTCTTTGATATCTTCACTTATTTCAAGTGAATCAATCCAGTTAAGAATCATAGCATGAGTAATCAATCCGTTCTCACCATTACGAGTAAGTTCTTTGAGTGCTCCATAAGGATCAGGATATCCCTCTCTACGTAAAATAGTCTGTATACCTTCAGTTACAACGGCCCAATTAACCTCGAGATCAGAAACTATTTTGACAATATTTGGTTCCACTTTACCAAAAGCTTTTTTTAAAGAACCAATTGCAATTAAGAAATGCGCAAATGGAACTCCGATAATTCTTTCAACAGTAGATCCACTTAAATCACGCTGTAAACGCGATACAGGAAGTTTAGTCGAAAGATGTTCAAAAAGAACAATTGCAATACCAGCGTTACCTTCTCCATTTTCAAAATCAATTGGATTTACTTTATGAGGCATTGCTGATGATCCAACTTCATCTTTTTTTGGCTTTTGATTGAAATAATTCATCGATATATATGACCACATATCACGGGACATATCGATAAATACAGTGTTGATTCTCTTACAAACATCAAATATTTCTGCAAGGTTATCATAACTTTCAATCTGTGTTGTCGTTTGCTGACGGACAAGACCAAACTTATCGCTCAAAAATTTTTCAGCCCATTGATGCCAATCAATATAAGGATAAGCAACATAATGAGCATTGAGATTACCAGTTGCCCCACCAAATTTAGCTTCAAACTGCAAACTGTTTAATTGCTGAATAAGCTTATCTAGCCTCTCAACAAAGACCCTGATTTCTTTACCAAGTTTTGTAGGACTAGCTGGTTGCCCGTGTGTATGGGCAAGCATCGGAATATTAATCCAAGCTGAAGAAATTTCGTTAATATACGACGATAACCCTTCAAGCTGAGGAACAATAGACTCGTTCAAAGCATCTCTGAGCATCAAATTCCAAGCAACGCTATTGATGTCATAAGAAGTCAGTCCGAAATGAATGAATTCTTTGTATTCTCCGATTCCATTCTCATCGAAAGTAGCTCTCAGATAATATTCAACAGCTTTAACATCGTGATTTATAGCGTCGTCATGGGCTTTGACAGTCCAAGCTACATCCTCAAAGAAATCTTCCACAAGAGAATCAAACAAATCAAATTTGTCTCTTGGAAAATCTTTCAACTGAGGAAGGATATCGCACAATGCCTTGAAGTACTCAAGCTCTACCTCAATTCTGTAATGAATTAACGCATACTCGGAAAAATAATACCTCAACTTTGCTGTTCTGTCAGCATAACGTCCATCAATAGACGAAATTGCTGTTAATTTACTCAATTTCAAAACATTCTCTTTTTGCATAAGATTTATTTTTATTGGTTAATATTTTTATTTTTATATAAGATATGCATTTAATTATAAAAGTCAACATTAACATCTTAGCAAGTCAGACTTTTACTTGATTTTGAGATTAGAATATGTTATAGTTTAGATAGTTTAATAATCATTGGAAAAACAAATGAAAAAAACTACTCTAACAAACACTACTACGATAACAACCAAAGTCTGGTAGGAGTTTAGTGTTAGAGAAAAACAATAAATACTCCTGCCGATAAAATATGGAAGGAGATTTTTTTTATTTAGAATATTACCAAAACAATGAATCAAGAAAACGAACTATTAAAACCACGTCATAGTTTAGCACACATACTTGCTCAAGCTATACAAAGATCAGTAGATCCATTAGCGAGACTCTGAATATGACCAGCAATAGATGTCTGATTTTATTATGATTTTATTTTTTCACAAGGAGTAGAATTCAAAGAAGAAAATATAAAAGATCTTACAAAAATAATGCAAAAAATCACAAAAGAAAATCAACCATTCCACAGGATAGATACAGATTATAATAAAGCAAAAGAAATCATCAAAATTATGTGAGAAGAATTTAAAATAGAATTACTCGATGAGTTTAAATCCCAGTGAGAGACAGTATTTTCTTTTTATATAAACACTATGCCACAAGAAGCAAAAGATAGATTACTCAAAGATAGTAAACCTTGATACTTAGAAAAGTATAACAAAATTAATGAATATCTTGTAAGTATAAAAGCAATCGTAGAAAAAGATTTCGCAACATTTATAGATATGTGTGAATGACCTCACGTAGAAAATACAAAAGAAATCAATTCTGACTCATTCAAAGCAGATAAAATTGCTTGAGCATACTGGAGATGAAATGAAAAAAATCCAATGATGACAAGAATTTATGGACTAGCATTTGAAAACAAAGAAAAACTTAAAGAATACGAGGCACTCATGGAAGAAGCAAAAAAACGTGACCATAGAGTACTAGGTAAAGCGCTCGGTATATATACTTTCGATGAAGAAGTATGACCATGACTTCCATTACGACTCCCTAATTGAACTATAATAGCAGATCAATTAGAAAATCTAGCAAAAAGAAAAGAAGAAGAACAATGATATATGAGAGTTCGTTCTCCACATATAGCTAAACAAGAATTATATATTAGATCATGACATCTCCCATATTACAAAGAATCTATGTTTCCTCCGATGGAAATGGATTGAGAAACTTATTACCTCAAAGCTATGAATTGTCCTCATCATCACAAAATTTATTGAGCAGAGCCCAAAAGTTATAAAGATCTACCAATCAGATTAGCAGAATATGGACATTGCTACAGATATGAAGATTCAGGTTCATTATTTTGACTCATGAGAGTAAGATCTATGGCTATGAATGATGCTCATATCTACTGTACAGAAGATCAATTTGAAACTGAATTTATGAAAGTAATGGAATTGTATCAATACTATTTCAATCTCTTCTGAATAGAAAAATATCAGATGAGACTGTCCAAACACAGTAAAGAATGACTAGGTAAAAAATATGTAGATAACGAAGCCCTTTGGATAAAAACTGAAAGTCAAATCAGAGAAGTAATGACAAAAAACAATATTCCATTTGTAGAAGCAGAGAATGAATGAGCTTTTTATGGGCCCAAAATTGATGTTCAAATTCGATCTGTAATAGGTAGAGAATTTACACTTGCGACAAATCAAGTTGACTTCGCCGTACCAGAAAGATTTAATCTAACATACAAAGACAAAGATTGAAAAGACAAAACTCCTATCTGTATCCACAGAGCTCCACTCAGTACTCATGAAAGATTTATAGGTTTTTTATTGGAACATTACGCATGAGCATTTCCACTACGACTAGCTTCTAAACAAATTAAGGTAATCCCTGTAGCAGAAGCATTCAATGAATATGCAGAAAAAATAAAAAATAAATTTAAAGAAAACTGATTTAGGATTTCAGTAGATGAAAGTGACGACAGTTTCTCAAAGAAGATTAGAAACTGAGAACTGATGAAAATCCCATATCTTTTAATCGTAGGTGAAAAGGAAAAAAGTACAAATACTCTTTCTATCAGAGAATTCAAATCCAAGAAACAATATGAAATTTGAGTTGAAGATTTTTTGAAACAATGTCAGAATGAAGTAAATATTTAAGATATTTCTATGCTATGAATTTAGATTTAGCAATTTTATTTTGGTTTTATAAGGACGTTGATGTCTGTGAAAACAGATTACAATTATTAAAAAAACAAAATCCCAACTCCAAAATTTATGGACTTTATGGATGACCAAAATTACAAGAAAATAAATTTAAGAAAAAACTAAATAAATATTTAGATAATTTTTATACAACACCAGAAAAAAATAGCTTTAAAAAATGGATTCACTGAGATTTATATCTTCTCGATCGATATCAAAAAAGATGAAAAAAATTAGAATGGGATAGTATAATAATAGTTCAACGAGATTTACTTATTTTCCAACCGATAAAAAATATTTTCAAATGAATTAAAAAAGACGAAATATTTCTTCCACATCATGATCTAATAACAAAGAAAGTAGAAAATGATTGGTATCGGACATCAATCAAACAATTTAAACAGACAGATAACAATAAAAAAACAAAAACACATATGAGAGGAAATTATTTAGAATTCAAAAAATATATTAAAAAAGAATACTGATTCAAAAGTACTCTTCCTCGCACAATATTTATGACGGCGATACTACCAAGAATATTTTTTGAAAAATATCAGACAGTTAAAAAAATTGAAATTGGCTTCTTGGAATATAAAATACCGACATATACAAAAATATTTAAAATAAAAAGGTTCAAAAAAAATCTTTGAGAAAAAATAATTTCTATAGAAAAATGCCCTATGAATGCAGAAGCTATTGAAATTAAAAAAGAATATATACATTCACAACTAAAAAGAAAAAATTGACGAAGAATTTTCCATCCATATTACAAAATCTATTAGTAATAATTTAATTTTTTATAATCATGATTTATAAAAAAAGAAAAAAAACTTATTTAAAATTTACGATTCCATTTATTTTATGAATTTTATGTTTCATTATATATAGTATCATATGATCTGATGTAGCTCCAGATGGGACTCTAATAGAACCTTTTTTTCTAATTCCTATAGGAGAATTATTTATCTTAATTTGAATTATTGTTGTTATAACTAAATGAATAAAAAAATTATTTAAAAAATAATGAAATTTAGAATAAAAAAAATCTATGGATAAAAACCCATAGATCTTTGTTAAAATTTCTTCAGATTACTTTATGTCAGAATCTTCAAAAACTTTTTGAATACGATTAACAGCATCTTCGGAGCTGATCAAATTTTCTTGTGCAATCGGAGTAACCAACTTCATTGGCTCATCCATATTAAAATCAGTTCTTTGTTGGAACTGAGATTTATATAGATTATAGACACCAGATATTTTGGTCCTCATAGTATCAAACACACCTACTCTGAAAGAATTTAAGGCATATTCTACTGCTGATGGAGATGAGTTAATTACTCTGTTTGAAAATACAGAAATAAATTTTTTCAAAGCTTTTTTATTTGCTTCTACAGACTTACCTTTCTTTACCAACCAATAATAACGCTGGATAGCGTGAGTCAGTTTCAAAAGATCTCTTTTTTCTCTCATTATTTGTTGTTCTCTTGCCCTGACAATAAGCCCGACAATAATCATCACAAACATTCCGAAAAAAAACACAGATAACATGTTCCAACCTGAATAACAGGACAATAAAATAAGAAGAGTTTTCATATATTTTTGTTTTGGTTCAAAACATATAGATATTTACAACCAAAAGTCAATGTCTGATTTTTTATATTAAAGTTTTTAAACAACTAACTTTTTTTCTGACTTGAAAAAAATCGATAATAATTTATGATGCTTGCTCGGATATTTTTTTTATAAAAATTATTTAAAATAATTCTGAATTAATAATTTTAATTTTTAAATTCAAATACATGTGTTTATTTAAAAAGAAAAAAAAGTACGTGTACTCTTTTGCAGAAGGCAAATGAATATCAAAAGAAATTCTAGGTGGTAAGTGAGCTAATCTAGCAGAAATGGTTTCTATGTGATTACCTATTCCAAGCGGATTTATTATCACAACTGAAAGTTGCGATCTTTATTATAAAAATAATAAAGCTATTGCTGATGAAATTAAAGATCAGATAGAACATCAACTTAAACATCTTGAACATCATATGTGAAAAAAATTATGAGATGCAAATGATCCACTATTAGTTTCTGTTAGATCATGAGCAGCATCTTCTATGCCATGAATGATGGATACGATTTTAAATCTATGAT
>CAYSXV010000043.1:0-8879 GCA_964435215.1 uncultured Candidatus Peribacteria bacterium | reverse complement strand
GATATATCATCTTTAGATTGATACCTTGCACAATCTTCATGATATTTACAAACATTACAAAATCTAGAAAATGACTCAAATACCAGACCACAAGCTCAAGAAAATACATGATTTATACAAACCGAAACATGAACACAAACAGATTGAACAAGTTGAAACAACACACAATTATAACAATATAAATAATTTAATCGAAAAATATATTTTCTATATCCAATACGAAAAAAATGTAAGCCCCAAAACCATAGAGAATTATTCTCTTTGGTTAAATAGATTTTCCGAATATATCGGAGATATGGATGTAAACAAAGTAAAAAGCATGCATGCTTTGGACTTTAGAATACATCTAAAAAATACATGATTAAGTATCAAAACTATAAATTATCATATAGTCGCAATCAGATCTTTTCTAAAATTTCTACTCAAAAATGATATTGATTGTATCAGTCCAGATAGACTAGAACTATCAAAAATACCAGCAAGAGAAGTAAATTATCTCGAAGATAATGAAGTAAAATCAATACTGGAAATGCCAAGTAAATTTGGGAAAAATCCTCTCCAAATAGCCAGAGATGAAGCTATATTACGATTTTTATATTGAACATGACTCAGAGTAACAGAATTGATATCACTCAAAAAAACAAGTATCAAAGCTGATTCAAAACAATTTTCTGTAATATGAAAATGATCCAAAATAAGAGCAATATTTATGACCAATCAAGCCAGAGAAAAACTTAAAAAGTATTTATTATCAAGAGCTGATGATTCAGATTATATATTTATAAGTTTATCCAAAAATTCTTTTTGACAATCAATAAGTAGAAATAGTATAGAAGAAATAGTAAGGAGATATGCTAGTCTTGCAGGTATCAAAAAAAAAGTTACACCTCATACCTTACGTCATAGCTTCGCTACTACTCTAATAAGGAAATGAGCAGATATCAGAGCAGTTCAAAGCTTACTAGGACATTCCTCTATTACTACGACTCAAATATATACACACGTAGATGATAAACATTTACAAAAAGTTCATGACCTTTTGGATGAATAATTTACTGGTCATCTTTATGTCATTGCGAGGAGTTCGCCTAGACTAACGACGAAGCAATCTTTCTTCTCATCATTATATTAAATAAGATTGCTTCGCATACGCTCGCAATGACAAATTAAATATAAAAAAATGTACTCTCAGAAAACCAAAAGTACATTATTAATGTTTTCAAATCCTGAATTATTCGTTTTGTATCAGCTGATATTCATTGATACTTTCGATATAATCCGGATAAATAATCAAATACTCTGAATCAGGGTGCATTAATCCAAAAGATGGATCAATCTTAATGATTTTGAGCTTATTGGGCTTCCCTTCATTATTTTCATTACGACTACCCACATAGCGACCCAGAATACATTTGATAGCAACTATATTTGCTTCTTTGAGTTTCTCCATAGATAGTCCATCGGGGCAATTAAGTTTCCGCTTAGTTGTTTCCAAGGACATTACATCTACTTCTCTTGTACCTCGCCACAATTCGATATAGCAAGTTTTTTTTAGAACAACAAGAAGGTTCGTTCCGATTGTAAATTCAAATTTCATAATTATTATATTTTGTTTGTGGTATATAATTACATATATATAAATAAAAGTCAATAATAAATTTAATATTGTTTTTTTACAACAGATAATTATAGTAAAATCATATGGGGATGCTTCTGGATTTGATAGGAGGATCACATAGATGATGATGGCCGCTACTCTATGAGCGCAATGAGATTAATCTTCGTTCAAAAACAATGCAAACGCATGAAAATCTCTTCTTTGAAGAGCTGCACTTGTGAAAGCTTACGCTTAATCAAGCCAGTAACTAACCTCGCCAAGTGACTCCTACTAGCCGCGAGGTCGACCTAAGTAGGAAAGCTATGTTGATTGAATAAAATGCTCTGCCTGTTGATTGGCTACGGCTTACCTAATCAATTAACATTAAAAATTAAGGTCTATTAACCAACTATTGCGGTAGAAATTATTGTTTATGCCTTTTAGACATGGGTTCGAATCCCATCATCTCCACCAAATAGGAAATAACAGTTAAGAATTATAGAAATTCACGATTTAGGTCGTGATTTTTTATTTAAAAAAATGAAAGAAAAAAATTCTTTCACTTTAAATACTTTAAAAAATTTACTTCACACATACGAAAACGTTAATATTTTCGCAAGCCAGTAAATGCGCCTTTTTTTGAGGTACATTTTTACGTATGTTCTTTGTTGATTTACAATTACAATTGCATTTGCAAGACCAACTAAGTCGTCTCTTTCCTCACGCAAATATTTTTTTGACATTTCATGCTTGTTTGATATTTCTTCTGCGTTTACTCTGTCAAACTTTTTTTCTGCATGTCTTATTAAGACTCTTAAAATTACATACATAACCAGTAATCCACTAATTAAGTACCACATAGTTTTAAAATTTATTTTTTATTAGGTATATTGACATAATAAATATATGTTTTATAATTACAATAGAAAAATTAAGAGTATATCAGATATAAAATTACTTGTTGACTTACTATAATATAAAAAGAATATTGAATTGAATATATATTTTATTATTTCATCAAATTCATCATGGTTCATCCAGATAACATGGTAGGATTCTTATTATTCATGGCTATAATATATTTCTTTGGCTTTATAAATTTTAGTTAATGATAATATATTTGAAGCTGAATCTAAAAAGTTTGTAATTTTCATTTTATAAACTAAATAGAAACTTTAAATTAAAAATTATAAAAAAAATTATTACATTTTAAACTGATCATTAATATATCTATCTGTATCTATTATCTCATGTAATCTTGTACTTATTTCTTATATTGTAACAGGGTTCCTTCATCATTTATTGGTAATATTATTTTTTAGTTTAATAGTATGTGAAATTTGTATTTTTTTATTTTATGGATATAATATTAATAATATGTAAAATTTATTCATATAAAAAAATAAAATGAATCTATCACATTACAGAAATACTTTAGCAACAGATTTAAATAATAAAAGGAATAGCAAAAGAGTTCCCCTTATACAAAAATCTGGTAAACAATTAGCTAAAAATCTACTTCAGGAAGAAACAAAATCAGAAACATACAAAGACGCTGAAATGCTAAAATATAGATCATTATTAACTAAAAATAATGAGAATAATTTTACAAAAAAATTTAATAAAGAAATAGCTATAAAATTAATAAAAAACTGAGATTCAGATATAGTAGCTAAACACATAGATAAATTTCAATTATCAGATCATAATTATATAGCAAATAAAATGATAGACTTTTGATATTGATGACACGTTGCGAGTAATTTAGATAAATTTCAGTGATTAAATCACCAAGAGATTGCTATGAAAATTATTAAAAATCTAAATGGGCAATTCATTTGTATATATTTAGATAAATTCCATTGATTAAATCATCAAGAGATTGCTATAAATATCATTGATAATCAAAGATGAGAATATCTTGCTCTATATTTAGATAAGTTTCAATGATTAAATCATCAAGAGATTGCTATAAAATTATTTGAACATTGAAAATGACGAGCAATAGCTCAATATTTAGATAAATTTAAATGATTAGAGGAAGAAACCATTAAAAAAGCTATAAAACAGCGGGAAAAAGAATCTGCAAAAAATAAATTAAAAAACAATAACAAACATATAAAAACTACAAGTATAAAACAGGAAACAACTTGGGAATATATAAAAAAACACCCAATAATATTCGCAATGCTTGTAAGTTAAAACTTTAAATAATATTATATAACAACTATACTTCGTACACAATTAATTGTGGAAATTTTCTAGTTTGATTTAATTGACATTAAAAATCTAATATATATAATACAGATTCACTTCAATATAAAATATATGAATAATTCTATTAAAAAAATCGTTGCAGTTAAAACTAGACAAAACTTCAATGCGAAGATTCTATTTACTAAACTGGTAGAATTAGGTTTCAGATTTGAAGGTAGTCGAGACAAAGAAGTTAATAATATCCAATCTTTCGAATACTACGGATCAGGACCATTTTTATACCTATTCCTATTACAGGATAAAGGAAGACAATGGAGTATGGTTCCGGGCAATTCCTTGCATGACGGAGAACAAATCGATCCTGAAATTTACAATGCCAGGATTGTGACTGTAGAATCTCTCACAAAAGAAGATGTAGAATTTCTACAAAAAGATTAATTCTATTATTACAATAGTACAAAGTTTGATCAGTTTTCTGAATCAAACTTTTTTTTATTGTTTTTTTCGCCTTTCAAGACTTGGTATCTGATTTATCGCTAACCACCTAAATATTTTCCACCATTTCATTTCATTTTTTAAAACATCATCAACAAGTTGTTGCATTTCAACCAAAGACAAATTTGGTTTTTTAAAATAACCATTTTGATAACAAGAACTACAATACATTTTACTTAATGTCCCATCTCTTTCTGATCCACCTCATTGTTTATCTTTTTTAAGTGGCATACCATTTCTTCTTTTTTTTGTTTTCACATTTTTTTTATTTGTAATTCCAATCTTGATGCTGTATTTCTATCAATAACTTTCTTAAACCACATAAGCACTACAGGACGTCTGCTTTTGGTATATTTAGCTCAAGTCTTAGAAGTATTATGATCAGAAATTCTTTTAGCTAGATCTTTAGCTATCCCAGTATATAAAGTACCATCATTACATCTTACTATATAAACACATCGCATTTCTTTATTTTTATATACTTAAATCGATTTAATAATTGATAATTATTTATAGCTATATTACAACAATTGATATAAATAAATTTATGTTGATATAAAAAGTTTTTACATTAAAAGTAAATCCATTTGAAATCAAAAAAAACAGATAATATTTTTATATTTAGATTACATAATGTATAATAACATTCTTTTTCGTATATCTTTTCTCACAATAGCCGTCATAGTAATGTTGGGGATTTTTTGATTAATTATCTGGAGATGATCTGCTATGTTGGGAATTTCTATAAAACCAAAAACAATTATTCTTCTTTCTATTTGAATGATTGGAATGATGGTAATTAGTATGACACTTATCAATATTCCATTAAAAGGCACAGAGATTATTTGAATTATTTTACTATGGATAATCTATATTACACGAGTACTTTCTCCCCTACTAATTTTCAGAGATATTATTTCTATTTGATATAAAATTCCTTATATATTTATGATTATTTTATGCATTGTATGGCTCGGATTTGGAATATATAAAGGAACAACAATAAAAGTTACTCCACTCACAATTTCCAATGAAAACATTAAAAAAGACTATAAAATTATTTTCATTAGCGATATACATGTCGAAACAATACACCATAATAAATATATTCAATCAATAGTTAATCAAATAAAAAAATTAAAGCCTGATTTTGTTTTATTGGGTGGTGATTTAATGAACAGTGCAAAACTTAGTTATGTAGATGCATTTTTACCATTTAATCAACTTGATATACCAGTTTACGCAACCTTATGAAATCACGATCATATGTGAAACACTGGAGCTATAGCTAAGATTTTTGAAAAAACAAATATTATATTATTAAGAAATAAAAGTATAACATTTGATTGACTTCAAATTATAGGTATAGACGATAAAAGTTATCGATGAAATAAAAAACTAGATGATGTTTTACAAGAAAGCAAGATAAGCAATAGTGGTCAGTTTACTATATTAGTTTCTCATCAACCACAAAAATTAATAAAATTAACCTGACATACAATTAATTTAGAATTAGCATGACATACACACAATGGTCAATTTATACCTTTTTCTTGGATTATTTGATTATTCAACGATTATGCATATTGAGAATATAATTATAATAATATGACAGCATTTGTTTCTCAAGGAATAGGTTCTCGATGAGCTCCAATCAGGATGGGAACTCAAAGTGAGTTAGTCCTTATTTCTTTGATACCTAAACCTCAATAAATTATATCATAATAAATTTCAATATAACAAAAAATCACAGTAATTGTGATTTTTTTTGAACAAATATTTATATTTTATATAATATTAACTAGCTTTTGTAGTAGTATTTACTGCCGCTGCTGCTGCTTGTTGTGCGGCTAATCTAGCTGCCGCTTGTTGCTGTGCTGCTCTAGCTGCTGCTGCTTGTTGTGAAGCAGCAAGAGCTGCTTTTTGTTGTGCTAATTTAGCTGCTGCCTGTTGATTAGATAGTTGAGCTGCTGCTAAATCTTGTTGTGTAGATTTTAATGATTCTTGTGGTATATCAGATTTTGCTGTAGGGATTGTTTCTACATTAGTTAATGGTTGAGGTGATTCGACCACTATTTGTTGTTTCTGTACTTTAGCAACAAAAACTTTTTGTTGTGTTGTAATAACTGGATTTTGTACCAATAATTGAGAATCTGCTTTTTGTTTCAAAGCAACGCATTCATAAGATCTTACTCAAGTACATACATTTTGTGAAGAAACAAATGACATAGCATATATAAACATAACAGTAGTTATAGCTACACTTAACACTATTCAAGGTTTTTGCATCTAATTAATAAAACAATTAAAATAATATTTATCGGTTTAATCATCATCTCATTCAGAATGACTTTCCTCAGAATGGCTTTCTTCGGCATGTCTTTCCTCAGAATGGCTTTCTTCAGCATGACTTTCTTCAGAATTATATTGTTGCTGTTGTGTTGGAGCTGAGGCTTGTGATTGAGGTGCAGATGTTTGTTGCTGTTGTGATGCTGCTGCTTGTTGTTGAGCTACAGCTGCTTGTTGAGCTACTATTGCTGCTTGTTGTGCAGATAATGCCGCTATCTCTTGTTGTGCAGCCAATTCATCTGCAGCCAATTGTTCCGCTTCTAATTTAGCCAATTCCTCTTCTATTGCCAATTTCTCTGCATCAGCCTTTTGTTTAGCCAATGCCGCTATTTCTTGTTGTACAGCTAGTTCATCTGCAGCTGCCTGTTCTTGAGCCAAGAAAGATGTAGATTCTTGAGATGTTATATCAAAAATAGGTGTTGTTTGATCTAGACTAGCAAATACCAATCATTGAGGTGATTGATTTTCAATAATTACTTGTTCCAATCAAGATTGTAATTCAGCATCTTTTTGTTGTGAAACAATACAATCATAGGTTCTAGCTCATGAAGCACAAGGATTTTGTGAAGAAACAAAAGATATAGTATAAACGGATACGACAACAGTCATTACTCCACTCAAAATAATTGAAGTTTTTTTCATATAAATAACTTAAATATTAAAATATTTCTACATATATATTTCTATATCATTTCCCATTTAACATATCCATTTGTTCTTTAACCATAGCTGTATTTCAACACAAATAGAACTCAGTATCCATAGGGAAATCATACATACTTATATTTATTCTTCCGTTATGATAAGGGTCGACATTTTCTTTTGATAAGAAGATTTCAACCTTCAGATTCTTAAAATTATTTAATTGATCTAAATAAAACAAATCATCTTTTGTAGTTACTCATCGAAATAATATATTATCCTTAGAAAACTTATTATTCAATATCATATTATACAAAGGAGATAGACCTGTTCATGTAGCTATGAAGATCTTCTTATTAGACGAATTTTTTAAAATAAAATTTCAAGAAATGTCTTTAATTTTAATATTACTTCAAATTTTCAAAGCTTTTAAGGCTCTTCCTCATCTACCTGTATCTTTAATTTTAATTCATAATTTTATAATATTTCAATTAGTTTCCACTATAGAATATTTTCTAGTAAATTCTCAATCAAAATCTTTTAAAACAAGAGATACATGTTGTCATGGAAGAACGTTGAGTTTTTGATTAACTTTTAAGCTCAATTCCAAAACATCTTTTGTTAACATCAAATAATCAGCCACTTCTGATACATATCATTCAGATATTGATGATTGTTCAGTATAATATGATTCAAAACTAAGTTTAGTTACACCACATACTGGACACTTCCAATCATCTGGAATATCTTCAAATTTTGTTCAAGGAGCCAATCATCAATCTGGATCTCACAAAGCTTCATCATATATATATCAACAAGGAGTACATAGATATTTTGTAGTCGGTCAGCCCTTTTGAATATTATTATTTTTTTGATGAAGATATGATATTGTCCTTATATAAACAAGGAACAAAATAAGAATCACATAAAAAGCATCAAATCTAGATGAAAAAGAGACGTGAATACTTGAAATTAAAAAAGTAGGATAAACAAATGATTGTACTTTTTTCCATAAGTTTCAAGAAAGAATTTTAATTGACATTTTATTAGAAGTAATTCAAAGTACAAACATCAATATTCAAGCAGCAACTCATGTTAAAGCATCTCTTCTAATAAGTAAATTTTGCCATACATAATCCAAATATCATATAGCTGGAGAATGTTTTATAGAAAAAACATATTCCATTGTAAAATATTCAATTCCATGCCTCAAAAAGAACATAAAACTTAAAATTCATAGGACTTTTTTCATTAAAATTAAATTATCTGATATTTTCTTATTTTTCACAAAACTAACTATAGGAGCTATACTCAGTGCCAATGTGAGATAAAGAAATGCAACCTTCCCATAAACTCTTAAATATAGAGACTCTCATCATCAATTTCAAATAACAAAATAATGTATCAATCATATGGCTGGTAAAGCAAGTATAGACATATGGAAAATAAATTGCACACTAGAAATCAATTCTTTCTTTATATTATTATTTTTTAAATTTATATGCTTAATGATAAGTTATCACAATCCTGAAAGTAAAAGTTACATACCATAAATCAAAATACTAGGATCCAAAAAATT
>CAYSXV010000042.1:3395-9274 GCA_964435215.1 uncultured Candidatus Peribacteria bacterium | reverse complement strand
ATCTTTTGAAATATTTATACTTCAATCAAATTTCATAACATCAAAGTTATCTGCTATATATTTTTCCATCAATAATCATTATAATAAACAGATATAAAATAACAAAAATTATATAAAGTTCAATTTAAAAAAAATCTGAAAGAGAAAACTCTGGCAGATTTAATAATAAAAGATTAATTCATCAAGAGGAAAATAATTTTTTCAATGAATAAAACCATCTTTGAATAAATTTCAGTTCTATTTTATCATCGAAACTAATATTGATATATTCCCAATGATTTTGCATTAGACATATACCAATAGGTGTAAAACCAGAGACTTCATTTATAACATCATTTCTACTCAAATTTAAAGCTCCTTTTGGAGAACTAACAAATATACCCTTTTCATCCGGATCTCCTTTTTCAGAATTTAATTCTTTTAATAAAGATTGCTGAAGAATTTCAATAGATGATGATAAATTCTTTGCCGTCTTTTCATCAAGATTTTTAAAGTCCAATAAGACACTAGATTTATTAGCAGAAATTTTATCGGATTCAAAGGTTAAAATTTTAGCTCCAACCTCTTTAAGATAACTAAGATCAGTAATTACAGTCTCCTGCATCACAACGATAAGTTTCCTTAGTTGATTTTCTTGTTCAACTGACAAATTTTTAAAGTCTATCATATATATTAGTTTTTGTTTTATAAAAAATACATTTATATAATAATAAGTCAATAGATATTATTTAATATAATCTTGATTTACTATTTACAATAGTTAATTTTATGATGACAAATAAAAATTAATAACTAACAAACACAAAAAAATAAAGTTATGAGTAATTTTTTCAATCCAAAAGAATGGCAATATAAACTTGCCTTAGCGGGACTTCAAATCGGCGCAATCAAAATCAATGCCGAAACGCCATTTGTGTGGGCATCTGGTTACCAAATGCCTATATACAACGACAATCGCAGATTTCTTGATTTCCCGGAGCACAAGAAAATGATAATCCAATACTTTAATGCAATCACAACTGCATATGGTATAAGGGTTAACAATCTTGCTGGTACATCTACGGCAGGCATTCCCTGGGCAGCGATGCTAAGTTATTTCTTAAATCTTCCTATGTCATATATCAGAGATAAACCAAAAGATCATGGTTTAAGAAACCAAATCGAAGGTTTAGACGCTGAAAGCGACTATGAAGGAATCGATGTAATTGTAATCGAAGACCTAATTTCCACCGGTGGTAGTTCTGCTAAAGCTGTAGAAGCTGCCAGAAAAGCAAACGGTAACGTTGACAACATATTATCAATTTTCAACTACGGCTTCCCAGAAGCAAAAAAGTTGTTTGATGATATGCAACCACCATGTAATGTTATTTCTCTTTTGACTTATCCTCAATTACTGGGAGTAGCAATAAAAGAGAATTATTTAAAACCAGAACAATTACAGATTCTGGAAGAATGGAACTGTGACCCATTTGGGTGGGGAACAAAACATGGATTTCCACCCATACCAAAAGAAAACAAGTAAACTTATCAAACTAAACTAAATTAAATTTAAATTTATGAAAAAAGGATTCAGAAAAATGCTTGCCGAAAGGCAGGAAAAGATTGGATCATGTCTTTGTGTAGGACTCGATCCATTACCGGAAAAAATGCCAGCAAGATTCAACAAAAAAAAGAGAATAATCTCAACAAATGTGGCAAATTGGATGATCTGGGTAGTTGATCAAACAGCAGAATTTACATCAATGTATAAGCCACAAAGGGCTTACTGGGAAGCTATGATGGGAGGAGAAGAAGCTCTCAGAAAAGTTATACATCACATACACAAAAACTATCCCGATATTCCTGTCTTTCTCGACTGTAAAAGAGGTGATATTGATCGCACCCAGGCACGTTATCGTGATGCACACTTTGAAATTGATGAAGTAGATGGTATGAATTTCTCCCCCTATATGGGAGAGGATACCATGTCTGCTTTGGTCGATAAAGACAATATGTGGCATGCAATTGTAGGACTTTGCTACACCAGCAACCCAAAAGCAAGAGAAATGCAGGATCCTGAACTCAAATCAGGTGAGAAATACTGGGAGTTCGTAGCAAAAACTATTCTAAGATGGTCACAGGAACTAAACATTACAGAAAACTCTGGTCTCGTAATGGCTGCTGCATATGAATATCCCAAAGGATCTGGTATAGTTTATTCCAAACACCTTAAACGTTGCCGGGAAATTGTTGGCGACCTACTCTGGTTTTTGATACCAGGAGTGGGTACTCAGGGGGGATTTGTAAAACAAACAATCAAAGATGCTTTTGTAGGATATGGATCGATAGCAATCAATTCATCATCTGGCATCATCTTTGCAGAAAATCCTGGTACAGAAGCAAAAAAGCTTCATGAAGAAATGGCTGAAATCATATTGGATATGGCAGCCTAAAAAATTATTTCACTTTCCAAGGAACCGTTGGTTTTTACCACGGTTCTTTTTTAAATAAAAAAGTCTCTCAATATTTGACAGATTTTGGTTTTTAGATAATATTAATAATGTCGAACAGATTATAAGTTCATTAACATTCACTTTGGGGAATAGTTCTCAAAGTTGAAAGATAATAAAATACTAGTTCATAAGAGCATTAGAGTATTTTAAACTGTTTGATAAATTTTATCTTTCAAAACATAACAATGACCAACGAATTAGAAATATTCAAAAGTCTATCATGGAAAGATAAAATTGAATACATAATCTGATTTTATCAGGGTATGATAGCTAAAACAGAAAATTCTACATACATCAACAGTTTCCAGGATAAGATCAAAAAAGTAAAATGATATGAAGATAATCAGGTTAATACTGACAATCTAGTTAAAATGTACGAACACATAATGCAAGCAAGAGAAAAAACAAAACAAAAAAAACTCAATGCTACAAAAAAGACAATCGAAGAACAAAAACAAAAACTTGCTTGGATACAAGCTGATAAAGATCAAGAAGATCCAGATGAATACTTAGCTGATTCATTACTTAAAATATAATTTATATTAAATACATAAAAAATTTTATTATTTAATTTCAAAAAAATGGCACCAATAGAACAAAACAAAGAAGTAGAACAAGTATTAAATCCACAAGATAACGTAAATAACATAGAAGCAGCAGATATGATGGAAGATAGTAAAGAAGATAATAAAGCGAAAGCAAAAGAAGCTAAAAAACTATTTAAAGATGATCCATTAGCATTCTTAGACAAAGCAAAAGATTACAAAGATGTAAAAGATTTAAATCTAGCTGAATTAATATTAAAATCACTTGAATCAAGTGGCGGTTCAGGGAAGTTTCTTCAGAATGCAAAAGATTATCAAGGTATAAACTGACTAGATTTACCATGAACTATTCATTCATCAGCAGATATAAATCCTCAAGTATTCTTGGAAAATGCACAAGATTATACATGAATATTTGAAAATAAAAGATTAGCTTGAGAAATACGTTTAGCATTAGAAAAAGCACCAGGAACATTTCTTGAAAATTATTGAAATTACAAAGACATTCTAAATGAAGAACAAATGATAGATTGTATAATCAGATGTGCAACAGTTGATGCAAGAACATTCCTATATCTTATACCAAATTACATAACAATGGAACCAAAATGGTTTATAGAAGGGTTAAAACAAGCTTGAAAAATAGATCCCAATACTCTCCTAAGAGAACATACACTAGCCGAAATAGATAAATTTAAATCATTACTTACTAACGAAGATGATTCTAAAGCTATAGTTGATACAATAGATGAAATTATATGAAACAATCTAGTAGCATTTTTAACAAACCTTACTCGAAATTTAAAATGAAATTGATGTTATCTAGAAAATGTTATATGAAAAGACAAGCTTTATAAAAATTTATCAGCATGAGCTGATAAATTTCCTGAACTATTTTTACAAATAAAAAACTTAGACAAATTTCGATTCCCATTAGATAGTACACGAGAAGATGGAAGCGGTAAAATAAACTATTTTAATATGTTAGAAAAAATTGAAAACGCAGCAGAACAAAAACCTAAAGTATTCTTGAAGAATGTTCGAAGAAATTATGAATGATGAACATGATGAACAAAAGAACACACCTTTATTTTTGAAAAATTATTACAGTGAAGTTTTCTACAAACTATAGAATGAGCAATAAAAAAAGAACCTGGCTATTTCTTAACAAACATTGCTGATTCAAAAGAATGGAATACAGGAATAATGAATTATAATGCAAACGAAAAAGAACTAAGTTTTTATCCATCACAATTCAAGAAAATAGCACAAGATACATTAGATGGTATGAAATAATAGGACTAAAACAATTATTTAACAAAATGATTATAACCAAAAGACCATGACAAAAATCATGGTTTTTTTTATTTTAAAAAACTCCGCAATAAACGGAGCTTTGTGACAAAATAGTTTTAATAAGTGGGTCTAATTATAAGAGCATTCACATAATTACCCATAAGAAATAATCCATATTCAGATAAGCTTTTAACTTCAGTAATTGCTTCATCCAAAGTAAAGTCTTTACCCTTTATCTGACAATAGATTTTTTTATGATACTTACCTCTCTCTTGTTGCATATGATGAATATAGTCCTCTTTGAGGGCAGATAATATTCTCATAACCATTTTTACCTCTTCAGGGTTTGCATTTTCCAAATTTTCCATTTTTTTATTTTTTTTGCAAACACATATAGATATTTTCACATAAATTGCAAATATATTAAAGTTTGCATATTAATTTTTTTTCAATAAAAATCTTATTAACTTTATGCACTATGCTTATTTATGAACTACGAACTATTTGAACACAATAAAGATTGAATAAAGAAAAATATATTTTTGCTTGATATGACAAAAGAACTTGATCATAATTTTTCTCAATTAATGCTAAAATGATTAACTAAATATATACATGAAAATAAAAAAATCTGAATTATTATGAACAAAAAATGATATTCCAATGGTATAATATGTAAAGACTGCGGTCATATACCACAATGTACAAAGTGTTCTGTAAGTATCAATTATTATAAAATGCCAAGCTGAGAATTGGCGTGAATGTGTCATATATGCAAATCACAATATAACTTTCCAAATAAATGTGATTGATGTTGATCATCAAAAATAAAAGATTTTGGAATCTGAACACAAAAATTGGCAGAATTTATCAAAAATGAATTTTGAATAATAAGCACAATAATAGAATCCGGCACTGTAAATTCTTCTAATAAAATTCAAAAAACCATTGATACAATACTAGACACTAAAATTTCTCCACAGATAGTAATATGAACATCATTGCTTTGTCAACCTATAAAAAATCATAATTTTGATCTTATTATATTTTTAAATGCAGATCTGTGACTTAGCATACCAGATTACAATTCATCAGAGAAAAATTTTTATTTTCTTTACGAAGCATTTAAAAAACATAGTTGTCAAAATTTCATAGTGCAGACATTTAATCCTGATCATCATAGTATACGCCAGGCATGTAAACTAGATAAAGATTGATTTTATAACATAGAAAATGAATTTAGAAAAGCAAATGACTATCCACCATTCAAAGAAATATGCATCATACTTTACAAAAACGAAATAGAAGAAAGATTATTTAATAAAGTAGATAAATTATATAAAGAACTACTCTACCTCAAAGAAAAATATCAAATTCAAGATATTGAAATATATTCTACTCCACCTATGATTTACAAAATATTTTGAAAATATAGATATAATATCATTCTTAAATGATCAGAAATTAGAAATTTCATGGATATAGTCTATACAAAACTCAAGTTAAATCAGAATTGATTCAAGATAAATCGACAAGCAGAAAGTAT
>CAYSXV010000042.1:0-3295 GCA_964435215.1 uncultured Candidatus Peribacteria bacterium | reverse complement strand
TGTAAAAACAAAAATACAATGATAGATAACATCAACAATATTGTAATAGATACCGACTATTCAAAAACAATTCCCGGTAACTGATACGTAAATTTTGTAGTTCCTGTAGTTAAAAAGGAATGATTTTTTGATAAAATATTAAATTCTCTATTTTGATGATGATCAAAAAACAGTAAAATACCCTGAATTAAAAAAGCCCCAGAACCTAAACCAGAAAACAATATTATCAAAGATAAAGATCTTAGAGAACAAGTAAAATATATATTGGAATTACCAGATTCTGAATATAATGATAAAATGCTTACTAGTAAATTAAGAGAATTTATTTGAGAAGTTCAAAATCATTATAACTCAACAATCTGAGATTATAAATCACACATAGCTCCATCATATCGAGAATTTAAATGAAATCAGTTCAATGTATGATGATTGCTTGGAAAATCTTATTATGCTCAAAGTTATCCATCTTACATAGATGCTTTATGGACAAGAGATTTATTATGATTTCATGGTAAACGAGATATGACATTTTTCATTTATCCAGAAGATGATGGCTCTATACAATCAATGTTAAAACAGAGAGCAACTCAATTAAAAGCAGAAATATCTGATAGTATGCAAAAATGAATTACAATAGATAAAGAAGTAGAACAACAGTATAGAGACGTAGAAATGATAAGAGAAAAACTCACAACTCACGAGGAGAGATATTTTGAAACAGCATTTTATACAAATCTTTATGAAGAAACTGAAGATAAATTAAAAGAATTATGAAAAAAATATGAACAAAAAATATCTTGATACTGAATAAGGATAAAAAACGCTGTTCAGAGAATGGATGAATGATTCAATTCTAGTTTGCCTGTCTGTCAGGATGAATTATGAATAGTAAGAAGTGCTATAACAGCTTCATTAGCTTGAAGTTTTCCATTTATATCAAACGATATGGTAAGTAATACATGAATACTTTATTGAGTAAATTTACATACTTGATGATTGGTGATTTTCGATAGATTTGATTCTAAATTACCAAATATGAATAGTGTAGTACTTGCTACTTCTTGAGCATGAAAATCATTCACGGTGAAATTGGAAATTTTAAGATACTTAATAAATTGAATTGATGTTTTGGTAATCGATCCAGAAAATGAATATAAAAGTTTATGTGAAAAAGTAGGTGGTACATACATCAATATTTCAACAAGCTCACAACAACATCTAAATCCATTTGATATACCTCCAAGGATAGAAGACATCGAATATGGAAAATGAGATCTATTGAGAAGCCAGATAATGAATCTAATTTGATTTATAAAACTTTTGATATGAGAAACAAATACAGAAGAAGAAGCTATTTTGGATAAAGCTATTCAAAGTACATATTCTTTAAAATGATTTTCAATCAATGATGAAAATTATGAAGGTAAAATACCACCAATTATGGAAGATCTTATGAATACTCTAAATTGAATGCAATGATGAGAAACAATGTGATTAAAATTAAGTAAATATGTAACATGAACATTTGGTAAAGTTTTTAATGACTATACAAATATTGATATCAACAGCAAAATAACAGTTATAAGTATAAGAGATCTCGAAGACGCACTCAAAACACCAGCAATGTTCAATGTATTAAATTTCATACGAACCAAAATCAGAACACACAAAAAAAGAAGATTATTGGTTTGTGACGAAGCTTGGATAATGTTACAAAGTGAAATATCAGCAAACTTCCTTTTTGGTCTTATAAAAAGAGCAAGAAAATATTGATTATGAATAACAACAATATCACAAGACATAGAAGATTTCATAAGAAGCAAATATGGTAAACCGATAATATCAAACTCTGCATTACAGATACTTCTGAAACAATCGACAAGTTCAATCAAGTCATTAAATACACTTTTATGATTATCAGAAGCTGAACAACAAAGATTGGTTTCTTGTTGAATATGAGAATGATTGATGTTTGCAGGTAATCAACATGTTTCTGTAAAAATATTAGCATCTCCAAAGGAGAAACAATTTATAACAACAGATATAAAATAATTTATATAATTTAAAACAAATGGAAGAAAATATAATTAAGAATAACAAAATACAATTAGCATTATCTTCAATAATGTTTTTTTCTCCATTAGTAAAAAAAGATTTACAAAAAGAAATAAAGACACAAGACAAAAATTTCATAGATTGATATATCAAATATTGAAACATAAATTTAATGATATTGGCAATAATCATAATCTCATGAACAGTATCATATTTTATTGAAAGTGATATTATTTATTTTATATACCAAATAAGCTTACGATTACTTACATGATCAGTTATTATAGGGACTTTATTAATAATAAAAAATTTATTAAATAATAAGATGCAATTATCATGAAAAATATAATAACAAAATTCTGAATATTTTTCTTATTTATATGACTGACATATGTTAATGTTCAAGCATGATGTTCTGATTTGATTATAAAAAAAATAATTAATGATAAGGAATATTCAATAAATGCAAATCCTGTTATAAATATAACAATATCAAATCCATCAACTACAATATGTAATCAATCATTTACAGAATGATTTATTTCTTGTTCACGAAATTGATCTACAGTATTTCAATCAAATGCAATACAAACATTTGTATTAAATGCTTGATCAGAAACTACAGCATGAAATTTAAAATTATCAAATTCTATAACAACAGACAAATGAGAAAAAAGTATAAGTTGTCAATTGAGTGCAAATCAAAATAGTGCTACATGATTTACAATAGAGGTAATAGAAGCACATAGATTCGATAGCGCTTTAAATAAAAGTATATTACCTATAAAGTGAAACTTAGATGCAGCAGAATGAAGTTCATGAATACAATGAATACAAAATTTCATATTCAAAAAAATAATGAATATAGTGTTTCCTATAATATTAGTTGTATGATTACTTACAGCTATGATATGATTTTATAAATTATTATTTAGTGGTTCAGAAGATGCGGCAAAAGATTGAACAAAGTTTATAATATATTGAGTATTATGAATTATAATAATTACAAGTGCAAAATATATTTGATCAGTTTTATTTAATGATCTTTTTTCATCAGGAAATATGTCTACAATGTCACCAGTAGATTTAGCTCAACAATTATATGAAAAAATAGCTTTCCCATTTATTAAAATAGTAATTTATTTGGTACTATGATTCTTATTTATCACATTAGTATTCCGCGTATTTAGTTTCATAACATCATGAGATGATTCGATCAAAAAGAAAGCATGATGAATAA
>CAYSXV010000041.1:0-9277 GCA_964435215.1 uncultured Candidatus Peribacteria bacterium | reverse complement strand
TCTATGTTTCCTATGCTTATGAATCATATGTGAATAAGCTTTCAAGAACTTATATCTCAGATTATAGAGCTTTGATATTAGATTAATTTATTTTTTTAATTTTACGATTACTTTGGGTCTAAATAATTTTCTTGTAATCAAAGCCATACCGACGATAAATGTTAATATACCTGCCCAAATAAATCATAATTTCATTCAAATCAGACTTATTAGTATTCCAAATCATATTGATCATACGATATCACCTAGTCTTCATACAAATTGACTAACTCAAGTGATTGCTCAACCATCATTTGGATGTATATAATCAGAAACTAGTCATTCAATTATGGGACTAGCCATTGCTACACCTAGAGCAATACCAAACGACAATATCAATATATTTCAGAAATTATTACTATATGCAATTAGTGAAAATAATATAGCCAAAAAAACAAATATTATTCACATAAATGTTTTTTTATTATATTTATCTGCTATCTCTGCTGTGAAAAAATTTAATACATATGGTATACGCATCACAGCAAATACAATTGCTATCTGTGATAATGAAAGCTCGTTTTTGATTGCCACTATAGGAATAAATAGGAATCATATATAGTTCAATACATTTAAAAAGAATTGTATCCCAAGTGCTTGATACATTTTTTTACCATATGATTTAATATCTATGAATATTCTTTTATATCCGTCCAAAGAAAAAATTTCTGAAACAAATTGATGTAAAAAAGATTCTTTTTGGAAAATATGTTTTATTCTTTTGTGTTTCAATTCTATATGGAAGAATCTATCTGTTAATATAGATGCTATACTTGATAATACAATAAATAAAAATAGATAAGGTAAATCTATCCACACTATCATTAATGATGCCAATACGGCTCATATTACATATGCAAGATTCATACTAGAAAACATTAATCAAAAAACTGAACATCTATTGTGTTTATTTGAATGTTCACGTATATATGACTGGTATGTTGTAAATGATGTTGCTGTAGCAAATCAATTTATCACAACTGCAATTATAAGGATTATTAAAGAACCAAATATACCTGCAAAAAAATATAAAAATCAACATAGTATATATAGAATTTTACCAGTAAATAAAATATATCTGATATCACTACGGTCATCTAAATCTCATATTGGTATAGAAAAAACCATTTTACTGATAGCTAAAATAGCTCATATCACAGATACTAAAAATACATTATCTACTATAGTTTTTACATATACAGAGAAAAAAGTATCTGCTCCCAATCATCGCCCAAGCATAAATATAAACAATGAAAATGACATTATTCTGATAGATACTGGTATAGAAAAAAAATCTCTTTTTATAATATAAAATAGTCAGTGATGATTGTTCTTATTATTTATAATTTCTTTTTGCATTAATCTATTCTAAAATAAATATATTAAAAATATTTTAATGAAAAAAAATTTATTGTCAAAAAAACGGAGTACGCATTTATACGCTCCGTTTTTTTATTTGAAATGTATTTATAGTTTTTAGTTTATTTTTTTACACTCATACTCTTTCTAAGTTTTGTTCTAGATCGACCAGAAATAGGCACTGATACCATATCACTACCTCATGATGGTGTCTTGATGTATCTATATCCATCTGGATCTACTCTCATTCTTGTCTCTACGCATATTTTTCTTCATCTCAAAAACCAGTTATAAGTAGCTCATTTAGGATTTGTATAAACTCATATAACACCAAGTTCTTTACCTTCTATTACATCAAGTTTTCTTTTGGGATATTCAAATCTCTTCAAGCCTTTTGTTCTAGCAGCTTGTTTTTGTTGTTGAGACTTTTTCTTTGCTATTCATTGTTTATTTGTTCTAGATGCCATTTTTATTGATTTATAATTTTAAACAGGACAGTAACTATAAATAAAATCTGATTAAATTCAAGATTTTGATTTTGATAGCCACGAACCGGGATCGAACCGGCGACCTCACCCTTACCATGGGTGCACTCTACCTACTGAGCTATCGCGGCATTAAGCGTTTAATACTTAATTTTTTCCGTGCAAAAAAAAAGACCACTTTCGTGATCTATAAATATTTTATTAAAAATTTTAATTTATTGTTATATTTATGGCATTGATTCTGTTTCTAAATCAGCAGCAGCATGGATTGAAGTTCATTCAGATTCTATATTTGAAACCTTTAGATTATTGGCAAATAACATCAAAAATGACATCAATACAAATCATATAGTAATTCATATAGCTAGTTCTTTACCAGCTAATTTTTTAAAAAAATTTTCCAATCTATTTTGGGTTTTTTTTAAAACTCCAGTCTGTTTTTTTGGAGATTTTTTTTGTAAAACTTTTGCTTTTGCCATTTTTAGTTTTTATTTTCTAAAGATTTTGATGTCAATAATATAGTATCCCAAAAATTTTTTTTTGTCAAAAGAAAATAAAAATCTGATTTATTTTTCAAAAAATACTACTTGTCTTATTCTGTATCTATATCACAGTATGTATAAAACATATTATATAATGTTTTTAAAATAATGGTTAATCTAGTCTTTAAAGCATTATACAAATTTGACAATTTCATTATTTGGAATAAAATTGTATCTATATTACGTTTTACCTTCAAATTTATCAAAATGGTAGCAGGTCCAGACTTTATCAAAGATAAATCACAAAAAGAGTTTGACGATAAATCAATAAAAGTTGATTCACAACAACTTGATGCTTTATTGGAGCTCAAATTTAAAACATATATTGCTGAAGACAAAGCGATATCTGCAAAATATTGAGCATGAACAAAACTTGATTTAAAAGATCAAAAAAAACGTGAAGATCTTCAAAAAGATTTTAATGATTATATCGATAAAGAACGAAATAAAGCAGAAAAATCTGAAATAGACAAGGCAGTCCAGTCTTTTCAATTTGAATTGAATATTCTTCAGACAGAGATAGAAATATGATCTCTGCAACAAGAAGTGATTGCTGGAAATATAGAAAATCCAGATAACAATGCAGAACAATCTGATTCCAAAACAATTGAAGATAAAATTAATGGTAAATTTACTCTTTATAATTGATTAAATATCTCCGATATCGCAGATGAAATATCTAATCTATCATGAGATAAACAAACACAACTTGTTGATTTACTTTCAAAATGAAAAGTAGAAGATTTTCAAAAATTAGTAGCTCCAGATGCAACTGAAAAATATCTTAGAGACAACAGATTTTGAACAAAAACATTTGCGGCATTAAAAAATTATGTAATAAATAATCCAGTAAACAAGCCAGCGGATCCAAACAAGCCAGCGGATCCAAACAAGCCAGCGGATCCAAACAAGCCAGCGGATCCAAATAAACCAGCAGATCCAAACAAGCCAGCAGATCCAAACAAACCAGCGGATCCAAATAAACCAGCAGATAATAAAGAAACCAAAAAAGAAGCTTTAACAGAAGTTACAGATAAATCAGAACAAGAAAAAATTACAAAAAAACAATTTGATATAAAAGAATTTAGTCGATGAAAAATCCAAAAAGATTCTTATTGAAATTATTATGCTTCAATAAAAGCAACTGTAGATGGTAAGGAATTGGATGTTACAAAAACAGATTTATTAAAATTTGATCAAGATTGAAATTTACTTCCAGATCAAACAATCAAAACTCCTGATAAAGAATGGGAACCAATATACTTTGTAGATGACAATCAGATAAAATTCTTAAACAGATATACAGAGTGAATGTATCTTACAAAAGAATCAGTTACATGAGTCACACCTACAGAACAACCAGAAAATATAGATTATGATTATGATCCCACAGAATTTAGTTTATTAGAATGAAATAGAACAGACTATGAATTCCAAAATCTTGGTTATAAGGCATTGGATAAACATCCAAAATTAAAAGATATTATGGATAAAATTATTTGAGAAGAAGAATGAAAGTCAGATTTATGAAAAAGAAAATTTAAAATAAATTTGAGTCCAAACGATGGATTTGCAAAAATTATTTTAGATATATATTCCAAAGATAGTAAGAATGCTCCAGCAAAATTATTACAAAATAAAAAATGAACAATTTGATTAGATGATATCAAAACATGCTTTCCATATTATAAACGTGCTGGATGACTAGATAATGAAAGAAGAAAAATAGCTATTATACTAAATAAAGCTGAAGATAGAGATTTGAAGAATTTTGCATTTGATGCTCAATCTTACTGAGAAGATTATGAAGATAAATTTGAAAATGCTGAAAAATTTGATCAGGTTATAGAATCTTTAAGTGAGGATAATATTTTACAAGCTTTGTGCGATTACAACGTTGACTGACAACTTTCAGCAGTAGAATGAAATACTCAACTAAAACAAAAATTCCTCACAGAAAAGTGATGAAAATATTCATGATGGAGAGAAGATTTCAAAGAATATAAACAACAACGAAAATTAAAAAATAAAGAATTTAAAAAAGATCAAGAATCTATCTGAGATACTTGAACAATATTTGGTCCACAACTTTATAATGAATTACAAAGAGCCATATCAGTTATGGATGTTAAATTAAAATATGAACCTGATGTTGTCAATGAATATCTTAAAAAATATAATTTAGATAAAATAGACCCTAGGCCAATTTTGACATGAGAAAATATTATTATAACAAATATCATAAGAAATATTTCTTGGACATCTTCCAATAAGGTTCTTGAACAAGCTCTAAATAAAGTCCCAGCAAATCAATGGACAAAATCAAAGCTTCTTGAAATGGCAAAAAATTATATATGAAAAGAATGAATGGAAAATAACTGAAATTTTCAACCACTATTTTCAAAAGCCATTGAAGAAATCAATTGATCAAGCTCAGCTATTTCACCAGATTTATTTGATAATTTAGTATGAGTAGAAAGAATAGATACTAGTTACAATAGATATTCTATGATAGAAAAAGAACTGGATGACTATCTAAAAAAGAATCCGACTGAATCTGCTAAATTTAAATCTGATTGATTTACAGATGGTAAGCATACATTCATTACATGATTAATGTCAGTACTCGATAACTTACAAATATCAGTCAATCCTACATCTGTATCTGTGGGTAAATCTCGAGATATAGCAAAATATAAACATAAACTAGAAAATTCATTTGCTAAAGATCTTATATGATGATGACTCACAGCACAAAAAAACTGAACAATATGATTGAGTTTAAATGCTTGAAAGAGTTGATTCTCTGAAGATTGAAAGTTTAAATGGGAACGAAATACTTGAGGATGAGTAAATTACAACGACGCAACGAAAACTTTATCAGTATGATTAAATGCATGATGAGAGGCTGCTCGAGAATACAATTATGATAAAGTTGTAACTTGAAGACTAGATGATATCAAATCAGCAAAATATGTTTGAGCTTGAGGTAATCTAAATGCTGGTATGGAAGTATGATGATCAAATAATAATGTTTGAGCTATGGCCTGAGTAGAAATAGATTGGAAACAAAATCCTAAACAAGCTATAGAACAAATGAATCGTCAATACAGAGATCTTTCAAATTGAATATTTCATTTACCATCTTCAGCAGAAAATTTAAAAGATTCTGCATCATTGGAAGCTTATTTATTGACTAGATTAAATAAATTAAAGAACAGCGCAAAAGAGCCAATGAAAACTTTTGTTAAAAATAACGAATGATTTTTACAATGAAACATAAAAAATATTGCTGATTATTTTGATAAAAAATGAATTTTTGCAATGATCAATAATATGCCAGAAGAGTTTAAAGGAGACAAAAAAAGAAATGCAATCAATAATTTAATGCAAGTACTTCAGACTTGAATAGTAGATTCTCGAAGAGATTATATGTATGATCAAATACATTGAAAAGTTTCTTTAACAAAAATATGAGTGTGAGTGGGTATATGATTGAGTGTGAGTAGTGACTGAGTTTCTTTTAGAGTACCTTTTCCTATGCTAAGTTTTGACATATCTACTTGGAGAAAAAATTATGTATCTTCAGAAGCCGGCAAATATATGGATCAAAAAATTATCCGCGAATGACAGATACAATGACATAGTGATGAATTTGAACCAAAATGAAATGATTTAAATGCTTATGCTGAATATATCAAAGCTCGTTATAATAACTTACCATGACTAGAAGTTACCGTCAATGAAGGTAAATTTGAATTTACGTATTCAGATCCTAGTTGATGATCAAAACAAATCTGAGATGTTTTGGATATACGCGCCAAGCTTGATCAAAAGGTTTTGGATAATATAAAATATTCAGATGATTGATCTATCCTCACAATATGAAATGTTTGAGACTTATGAATATTTTCAAGTGCAGACGGCCAATGAGTAAGAAACTTTCTTATAATCTGACAAAAATGAACAGTAGATAAAACAGATAAACCCAATACATTTATACTTAAACCACCACATCCAAAATCTGATTATCAATGAGAAACAAAAGATATCCAACCGATAAAAATGGAAAAATCTTGATATAAAAATTGGACATACGAAGATGTTCAGAATTTATTAAATACAACTTTTAAACCAGAAAAAGCAAATTATCCTACAAAAATCGAAGATATCAAAACAGATATATTATGACAGATTAGAGAAATTTCATGAACCCTTTTCATAAATTGATTAAATGGTAAAGCTTGATTATCCAAGTTTCCAACTACATGAACAATAGAATTTAAAAAAGATAATAAATGAAATATTGCTGTTTATAGTCTAGCAGAACCAAAGGATAAACTCAATATAACATATAAAAAATATACAAAAGAAATTATTCCAAGTAAGGTTGTAGAATGAGAAAATTATTATGATTTTAAAAATGTATTTAGTTTTACAGATATTGATGCTTTATTTAGCGACCCCAAAGTTCTCGAAAATCTTTCAAAGTTGGAAGATAATAAAATAAATAAATTAAACGATTTCCTTTACAATGCTTGAAGAGATGTAGATAACGATTTAGACATCGATGAGGTAGAATACAACGCAGCATCATGAATATTAAAAGAACTTTTATGAAAAAATTATACAAAAATTACAGAAATATTAGAAAATGGGGATATAACTTCAAAAGTTATAGTAATCAATAGAATGAAATGAATATTTGCTACAGAGAAAATGGTAACAGATTGAAAACAGTTAAATGATATCTCTAAAGGTAGATGAGATGCATATAAAAAATTATCCTGACCATCAAACGAAGTTTTACCTTCTTTCAGTACAGATTATAGACAAAATATTTTAGATAAATTATCTACTCAAACAGATATTTCACAAAATATAGATAATGGATTGATAGGGTATACAGCATTTTATAGAAAATGAACAAACACGTGAAGATGATTTTCTCTAACTGCACCATGAGCTACCAAAGTTCTTTGATGAGAAAAAATATCTTTTGAAAAGAGTGATGAAAAACTTGCTAGAGATCGATTTATCAAAAATTTCGAAAAAGACAAAGCTAGTTTAGCTATCATTACAAAGTCTATAAATGATAAATTACCAAAGTGAGTAACTCCATTTTCAAATAATGACGCAGTTAAGCTTTTATCTTGAAAATCACTTGACATTTGATGAGAAAATAATATAACAATATCGTTAAATTCGGCTATGTCTTTCTACTTATTATGAGAATGTGCCAACGAATCTATTTGAATAAAAATAGATTGAATAAAAATAAAATCAAAACATTGAATGTGATTATTGGACGACGCTAGTGAGTCATATGCTTGAGATAAGGTTCCAGTAGATAATTATGTAGGATGAATAGATGTATCTTCTAGAAACTTATCAGTTCCGATGGTTCCATGAGCTTATCAACACGATATAAGAATCAATGGATCATGAACAAGCAAGGAAAAAGAATGAACATGACAATGAGCAGACGGCGAGTGAACATGACAATGAACAGAAACAGAATGAGTATGACAATGAACTCAGGTAAAATGAAGAAGTCCAAACACATCGCGTTAAAACAGTATTTAAATTATAAACCATTTACGATGAAAAAAATTTTACTTTGAGCTTTTGTACTTTTGTCTCTATCTTTGTCATTTTGATTTTGACAAAATATTGCAACTCTAAACTGATCGATGAATATAGATTCAAATACTTTAAATGCTAGTAATGTTTCAACTTACCGACAAACATGTATTAATCAAGAATGAAATAATGATAATATAGAAAAAGCCATATATATAAATTCTTCTATTAATCCAAATTTCTATTTCTATTATTATAATACAAATCCTGTTCGTGTAAAAGCTATATACGATACTACAAATATGTTGGTATATAATCCATGAACATTTAATAATAATTGACAATTTACTTTCCTTTCAAATGTAAATCCAAATCGTAATTCTCCAAATAATGATACTGTCGTAGTTACTACGCTTCAGAATACAGTACAAGCAGTGGCAAATAGTGTATGAAGAACAAACGTAGCATGAATGTACATATTATTTTGAAAATATAAAACATATACAGCATGAGGAAATAATGGTGCAAACGATTTCTGATACAGGGATACATACACACAACCAAATGCTACAATATTACATAAATATTTAACAGACCCATGAATATATACAGAATTATATTCTTGTGTAAGATATTTTGTTGCTAAGTGTTGAGATTGAGTAAAAGATTATCCATGAGTACAGATAAATTGATTACCAGTTCTATGAAGCCCAAATGAACAATGTGATGGTACAGATTGAGTAACTCCTGGATATACATGTAATACACAATGTCAGCTTATTCCCAATGCACCTACACAAGCAGATTTATCAGTTACTAAAACAGTAAATAATTCAACTCCAAATATATGATCAAATGTTACATTTACAATGGTATTGAGTAATGCATGACCAGCAAATGCCGGTGGTGTAACACTTACAGACTTGTTACCAAGTTGATATACTTATGTATCACATACAACTTCACAGTGAACATATAATTCTACAAGTTGAATCCGAAATGTATGAACAATAAATATAAATACGACTAAAACTTTGACTATAACGGCTCAAGTAAAAGCGACATGAAATTATGTAAATACAATAGAAGTAACAACATCTGATAAACCAGATCCAGATTCGACTCCAAATAATCATAATCCATATGAAGATGATCAAGCATCAGCAACAGTTACTCCAGCTTTACCAGCTCCTACTTGTGCTCTTACTATAAACCCTACAAGTATTGTTAGCTGATGATTAGCTTCTGTATCATGGATTATTACATGAG
>CAYSXV010000040.1:0-9520 GCA_964435215.1 uncultured Candidatus Peribacteria bacterium | reverse complement strand
AAAATAAATTTTTATAATACACAATCTAGTTCTTTCAATAAACTACAGACACTAAATATATTAGCCAATCCAAACCGTAATTATCAATTATTTGATAATGATTATCTTATACAAACAATTTGAAATGAAAATATCAAAACAATATCACAGATATTATATTATCACAACATAACAAATCAACAAACAAAAATCTGAGCTACAATTGCTGAAGATATACAAAACAAGATAGACTGATTCGATATCAATCAAAAAATCTCAAATGTAATGTCAAACTATCTTATACAAGATAACGATCAATGACCACTCGTTACTCCAAGTTATAATAGTAAATGATATGAGGTATGATTCTTAAATTCAGATTGACAAGATTATATAAGTAGCAAACCATTACCTAGTTTTATACAACAGATTCAAACATCAAAATCAAAATTTACAGAAAATAATGCAAACAATCAGATACCACAAGAGAAATCAGAATTTGAACAACAGTTAAATACTGAATGTTGAATAAATGAAGACTGAACAGCTCTATTATTAGATTTGTCAGATTTTAGTTCTCCATGGATAAAAGCATTCAAATGCCGAATAAAAAAGACACTTCAAAAACCATTTGATATAAGTGTAACATTCCCGTTTTCAAGCAATATAGATGGATTCGTAACTGTAAATGAAATTGAAAAACAACAACAAACATTTTGATCTCAACGATCAGAATTAAATCCAAATTGATTTAATCAAAATGTAATAGCAAATACAACATCAGATCAAGACGCAATCAAGTTACAAGAAATGCTTTCATATACTCAAACAAAATCTGATAAAAGTTCACTCAATATGAGTAATAATACTTGAATCCTTTCTATATTATCAACAAAAGATTTATGAAATATTAAAATGAGTATATACTCTACATGAGATGATTGTCTATTTTCACCATGAAAATCAAATAATTTATGTAACGAGCCTATATCTATTTCATTTAATCCTTATTCACAAAAACAATCTATACCAATTCAAATTAAAGACAATAAAGCAGGCACAACAATAATTACATTTAAATTATGTTTACCTACTAGTGAAACCTGCGTAAAAAAAACTCAACAGGTAAATATATTACCATGAGAAATACAACAACTTAAGCTAATTACATTAGATGACAAAGTAATGGCATGATCACAGATGCCTATATTAGTAAAATGACTTGATCAATACCAAAACAATGTATGACAGATTTTAAGAAATTTTTTCATAACAGTATCTACATGAGAGATATCAGATTGAAGTTCAAAATGACAATCAATCAAATTTAATAATTTTAATGAATCAAATTTCATATATTATGCACCATTAAATAGCTCATGAAATGATTCCATATCAATTGTTATTTCTTGAGAAAATACATCAATATCAGCAAAAAAAGATCTAAACATCATAACATGAATACCTCAAGCTAAATATTGAAGCAATATAGTATATCAAGTTTTATGAAACAATATACTAAGTTGAAAGGTACAATTTACATTACCAGAATTAGCCAATTATTATCATTTCAACGATAATTTATGAATCAAACAAATAGATCAAAATAAATTACCCAAAATAGATTTAGAAATATTTACACAAGATTGAAAAAATATTCCTATTACAACTTTTGCAAATATAAAAACAAAAAACAACATATTAAAAGTATGAAATATACAATCACGCAACAGGACAATAAAAACATGATGAAATACTTTTGATGTTCAACAAATGTGATTCTATGCACAAAACAATATTGAAATACAAAGTTGAAAAGTAACAATATTTATGTATCCAAATTTCAAAGCATGAGATGATGTATTGATAATAGATATACCTTGAATAAAGACAATACAAGTACCAATCCAAATCAAATCTTGACCAGCAAAAATAATAAAAATCAATATAGATAAGACATCAATATGAATAAATAAATCTACAAAATGATCATTACAGATTACAGATTCACGATGAAATATATTCATAGATTCTATAAACATAAAAGCATGAACAATATGACCTATATATATATCATGACATACCTCCAACCCAAAAATATCAACAATAATATGATGAACTTATAATTTCAATATATCAAGTAAAGATCCTTGATGAATATGATATATTTTTGCAAATATAGACTGATTAAATCTTAATGATCAAGATCCTTGATACGAAACAATAGTAGTACAAAAAACAATAATACCTACAGAGAAATTAAATATCATGTATTTAAATTTATTTGGTACAGATCGATGAAATCAACGATGATATTTTTCAGATAATAAAAATTTCATACAACAATTGATGACTGGCTCAGAAAAGCTTATCTCGACTACTACATCATTAATAGATCCATATAAAATCAAAAAAATTGAATATTTGATTGACGCTAATTGACAGATTACAAACACAGAAAATTTACAAACAAGTTTATCATCTACAAAAACAAAACGACAAATACAAATAGACTCACTATGAGAAATATCTTTCGATAATAAAAATTTTAATATAATACAAGTCGCACAAGATGAGACATGAGATTACGAGAATATACAAGATTTATTACAAAATAATTTAGACAAAAACACATTCTATTATATACCAGAAACATTAGATGACACCATAACAGAAAATACCGTAATACAAAATAATATTATAATAAATTCTAGATCAGTATTTGATACACTTTGAAATATCGATAGTAAATTATCAATACAACTAAGCGATAAATATATACAAAATTTAAGTATGCGAGAAATTTATTTGGAAGATAAATTGATATGAACATTGTTAATAAATATATGAGAAACTCCTATTATAATATGAGATTCTATAGATGCTAAAATACAGCTATCTAATACTAATTACAAAAATACAATAACATTCTCCGATTGATCAACAAACTGAAAAAAATGAATTTGATTTTATACTGAAGACTCTAGTTTCCCAGAAGAAAGTAAATGATACAATTCTATAGAAAATAGCAATGATCCTACTCTAAATATATGATTCAAATGAGACTTAAAGAATATAACTTTATTTGCATGATGAGAAAATGTATGAGAAGCAACAAAGCACTTTGCTTCAGAGTTTTTGATAAATTATTGAGATCCTTTAGTTAAAAGACTAAATAAAAATACAAATGTAAAATTAACAGATTATGATTGATGATTATGAAAAATACTTTATTCGGATCCAGATAAAACAATATTCAAGGTAAAAAACATAGACTTTAACAACGATGGACTGCAAGATTTTATAATAACATATACAGATTGAACAATAAAATTACTTAAGAATTATTGATGAAACAATCCTTATCATAATTTACAAGAATTATCTATATTAGCAGATTGAATAAAAGAAATTTATATATGAGATGTAGATTGAAATAATTATGATGATATAATAATTTTAACACAATGAAATCAACTTAAAGTTTATACAAATCAATTTTGAATTTTTGATGTTGATTGATATTTGATTTGTTTAAATACAGACGTAAAACAATGACAAAAATCTGAAGATGGATCTGATTTATGATGAATAGATCAATTATTTTTACAAGATATGAATAAAGATAATAAAATAGATATAGTAACAAATGATAAAGAATGATACATCAAAATTTTCTACTGATGAAATAACAATTCTCAATCATATGCAAATTACGTTTCTAAATTAAAATATACATGTGATCCAAATCGATATACAAGACAATCAACAAATCAAAATACAAAAATAGTGAAAAGATTTTGAATTAAATTAGATGAAAATAATAAAATATTAGATAATAGTTTGATACATCGGAAATGACTATCACAAATAAATCCTGAAGATCAATATCAAAATACTGAAGATCTAGAAAACGCTGGGATAAATATAGATTCGAATCAAATCAATGAATATTTAAGCAATACAGATCCAAAAGATATAAACCAGGATCAACTTATAAGTATGGCCTGACCAAGTAATTTTGATGTAAGTAAAATGATATGAGCTTGAGCAGAAAATTATCTCAAATACATACAAGATCCGATTTGAATACAACCGATTTATGAAATACTTACAGGAGAAAATCTTGTATTTAAACCACTATGATATATATCATGAGATGATCCTATACAAGCTTATAAAACATATGAAGATATAAACTGAGATATATTGGAAGATTGAGATCTTGTAAAAATAAGTGTTATATTAAAAGCTAATAAAAATTTTCTATGAACATTTATAGATGATATATCTTGACCACGAGAAATTAAAATGCATCCAGAGTGAAATATAAAACATTTCTGGTTCAAAACATGAACAGACATTACAAATATAAAAATGAATCGGAAAGTAGATAATGGATATTCATATATGTTAGATAATTTAGAGATACCAAAATGAGAAGCTATCCAGTTTTATTATCGAGTAAATTATATAGCTTGAGATAATATAAAAATAGATATAAAAGACATAGACGGTACAGATTATAAATATAAAGATTCCAATCCCCTAGCTCAATATACTATAGATAATTATCCAGACATATCTACAAAACCATCAGACTGATGTTCAAAATCCATGACAATATTTTTTAATAATCATAGCAATAATTGAAAAAATTATAATGAGAATTATGTAGATTTACAAAAAATAATGCAAGAATATACACAAGAAGAAGAAACAAAATATGAGGACACAATGTCTGAAATCACAAATATGATATGAAATGTAAATTCAGAAAGTTGAGTATCTGCATTTGTTTGAAGTGATGCATTTGAAACATTCGATGTCAAAGAATTACTATCACAAGCTTTCAATTGATGAGCTAATATTAATTTATGATTTTTAGATGAAGCTACAGCTGAAATAAACAATAAAATAGATTGAGCTTTAAATTGATTATGTAAATGATTTAAGTTGTGATGAAATTCATGCGGATGATTACCTATACCATTTAATCAAGCATTTTTAGCTCCATGAAAATATCATTTATTTGGCTGTTATAATTTACCTTTAGCTCCTTTAGATAAAGGACTACCACTACTAGCTTTCCCTACAAATTCTGTAATCCCTATATGGCCACCATCTCCTCCATGAGCATGATGATTATTTCCATGAGCGCCTACATCACAATTCAGACTGTACATAGCTCCGACTCTTACAATGCAAATTGGTGTTGCTATGTGTCTAGGACCATATAGTTTATGAGCAAATCTTCCCAAACCATTTAGAGATATCGCATGAAATTGTATTGTGGTAGCATTACCTATACCTCTTCCTTGTTGAAAAAAATCAAACTCTACAACAAACACAGATCAATATCCTGAGTGGATGAATGAAGTAGCATCAAATGCAAATAGTTGCAACAGTTTTGTATGACCATCATCTATATCAAATTGATATTCTCCATCTCCATTTCAATTAGTTGGATCTTCAGAAAATAGTCCAAATTCCACACCAGTTATTCCACAAAATTCTTATGCTTTTGGATTTATTCAGATAGATAAAGATCCCATTTGAATTGATGAAGAAGTAAAAGCACCAGAAATAACAATCTGATGAGTAAAATTACAATGATGAAAGAACATCAAAAATCAGATAAAATGATGAATGGTAAAATGATTAAAAAAATTAATCATAGATAATCGATTAGATAGACAGATAAAATATATAATGAACAATTTAACAAAAATGGATATTACTGTTTATTTACCACAAATTGACGATCTAGCAAAATGATTAAACTTCTGATGAGACTTAAAACAAAAATCAGAAGACTTTAAAAAGAAAAATTGTGAAGAAAAATTATGATCTCGAGACAAAGAAAACAATAAATGTATAAGTAAAAAAACAACTATATGTGAATCTCAGTGAGGTCAATGGGATGATGATAATGAAAAATGTTTCATAGAAGACAAAACAAAGGAAAAAAACATTAATAAAGAATATTGTAAATTAGACTGACGAAAACGAGATCAAAAAAACGATATATGTAATATACCATCAACTCTACAGAAAATAAAAAATAATCAGATAGCGAGCAAATCTCAATTAAAAAGTGTTTCTAGTTCTCTCTCAAACCCATTTGATTATATGGCGTCACTATTTAATAATACAAAACTTATAAAAATAAATCAGAAAAATATAAACATCAAAGTACCAATGATTTATTCAGAAGACATAAATGCTTATTCAAGTTATCTAAAACAATGGAAAGTTGTAAATTTGTGAGAAAAAGATGATAATTGAAATCTTATAAAAGAATGAATAATACATAAATGGAAAAATCTGATATATTGAGTAATTTGAATGTGTGCTGTAGATAGCAAAAAGATAGAAGAACAAAAATGATTAAAAGAAAAATGGGAAGAATTAAAAACACAGTTTAAAAAAGAATGAAAAGCTCTATTAGAAAAAGCAAAAAATGAAATAAAAAACATAAATATAAATAAAAATAATCCAGATATTCAATGATTAAACCAATGTCAAAAACAATTCATTCCATTAGATATGTGATTTTATTTATCAGATATGATATTTAATCAAACAAAAGAACAATTCGTACAAGCAAATAAAACTGATGTAGAAACATTAATTACAAATTGTTGAATAGATCAAGTCAAAATAAATAAATTAAATACATTAGAAGAAAAATATAATGAAACAAAGAATCAAGTTAAAGAAGCTAAAAAGAAAATAAAAGATGATACAAATCTATCTACTACATGATCAAATATAATGAAATGTGTAGATGTATTTTGAAAAGCTAATTTTGATGTGATAATAGATTCATTTATTTCTTTAGATGCCAATACTGCTCAATTAGAAACATCAATAAGAGAAAATGTAAAAACTCTAGAACTTTATAAAAAATTCCCATTACAGTTATATGAATGGATACACATACAAGATAAATATTTGTGAGAAATTTCTTCTTTATTGACAAATTTTGTTGGTAAAATAACATCTCGAATAACTACAAATTCAAATAGATACTCTCAATATGTAAATAGTTTGGTAACACTTATATGAATAATCAAAACATATCAGATTTTAATAGATTTTTCAGTAAATCGATCTGAAAGATGTGGTAAATGTTCAAATGATACATATGATTCATATTCATGTAGTTTATCAATGCTTTGCCCAGATATATGACTCCCTATATTAGCAATACCATCATTTAAAATACCAAATATAATTATAGATCTATCAAGTGTAAATCTATGAATGGATATTTTACTTCCCAAATTTAATTTCACTCCTACAAAAATAGCATTATTAAAAATACCAAATCTTCCAGAGCCGCCTAAATTTAATGCAAATATTAGCTTAGATGATCAATTAAAACTATGATTGGATCTTATATGAAATATAACAGCATCCTTATCTTTTGTAAAAGAAATCAACATACCTAGTATCCCAGAGCTACCAAAACCACCACAACTTCCACAACCACCTACACTTTTACCTACAGTAAATTTAGAACTTCCAATATTGCCTCCAGCACCAAAATTACCAGAAATTTCAACATCTATAAAGGCAGTATTAAAAACCGCTGAATTAATAGGTAAAATCATATGTATAGTAAAATGATGAATATGATTGGTATGAGAAAAATGAGTAAAATGAAAAATAGAACAATTAACTCAAAGAACATACGATGTCCCATTCTTCGATTTTATGAATCTTACAATGAAATTTAAAGATCCGCCTCTCAAATGATTTGATTATGAGATAGATTCTTATGTTAATTTACAATTCAATTTCGATTGAGTTTATAGTATATTTGACTGATTAGCTGATCAAATAAATAAATATTCTCAATGATTCGAAAATGTCACAGAAAAAACTGTATGACAGATAACTAATGAATTAAATAATAATAAAATAACTGATGGTCTTTGAGATATACAGTGATGATGAAACATAAATATAAATGAATGATCATGAGTAATATTAAATTATAATCCTGACAATCAAACTAAATTAGTTAACCTTGATAATAAAATTATAGTAAGCACCTGAGAAAATAAAATTGAATACAAATTGATAGATCATCAAGAAGCAAAAAAATGACTTATAGAATGATTAACATATTTCCAAACCATTTCATCAGATCAACAAACAAGCAAAAAAATAAATGAAATACTACAAGAAATACAAGATGTAAAAATTCAATGACAAACAGATGAAATAAGAAATATATGACAACAAGCACAAGAAATTATCACAAAACAAAGAAAAGAAAATATAAAATTAGCGCAAAATATAAAAACAGATTATGATTGATTTATTAAAATAATAGAAAAAAATCCTACAAGATTAGTTTCAAATGATGAAATTAATATAGAGTTAAAAGCAGATCTTTTCAAGATACCAGATCAAACAAAAAAGATATTATTAGCTCAAGAAAATCCAGTACAAACTTATACAAATTCTCAAAGTAAAATGGTTAAATGATATTTAAGTGCATTAAACAATAATGATGCTAAATCTCTTAATATGACACAGTTATCATATACTAAATCAATAAATTACTTGAGTAATTTAGATAAGAAGATTCAACTAGTATCTAATCAATTGAATAAGAATCAAATATCAAAACCAGATTATAATCAAACAATAGATACAAGTAAATCAACAACAAAACCATTAATATCACAAAGCAATTGATGAACGAGCAATTCAAGTTCAAGTATGTGATGATATACAGATATATCCTCTTTCATAAATTGAGTTCTAATTCAGTGATATAGTTGATCAGATAAAAAGATGGTTAATACTGTTTATGACAGTGAGTTTGTAAGTAATATAAAAACAAATTATTATCAACAAGATGTAAACAAAGATAATAAAAAAGATATTATAATGCGAGATTCTCACAATATTTATGTAAAATATAACAATCAAGAAGACCAACAACTAAACACAAAAACATATACAAGTTATTATGTTTACAATAATTGATTATCTAATCCTCTAGATTTACCAGAAATAACAAATCAATGATATTTACAAATATGAGACATAAGTATAAAAATTTATAGTTCAGATTTTGAAGTAAAGAATTTTAGAATGTGATGACAAACATTTGAAACTATAAACTTTTCACGATTAAATAGTGAATTTATGTGAGACAAACCAGATTGATATCTTATCAAAATAAATCAAAGAATAGATACATTTCACGACAAGGATCAGATTATAGATTCATTTAATATAGATAGAATAAATAAAAAATATATACTCGTGGCTCCTATATGATTTGAATATACATGAACAAAGATCAGATTAGAAGAATGAACATACAGAATAGAAAAATTATTAACCTGAACTATAAATCAGATAATATATTTTAATCCAGCCAATGAGACAATCAACGCTGTTTTAAATTCATTACCAAGGAGTCGAGAATATAGTAAAATCACAACATTAAAATTGGAGAATCAAATTTTATTTATAAATTGACCTTGGTCAAATCAAACAGTTTGATGAGTAC
>CAYSXV010000039.1:0-9862 GCA_964435215.1 uncultured Candidatus Peribacteria bacterium | reverse complement strand
TATTAGCATAAAATAAAATTTGATGATAAAATATTATCTCTTATAAGCTCCAAAGTCGATGCTGTACCCAGAGAGATTCACAATTTATGTATAAAAATCAGAGATTTTATAGTATCTAGAAATGAAAAAATACTAGATGAAAATGTACGAAATCAATTTATATTACATTCCAAGATTGATGATGGCGGTCTGACTCCCCTTCACAATAAATATTTGGAAATTCTTAAAAAAGCAGATAGACCCATGTGAGTAAAAGCAATTGCAGTACAACTATGAATCAACGAAAAAGCAGTTGAAGAAGACGTAGAACCACTATTGTTAAAATTAGATAAGATTGAAAAGACTGCCTGAGGTAGAATTTTAATTTAAGGTTAATTTAAGGTAAACCAATATAATCCAAAATATATTTTATAATTTATAAATTATTAAAAATGACTTATACTATAAGTAAAAAAACACTCCTATTATGATCACTATTATTGTTTTCTTTAATATTTGCTTGATGTAGCACAAAATCAGTTGAACAAACAGTTCAACCAGCACCAGTAGTTGAAAACACACAAGCACCAATAGTAGATACTCAAACATGAACACAAACTGATAATTTATCTTATACATTACAAGACGTTAAAAACCACAATACAAGAACAGATTGCCGGACATCTATAAATGGTAAAGTTTATAACCTATCAACAGCATTTGGGCAACATCCATGATGAGACGATAAATTATCTACTCTATGTTGAATAGAATGAACAGCAAATTTCAATACACAACATTGAACCAATGATAAAGCAAAATCACGAATAAATACACTACAAATATGAACTTTAAAATAATAAATAATATCTTTTAATGTTTATACCAAAATTCAAAGATCTAAAAACATCGACACAAATTAGCATCAAATTTACATTGTTTACGGTGTCTTTGGTATTACTTTTTGGTGTAGTTGCAAATATTACTTTTTTTAATAATCGATATTCCAAAGAAGCAATGATGGTCAAGATGTGACCACCTCAAGCCATGTGAAATGCATGAATTAAAATTATTTTATGAAAAAATAGATGACCAAATACAGAAATTTTTGATATAGATAGCAACGAATGAAAAGCTATATTAATATCTAAAAAACGAAGATCTATTATAGAAATACAAGACTATTATTTTATTTATAAGATATTTAACAATAAGGTTTATGTTACAAACATAACTCCACACATAAATGTGCAAAAAAATCTAATTTTCACAAGCATTTATCTTACATTAATATTTTGAATAATATCATATATAATATCTATAGTTTTCGTAGAGACAGCACTAAAAAAATTAAATAAATTATTATATTTTTTAGAATCAATTAATATAGATAATCTACATAATAAAATAGATATATCCTGACATCCTATGGATGAAATAAATAGATTAAGTTCAAAATTCAATGAAACACTTGAAAAAATAAATAAACAAACATTAAGTTTAAAAGACTTTGTATCCAATGCTTCTCACGAGTTAAAAACTCCATTGATGGCTATCAGCACAGAGATAGATTATATAAAAAAATCCAAAAAATATATAGATTGATTGGATAATATAAAAGAGCAACTACTAAATATGAATAGTATATTAGATACTCTGACTACAATAAGTAAAATAGAATCTACACAAAATCTTGAATTTAAACAGACAGATATAAGCAAATTAACTCATACAAATATAGATATTTTAAATAAATTATACGAGAATAAGCATATAATAATAAAATCTAAAATATCAGAAAAAATAATAAAATCTGTACACTCTCAATGATTCAATATTATAATAAAGAATATTTTAGATAATGCTTTAAAATTCACTCCTGAAGGATGAAAAATAGATATAAATCTAGATAAAGATAAAATTGAAATTAAAGATTCCTGAATATGAATTGCCACAAAAGATCTAGAAAAAGTATGGGAAAGATTTTGGCAAGTAGATAGTAGTAAAACAGATACAAAAAGTTTTTGATTGTGACTTTATCTTACAAAACTTCTGGTTCAAAAACATTGACGAAAAATAGATATAAAAAGTGAAATCAAAAAAGGTACTACTTTTATTATAAAGTTTTCATAAAATAAGACGCAAACAACGATTTCTCGTTGTAACGTCGTTTTTATCCAGCATAGCTTTTATCCTAAGCAAAGTCTTAGGAGAATTGGAATTTATAATTCCTATGTGATAATTTAAAAAATAAAATGAATATATTATTAGTCGAAGACCACAAAGTTATAGCAAATAATATAAAAAAATATCTAGAATTAGAATGAAATAATATTTTGATTGTAGAAAATTGACTGTATGCTCTTGAAGTAGTTAAACATCAAATTTTTGATATTATATTATTGGATATTATGCTTCCATGACTTGATGGAATATCTATATGTAAAAAAATCAGAGAGTCTCAAAATGATACGCCTATAATTATGACAACATCAAAATGAGAAATAGAAGATAAATTAGAATGATTTGATTATTGAGCTGACGATTATTTAGTTAAACCATTTGATCTTAAAGAACTTTCTGCAAGGATAAATGCTATAAGCAAAAGAGTTGCTATAAAAGATGTAATAGATTACAAAAACATACGCTTAGACAAAGATCAGAAAAAAGTATTCAAAAATAATAAAGAAATTAAATTTACTATAAAAGAATTTATGATTCTTCAATTACTTCTTGATAATTTATGAAGGGGTATATCTAGAACTACTATAGTAGAAGAAATATGGTGAAGTGAAAGTATATTTGAGGAAGATTCCAAGCTAGATGTATACATATCAAATATTAGAAAAAAACTATGAAAAACCCTTATCGAAACAATAAAATGATTCGGATATAAAATATAATAATTATTTAAGTTTAGTTTAAGGTAGATGAATATAATACTCACGTCAAATTGAAATGACACTTTATATTCTAACTACACACAACAATGAAAACAAAATCTATTATTTTACCAGCTATTATGTGACTGGTTGTACTCACAAGTGCAGGAGCTTTAACATTTGCATCTAGTGGTCAATCTTATTCTTGAGCAAGACAATGAAATATGGGAATGAGAGATTGATGAATGATGTGATGAGCACAATGAATGAAAAATCTAAGTGAAACAGACCGTCAAGCAATGATGGATGCAGTAAAAAAAGCTATTGATGCAAAAGACTATAATGCATTTAAAGCTGCACACACAAAATACTGAGTAACTTTAAACATGACAGAGATACAGTTTAAAGATATGCTTACAAAAAAAGTAGAAATGGATGCTAAAAGAGCTGAAAAAGATGCTCTTAAAACAAAAATCCAAGAATCTGTAAAAAACTGAGATTTTACAACACGAAAATCATTAAACACAGATATGCCTATTTTAAAGTATATCGATACTCAAGAAAAATTTACAAAATTACAAGAGATGGAAAGCTATAGAGAAAAAATCCAAACAATAGCAAAAAAACTGTGACTACCACAATGAAAATGAATGGGAGAATGAATGGGAATGTGAAAGTGAAAATGAATGGGAATGTGAATGGGCTTTTGACAAAAAAAATAATTATTTATAAGACGATAGTATAAAACAAGACGCCAACCCCCGCAATAGCGGGGTAACGTCTGTCTTATCGTATAGGAATTGTTTAAAAATTTCTATACGATAATTTTTAAAAGCTTAGCCAACAAACCACGGGCTAAGCTTTTTTTTATTTACAATTGTTTTCAAATCATTATATAAAAAGTGTTTATATATTTTTTTATAATTTATAAAAACACAATGACACCAGAACCAACTTTATACGCAAATTCAGCTGCTCCAGTACTTGCATGATGAATAATTGCATTAATTATTATTCTTGGTATTCGAGAATGAGTATGGAAAGCAATTGCTTTATGGAAAGCATGAAGATGAAATCAATTAGCACGGTTCGTATGTTTATTTATATTTAATACTGCAGGTATACTGCCTATATTATATCTAATATTCTGGCAGAAAAAATGAAGTAAAAAGAAATAAAAAAAATGCAATACAAAACAATAATCATTTCAGATATACATCTATGAACAAAAGACTCTAGATATCAAAGAGTCCTAGATTTTTTACAAAAAAATAAATGTGAAAATCTAATTTTAAACTGAGATATTATAGATGGACGACATATAAAAATATTTGGTTGACGACCCAAATGACATACAGATTTGGTACATCATATAATTGACTTAGCAAAATCAGGTCAGACTAAAGTTTTTTATATAGCAGGTAATCATGATGATTTTTTAAGAAGAGTTTTACCTATAAACTATTGAGATATTAATTTTGTAAAAGATATGATATATCATTCATGAAATAAAAAATATTATATTTGTCATTGAGATAAATTTGATAGAATAGAATGAAAATTGTTTTTCCTATGAACATTATCTTTTCTTATGTGATCTTTTGTCTTTATGATAAATAGGATTTACAATAGACGAAGAGAAAAAAGATGACTAAAATATTTTTCATTGGTTAAACAGATAAAACTTATAGTAAAAATTATGATGACCTGAGGATCAAAAAGATTCGAAAAAAAACTTATAAAAACAGCTAGGCAAAAAAATTGTGAATGAATAATATGTGGTCATATACACAAACAAGAAAACAAGATGTTATGAAATATACATTATTTAAATTCTTGAGATTGGATTGAATCTTGTACGGCATTGGTAGAAGATTTTGATTGAAATTGGGATATATACTATCATAAAATTAATTAAATCTTTTTTGCAATATATGTATTTTCTGGAATACCAAGCATTTCAAGTATCTGAGACAAAATATTTAATTTTACAGCCAATCAATCGTTATAAATAACTGATTTAGAGTCAGAAAAATCAAAAAATTCTGAATTTTTAAATTTATTTTTCAATATATAACAATAGATTATATTTTTAATTTTTGATGAACCATTTTTGAAAGTTAAATTGTATTGAGCAAATCTATTACGTAAAAAGCTATTATATCTTGTAATCTGATCATCTATACTCAAAGAATACTCTCAAACAGAGTAAACCGGCTGATTATCATCAACAAAAAAGGTTTTTTTAAATCATTGAATATCTGTAATAGCCAAATCAATGTTTAATTTTATAATATTTAATATTTTAATATAATTGACAAGGTTAATATCACTACCATCATCCAATTTAACATTTATATTTTTAAATACATCAAAAACTGGAATATTTTTGTTTTTTTCAAAATATGCCCAAAAGTAAGACTTAAAATAATTAGAATTTATGCATTTTCAATTACCTTCAGTTACATTTAATTTTAGATTATCCAATATAGCTCTTCTAATGGGTTTCAACTGATTATTAAATTTAACATTTCTATCGGGATGAGCTTTTATCCAAAGAAGAGTATTGTTTAAAAACTTATCATTTTCTTTTCAATTCTCATTTTCTAACGACTTCATCTATATTTTTCAAAATAAACGTAAATATTATAAATATCAGATAAATCATATCAAGTATATTTTTTAAGAAAAGAGAATAATACATAAAATTTGATTATTGTTTGAGATTCAGATACTTTTAATTATATTACACCTCAAGTTATTAAATTCAATATTTTAAATGGTCCGATCGTTTAGTGGATAGGACACAATCCTGCGAAGATTGTAACCCCGGTTCAACTCCGGGTCGGGCCATATTTAAAAAATCAACATAAAAATTTGCAATATTTAAAAAAACACTTATAATTTTGTATCAAATTTAAAAAATAACAAAAACAAATGCCAGAAAAAAAAGAAACAAAAAAGGCTGATGAAAAAAAGCCATCTACAAAAGCAGTTAAACCGACAGCTCCAAAATCATTAAGTAAAACAGAACTTATTGAAAAGTATCAGAAGATGGTACAATTTTTGCAAAACACTATTGGTGATATGGAAATAGACATGAAGAGATTGAAGTTAATTTTAACTCAATTATCAAAGTTTGATCCAGAAGATACCAACAGTTTACAAGAAAATGAAGAAATTCAAAAAGCAATATGAGATACAGAATTAAAAAAATATGAAGAAGAAGATATGGAAATAGTTGAATGAAAATTTGATTGATATTTTATGATTTGATGAGATCAAAAAAGATATCCAGTACCATTAAATTACTCTAGTAAGACAAAACTTATACCATGAGATATTTTAAAACTCAAAATCATGCAAGACTGAAAATTTATTTATAAATTAATTCATCCAGCAGAAAGAAAACACGTAAGAGCTTTACTTTCAAAAACAGATGAAAATAAATTTACAGCAATAACAGATGAAGGTAAAATCTATTTCTTAAATCAAGCGGCTGTTACATTTTTCAAAGGAAAACCATGAGATGAATTATATATTATCACAAATGAAAAAGAAGAATGATGATTTGCAGCAATAGAAGCAATTATTAAAAAATAGCATAATAAATTAAATCAAAAAAAAGGCCGATCTATATCGGTCTTTTTTTTATTCTACATATAACCTTATTCAATTTTTCTTCCCATTTTAATCATAGTTTTTCAAAAATTCAAATTATTTCTTTATCCTTATCTTCTACTATTAAAATCTCTCAATCTATTTTTAAAATTCTAGAAGCCTCGGCTAATATTCAGAAATAATTAAGATAATTTTTATCTAAGATATGACATATCAAAACAATATCTTGAGAGCCATTTTCTATTCATATTATATCTTCTCACTTTGAAGGATTTATAGTTATTTTTGGATGTTGTTTTTGATCAAAATTTCTTCGCATATTTATATAATTCAAAACTTTTTGTTTTATAGCATATATATTTTGCAAATCATTAGATTGTTCTAATAAATCATTAGATTTATATTTAGCAGCAGTCTGTCGAGATTGTAAACTATTTAATTGATTATTTATTACTTCAATTTTCTTTTTAGACTCTTTAATGAAATTTTCTTGAGTAGAAATAGTCCTATTGAGAGCGGAATCTTTTATGGTCTTTTCAAAACAAGGATCACAGACAACATATTGATCAATATATTCTTCCAACAAAAAAGGCATTCATCCAAATCATCATCATAAATCAAGAATTTTTTTTCACTCAAAATATTCAGAATTTAATCATAAAGTTTTCAGAATATTTTCTGGTGGCGTTTGAAGTGCAACAAATAATTTTATTTCATTTGGATCTATATTAACATCATTCAAAGTAGAAAAAATAGAATCATTAGTCTCCTTTGTGATTTTATTTATATCTATTCATATTTGATACAAATATTTTCTTCCTTCTTCATATGTATTCATCAAACAAAATATATAATAAAGTATAATTAAATTATATTAGTTAAAATAAATTTTGCAAATCCAAAAAATCATTGAAATGTATGCCAATTTAACTATTAGTTTATTATCATTTTAATTAGTTAAAATTTTAATGTTATTAACAGTCTGATTAGAAATACATATCAAATTAAAATCTGATAATAAGATGTTTTGCCAATGTCCAAATCAACAAAACTTTGATACATTACAAGCAAATACAAATATATGTCCAGTTTGTACCTGACAACCATGAGCTTTACCTACATTAAGTAAAGAAGTTTTAGAAAAAGCATTATTACTTTGAAAAGCATTAAATTGTGATATAAATAAAACATCTCAATTTGATAGGAAATCATACTTCTATCCAGATCTTCCGATGTGATATCAGATTACACAATTATATAAACCCACAAATATAAATGGTCACGTACCTTTTTTTGTAGATAATGAATACTCACAAGAAAGAATAATCCACATACAAGATGCTCATATGGAATCTGATACAGGTAAAATGATCCATCAATGATGAGAAGCTCTACTAGATTTTAATCGCGCATGAACTCCGCTTGTAGAGATAGTAACTAAGCCAGATTTTACTAGTTCAGATGAAGTAGTAGAATTTCTAAAAGAATTACAAAGAATAGTTAGATACAATAATATAGCAGATGCAGATATGGAAAAATGACAGATGAGATGCGACGTAAATATATCTATAAGAAAATCAGAAACTGATCCATATGGCACAAGAGCAGAATTAAAAAATATGAATTCTTTCTCTGCAATCAAAAGAGCAATACAAAACGAATATGATAGACAATTAGCATTATACAATAAATGAGAAACATTTGACCAACAAACCAGAGGCCGAGATGATGCTAAATGAGAATCATATCTAATGAGATCCAAAGAAGACGCTCTTGATTATAGATATTTTCCAGAGCCAGATATGCCTTCATTGGTTTTAGATGACTCTATTATCAATCGATTAGAAGGACAGAAGCTGGAAATCCCCTATGAAATTATCAAACAATTTAAAGATTTATGATTTCATAAAGAATATATAAATGCTATTATATCAGATAAAGCAACCTTGGATTATTTTCTTTATTTTCTGAAACAATGATTTGATTCTAAATCATTAGCAAAATGGATATCATGACCTATATCTGCTTGGACAAAAGATAAATTAAAAACGATAAATGATCTTAATTTCAACAAAGAACAATTTGAAGAATTTATCAAAGTAACTCAAGAGTGAAAAATATTAGACAATCAATTAAAAATAGTAATGGATGAAATGCTTACCAATTGAAGAAATCCATCTGAAATCATAAAAGAAAAATGATTTGATACTCCAGCAATGGATCAATGAGAGATAGAAAACATAGTTAATCTTGTACTAGAAGAAAATCCTGACATCGTACAACAATACAAATGAGGTAAAACCACTACCCTATGATTTTTTGTATGACAAATTATGAAAAAAACTTGATGAAAGTCAGATCCTAAGATTATATGAGAGATAGTTACAAAATTATTATCATAAATTATCTATAACAAAGTATTCGCCATAATTTTTTTTGAAAATCAATTTTAATATTATCTACCTTACCAGATCCTATATTTTTGTATAAAGCAAAATGTAAATGGGGAATATCCATCCATCAACTTAGTCAGGTTTCTCAAATTTTTTGTCATTTTTTTACAAAATCTCATACTTCTAATCATAAATCAGTCACTGAAAATCATCCCAAGTGAATGTACTCTGAAATAATATCATTATCGTGTAATACTCAAATATAATTTGCTTTGTTTCAAAATTCACTTCCTCGTCCATATTCAAAAGAATCTTCTTTAATATATTTTATACTACCATCTTCTACAGCTAAGATATCTGTTCAAATAGGAACAAGAAAATCTATTGCATAAAGAGTATTATTTTCTTTATTGTGAGATATAGGACTTTCATCTATCCAAAAGGGAAAGTCTCTTCATAACTTCTCTGGGGGCATTTCTTTATCAAAAGCTAATAATTTATTTTCTTTAAGAATTTCTTTATTAACAGGAATAGGGAATCAATATTGTTTTGATTTTCCAGAATCTAGTCATGCATAAATATATTCGTTCATATAAATAACAATAGCAACATAAATATCTTATATATATATATTTAATAGTATATAAAGTCAATATATTATACAAAATAATATTACTTTTAATATATTTGACTTTCCATTGAAAATATTTATATCACATTATCTTTATTCGTATATATGATATGATAAAAAATATAGATTTTGATTTTGATAATATACCATTAGATAGCTTATGATTTGATTCTCAAGAACTTAGAGAAGAACGAAAAAATCATTATATGCAAGATATAGCTGATATAATTCAATCAAGTTGTGATAGCGTACCTGAAACAAAAGAATTTATATCATTAATGAATCATTTTTTTATCGGGAAAGTAGAACTTACTGATACATGAATACATATACAACAAGCTTTAAATTTAACTGAA
>CAYSXV010000038.1:0-10066 GCA_964435215.1 uncultured Candidatus Peribacteria bacterium | reverse complement strand
AATTAATTTATTATTCATCTTTTTCTATCATAAGTGTTATAATAACTGCAATAGGTACAGCCAACAATACACCCAAAAATCAAATTATCAGACCTCATATTATCATAGACACAAAAACCACAACGGGATTTACTCATAAAGTTTTATTCATAAGTAATGGTATAAATACATTATTTTCAAGTCGTTGAATTGCAAAGAAAACTGCCAATACAATCAATGCGCCATATATTCAATAGTTAAGTAAAGCAACCATAATAGCTGCAACACTAGCAAATATAGGTCATAGATACGGGACAAATTCCGTCAATCAGGCTATCATAGCAAGAGATCACTTGGATGGTAAATCCATCCCAAAAAGAGATAATATTCGTAAAGAAGCGTAAACAGTCACTCATATAAATACACATAACAAAAGCTGACTTTTTAACCATATTCCAAGTTGTTTATATATTTTTTCTAATCTAATAACTAAATATTCTCTAGATTTTAATGATCATATGCCAGAAATAAATCTTATAACTGATTTTTTTTCTATAGAGAATAACACAGCTAGTGTCAAAACTATAGCAGCTTGTCATACAAAACTAAAAAATGATCATACAATACTCACAGCTCGATTACCAAGATATTGAGCATAAGTAGTTCACATTTGAGCTATCTGAGCAATATTTTCTTGTAGCTTTACCTGTAATCATCAAACCAAATCCTGATTATTAACATAATTTAATATATTATCTTGCATATAGCTTGGTATCCAAGCTAAAGATTGAACAATTTCTGGTAAAGATTTTGTAGTAAGAAGAATCTGTATATTATTAATTTGAGTAATTCATAATTTTATAAGTTCTGATAATTGAGTAAACATAAATGGGACAACAAATACAAATCAAGCCAAAACAAATATCATCAAAAGAATATAAGTAACCGCTATAGAGATTCATCTACGAAATTTTATTCTTTCGAAAAAATCAATAATAGCCTCCATTGCAACAGAAAGTATATATGCAGCCAAAATAAGATAGAGCGTTTCAAGAGATTTAAATGCAATATATCACAAAAAGACAACTAAAAGTCATATAATCCAAAATTTAAACATAGATTTACCAGAAAAAACTGATCAAGTATCTTGAGTAACATCACTATCTTTTAGTTTTTTTAATTGATTTTCTATTTTTTTCAATTCTTTGAGTTCTTTATCTTCACCTAATTTAAATTTTTTAAACAAATCTTGGAAAATTTTTTTTAATTCCTTCATAGATAAGATTTAAAATTACTAAAACTCTTTTGGAATTCCTTAATAGTATAGTCATTTATTGCTTTTTTGTCAAAACTTTCAATATTTTGCTTTAAATTATCCAATTTAGATTTATTGAGGATAATAAATATTTTATAAAATTTTCAAGTTATAGAATTATAGCAAATTTTATCTTTCAGAATACAATTTATGACAGCTCTTTTTAAGATATTTCTATCGGTTGATCTTTTTGAATATTTTAAAGTTATATGACAAGAAGTTTGATTATAACTAAGATTTTTATATTGATCAATATAGAAAAAACCAAAATATCAATTTGGAAAAAATTGTTTTTTCCTAGTCAAAAAAATCACGTCTTTTGTTTTTAGTCTATATTTTTTTTCTAATGCCATAAAATAACATCTATCATAAAATATCATCAGATTATTAAAATTTCAAAACAAATCAATATCTAGTTTATTTTACCAATTTTCACTTCATTTAATCGATGTTAGTTTAAATTTATTAATTCCCATTCTCAAGTTTTTAAATTTCATATTTTATATTTTCATTCACGTATTCTTTGTAAATCAATTACATGATTTCAAAAAGACTTAAAGATTCTTCTAATATGCCTTTTTTTTCATTCAATCAAAATAACCTTATATTTTTCGACTTTATAATCTTCTATTTTCTCTATACTCTTAATTTTTAATATTTCTCATGATTCCTCTACTCATTTCAAACATTGTTTGATATCATTTTGTCATAGCGGTTTATTAATTTCAACAATATATTCTTTTTCTATCTCATTTTTGGGATGTTCATATTCATTTACAAGTTTAGGATCATTTGTAAGTAATAATAATCAATGACTATCTTTATCTAACCTTCAAATATAATAATAATTATTTAGTTCTTTTGGTAAAATATCATAAATAGTTTCATTATTTGGATCTGATTTTGATACTACATATCATATAGGTTTATTGAAAATAATTATTTTTGAATCAAGTCTATCATCCTGCATTTTGTATACTTCTTTAAACTTCAATCCCACACTATTAATTAATAATTCATCACCATCAATTAAATCCTGTTTATAAGATTCTATTTTTTCTCAATTAACAAAAATACAATCCTGATCTATTAATCAAGTTATATTTCTTCTAGATAATCAAATTTTATTTTGCAGATAAGCTATTAATTTCATCAAGAAATTTAATTTAAAAAAAAGAAACCTTGCGATTCCTTTTTTTATAGTTTTAATTTTGATATTCAAGTATCAAATTATTGTGTAACTGGAGCTGCTGGAGCTACTGGAGTTGTTTCTTCAGCTACTGGAGCTGTTTCTTCAACTACTGGAGCTACTTCTTCAACTACTGGAGCTGCAACTTCTTCAACTACTGGAGCTGGTGTTGTTTCTTCAACTTCTACTGTAGGTTTTGAACAACCAACTAATAGAACAGCACTTAATGATAACAACAATAGAGCTAATAATTTTTTCATTACAAAAAGAATTAACAAATAAAATTTACGAACACATATATAAATATATCTCATCTTTTTTCAATAGATTTATGTAAAAACATATATAACTATAAAAATAAGATAAAACAGCAAAAAATAGTAACCAAATTTGACAAATAAAGCTTAAAAGGATATAATTTTTATGTATCACATATTTATTATATATAAAATATATGGAAGAAGATATAAAGAAAGAAATGTGATTCCAAAAAGAACATGAAAACATAAGTAAAATTTATGCGAAAATTTATACTATAATTTTTAGGTTTACTTTACCAGTATTACTCATTATAGGATCTTTTTTTATATCAAATAAAATTATACAAAGTAGTTATTTGCAAAATATTTCAATATTTCCAGATACTGACATTAATCAGATACAAAAGCAAAATTTAGTTAAAGAGTTTAATAATAATATAAATCAAAGTATAGATAATAAAGATATAGAGATAGAAATCATACAATGAAAATTATATACAAAATGAAGTTTAATATATTCTCAAGACAATCTTATAAAATATAAATGATATGTCGTACCAAAATTATTTACAATAGAAAAAAACGCTCCAATAAGTGAAATAACATATTTTGATACTGGATTTTATAATATAAAGAAATTAGAGGAATTTGTAAAAAATGTAATATTTATGGATAAATCAGATTTAAATATAGAAATAGAATTTAATAAACAATTAATTCTAGATGAAAACATAGAAAAAACATTCAACCTTGATTGTTTATTTGCAAGCAAAATAACAGATAGAATGTGTAATTATTATATAAAAGAATTTCTTAAATATTTTTTTGTATATAATATAAAAACAGATATTCAATGACTCAAAAAAATAGATGAAAGGATAAACACAACAAAAGATTACAAAGAGTTTTGTCAATGAATAAAAAATTATATCATGTATTCTAATGATTCTGAAAATAATCTTCCAACCATCATAGAAAATTGTTGAAATATACAACCAACAGATGAATTTACCAAAATAAAATATTTTATAGAAATACAAAAAGAATTAAAAGAGTGATATATAAAAGATAAATATTATTCATTCAAAGATCTAAATACCTATAAATTATTGTCATTTCAACAGATATTATATAATGATATAGTATCTAATAAGATAGATACCATACGTTTAAATAATTACATAAGTTTCTTAAAAAATTTAATTAAAAAAAATAACATTGAACAATTCTATAAAGAAGAGATATATCGGTTTAATAATTATTTCTTAATTGAAAATTTAGAAAATTCAAAAGAAGAAAATTTATTTCCAATAGTAAAAGACTTATATTCTATAAATAAATGAGAGAGTGTATTTGGTATTCCATGATTAATTACGCAAATAAAAAACAAAAATCTTGAAACATATCAACAGATAACTACCTGACAAGAATATAATATAATAGATATTATGTCATGAGATAAGAACTCTTTAACTGAAATATTACTAAAAGAATTATATAATATATCATTTTTTACGATTACAGATAATAAAATAATATTAAAGGATACAATAGCTATTACTGGATATTTTCATGTATCAAACAAAACCATAAAAACAAATTTACTTTTAGAAAGGATTCAGAACAATTTAATAATAAAATCAATAAATCTTCAAAAATATTCATCACTTACAAAAGTTATAAACAATTTAATCCAAAATGAAAATCGATGAATAAATAAAATGTACCAATATATCAACGATAATATAGATACTTATTGAGTAGAAGACTCAAGTATATCAATAGTCAATATTTGATTTTGTGAAATACTAAAAGCTAAAATAAAATATAATATAATAGAATGCTCAGAAAAAAATGTATTGATAGAAAAAGATTGAATAAACTATAAAATATTTATAGAAAATGAAAAGGCTTATGATGTAAATATATCAAACAAAGCAATAGAAGATAGTATAAAGGCACAACTACAAAAATCTTGATATAATAGTATTAGCATAACAGAAACTATACAATGAATATTAAGTTACAAAATAGAAGATATAGTAATCACATGAAATCAAAACAGCATATTAATAACAGAAATATTTCAAAAATATTTATGAATAGAGCCAATTGATGTTGTAGAATCTAAATGATCTTTCTTTTTAACCTTTATAATACAAAAAATAAATTTTATAGCTGAATTTAATCTAACAAACAAAACTATAAAAGCTATGTATTTCCAAGATATAACTCAAGATTGAAAACCATTAAATATAAAAAACTTTGTTTTATTATTAGATGATAGCAATAAAACAAATATAAATCAATTTTTAATTAATCCAGTAAATTATATTAAAAACTTAGATTCTTTTGCTTACATAAACTATGAAAATAAATTTGGTAACAAAAGTAACACAAAATAGTAAAATCTATTGTAAATAAAAATCAAAACTTAATATTAGCTTTGATAAATATTTTGTTATTAATTAACTTTCAAATTTACAATTTATATAGAATTTATGTATAAAAGGTTTTGACTAAATGATATAAAGAACATACAAAATGATTTTTTACAACATTTTTTAAATATAATAAAAAAAGAAAGAAATCTTAATTTATGAGATTTTTTGAAAAGAATATTTAAACAATGAGATGACGTATATTATTTTGAAAGATGAGAACCTATTTTTAGAGTATCTCAAGATCAATGAAAATTAATATTAATAGATGAAAAAGATAGAATAGAATTAAAATTGAGCAATGAAGATAAATCAGAATTAAATAATATGTTAAAATTAGCACTTACAAAAAAGCATAAAAACTGATCACAAAAATCTATAGAAAACATATTATTAGAAGAATTTCGTAATGGAAAATATTGAGAAATATTTGATAAACCTTATATAGTTTACGATATAGAAACAACTTCTGATACAAACGATGTGAAACAATTCAAATTTCTTATATGATATTGTATGCAACCGCAAAAAGACAACACAATGAGTTATGAATATATAGACAAAGAGCACCTATGAAAGTTTGTAAAAAAATTATTAGAATTTGATTGATATATAGTATGATTTAATAATATATGATTTGATAACCCAGTTTGTATATATAATGTTTGATTAGGGCAACAAGAAATAGATATATTAAATAACAAAACAATAGATATATTTATGCTTATACGAAATTTAACCTGAAAAAGATTAAAATTAAATAAAGTAGCAGAAACATTTATTTGAAGTGGTAAAACAGTTGAATCTTGATTAGAAGCAGAAAAACTATGGAAACAATATGAAGAAACATGAGATAAAAAATATCTTGAAGAATATAAAAAATACTGTAAAAACGATGTTAGAATAACAGCTTTATCGTTATTATACTTATTACATTTCAAAAAAATTTTTATAGAATGAGAAGAAATTGTTTTTGAAACAAAAGATATAATAGAAAAATCTAGATCTAGATGAGAAGAAATCAGAATAAATAATACGCAGAATCAATCGATATTTGAATAAACAACTATTAAATAATTTTTTTACTTTTTGCTTATTTAAATGATTTCTGTAAAAGAAGATTTGAAAGATTTCTACAACAGATATGCAAAAAAATATCATGAAACTAGAAAAAAGCATCGAGAAGAAGTAGAAATTATATTAAATGAAATTTCTGAAAATAAGGACAAAAAAATATCAATACTAGAATTTTGATGTTGATGATGAAGATTTATAAGTTATCTAAACAACAAGTTTCCCAAAACAAAAGTAAATTATACATGAGTAGATATATCTTCAAATCTTATAAAATTAGCTCAAAAAGATAATCCTAATAATGATTTTATATGTGCTGATATAAGCGAATATATTAAAACAGTAAAACAAGAATCATTTGATTATATAATATGAACAGAAAGTTTTCAACATATACCGACTTCAAAAGAAAGATTTTTTATTATGAAAATCTTCTATAGTATATTGAAATATGATGGAAAAATAATTATGACAAACCGATGTTTATCAAATCGATTTATAAAAAAATATTATAAAAACATATTGAAAGCAATTTTAGAATATATTATTTCATTTTGAAAAAGATCACCAAGAGATATTTTTGTACCATGGAAATGATTAGAATCTAAAAAAGAGTCTAGATTTTATCATATATTTTGATTAAAAGAATTAAACAATTTAGCTAGGTTATCATGATTTATAATATCAAAAATATGATATATACAAAAAGATAATAGTATCTCACAAGAAAGAAAAAATGCAAGGACGTCATTATTGATAGCATCCAAAAAAGTATTTAATTCTTAAAAACAAAATGATTTATACTGTAAGTAAAAAAAATTACTTAATTCTAGTTGTTTTGATATCAATACTTTTTTTGTATTGATGTAACCAAAAAATAACAACAAATACCGACAAACAATTAGAAAATAATAAGAATTTAAAAAATATAGCAACTGGAATTAATAAAAAAATAGAAGATAAATCTGATTCAGATATTAAATCAGGGAAAAAAATAAATATAGATGTTAAAATTGAAGAAGATAAATTATATGAGAACAAAAAAGAATGATTTAGTCTAGAATTATCTACATGACGAAAAATTCAAGAAGATATAAATTGATTATTGGTACTTATTTCATCTCCCCAAAAAAAATGAGATAAAACAAAAGAAAATTTATCAATAAATACAGATTCTCAGAGTGGAAAACAAACAATTGAAGAATATTATACTCAACAAAAAAAGGGAATACAAAATCACATAAAAGACTTTAAAGAAATATCAAAAGAAGAATACAAAATAGTAAAGGAAAATTGAATAAAGGTCATTTATAAATGAATATTGGGAGTTAATAAATTACAATGGCAACAAATTATATTTTACAAAAATTGAAAAATATTTCTTATAACATATACAGCTACTCAATCTACATTCAATGAATATATAGATCAAGTAAATGATATAATAAAATCTTTAAAATTTTAAAAGAAGTCCTCTGTAAAAACAGAGAACTCCAATAAAATCGTTGTATAAATTTAAAGTAATACGGCACTTAAGCCCAATGTTTTTTTGCAATGATCTATGAAAATAACATTTGCATATTCCACAGCATCAGGATTGAAATAATCATTGAGATTAATTTTAGGTAATTCCACAACCTGTTCTTGCAGATCTTTTACAAATTTCGTTCCAAATAAAGTTTCAAGTACAGCGCACGAAACAGTATCATTGTAGGGAGTAAGACAGAAATGAAAACCATCTTTGCCTTCATAATTACCTTCTGCAACAAAATACGTTGCAAATTTTTCTTTTTCATGAAGAGCGTTCATAACATCCCAAAGTTGAATGTCAGATGGATGTTTGTCTTTATCACAGAATTCCTCAATGGGAAGAATTTCCTGATCGACAACAACCCATTTAAATTTAGCTGCATTGGCGTCTTCAATCATTAAAAAATCATGAATGCCCAGGTTAGGATCAGATATTTGATTCCATAGGTAAACTTTGGGTAAGTTTACAATAGGAAATGATACCGAATCTACCAATAATGTTACATCAATAGGATCTAAAAACTTCAAATCCTTTTTCTGCAAAAAATCAAACAGTGGCTTGAATTTGCAGACATTTTCGTCTTTTTTTAATAATAATGTTTTTGTCATAAGATTCTCCTTTTTTTTAGTTTTGTTTTTGTTAAAATAACATATATATTTTAATTAAAATATCAATATTAAATTTAATAATTATTTAATTCCCACATAAAAATAGCAGAAGTTTGCCCCACATTCAATGATTCCTTAATTCAATTCATAGGAATATAAACGATATCATCTACTATATCCAATGTTGATTTTAATACTCAATCTACTTCATTACCAAAAATAACAGCTAAATTTTCATCAGATTTTATAGTTTTTGAATATTTACCTAAATCTATAGCTCAATCATAAATTTCTGCAGCTATGATTTTGAATTTTTTTTCTTTTGCATATTTCATTATATCTTGAGTATAATCAAATTGTTTTAAATCTACACTATCTTCTGCCCCAAGAGATGTTTTTACAACTTTTTTATGATTCAGTGGATTGGGTGTATAACCACACAACCATACCTTCCATCACAAAGCATCTGCAGTACGTATCATATTTCATACATTGTAAGCACTACGAATATTTTCTAATACAATTACTCTCATAATTATAAATAATTTAATAAATTTTAATTGAATTTAATGTACTTATCTACATACTAATTTCAAACCCGTTTATTTACAGGTAAATTTATAATTTATAATTAATTATGATACTTTGATTGGCACCTATGGATTGATTTACAGATTGTGCTATGCGTCAAATTACGCAAAATATTTTTGATAAATATTGAAATAAATCTGATTACGATTTATGGTTATGGACAGAATTTATGACTGCAGATTGATACGATAAAAATCCTTGATGAGTTATAAAACATCTTCTTACAAATTCCAAACAAAAAAACATCATTGCTCAGATATTTTGATGAAAACAAGAAACATTAGTTAGTACTGCTATTGATATTCAAAACAAGTACTCAAAATATTTCAAATGAATAGAACTCAATATTTGATGTCCAGCAAATAACGTAATGAAATCAGGATGATGATCACAGCTATTAACAGACAAAAAAAATACTTTAGAAATAATCAAATCAATAAAATCAAATTTAGATATACCGTTCAGTATAAAAACAAGAACATGATTAAATCAAGAAGATAAAAATAATCAGACTGAATTTATATTACAAGCAAGTAAATATTGTAGTATGATAAGTATTCATTGAAGAACTCTTGTATGATGATACCATGAAACACCAGATCGAGATTTTATTTATAATATAAAAAAACTAGCTGATAAAAGTTGTAAAATTATCTGAAATGGATGAATAAAAAGTTATTCTGAATTATTAAGTCATTGCGAGAAGCAAAGCGACAAAGCAATCTTAGATGGACTTATGATATGACAATCAGCTATATGAAACCCACGAATATTTACAGATCATACACCAGACAAAAAAGAACTCAAAGATACGATAATTAAGCATCTAAATCTTATGATAAATTATGAAATTCAATTCAAAAATAATATAAATAAATCTGACTTTAATATATTACTTTCCAATGCAATATCACAGATACCACAAACAGAAATCGCTAATAGACCAATAATGGAATTTAGAAAACATCTTTTCAATTATGTAAAATGAATTCCATGATCAAAAGAATTTAAACAGAAAATAGCAGAAATAAAAGATTATGAGTGAGTAATACAAGAAATAAATAAATTTTTAATAGAC
>CAYSXV010000037.1:0-10760 GCA_964435215.1 uncultured Candidatus Peribacteria bacterium | reverse complement strand
AATTAACTTGCAGAGGATATCTATCTGCATGTAAAGATTCCTCTCTGGTTGTGTTTAAATTGTTTACCAATGGAATATTTCCTAAATTGAAATATGTTATCCTTTCTTCGTTACCTGTAATTGGACAATGATCGATAAGTGAGTACTTCCCCATTTTTTATATATTTAAGAATAAAAAAATTATGATAATGTCGCAAAATATTCGTCTAGTCCTTCTTTCCAATCTCTCAAATGGATATTACTTCAATTTGCTAATTTACTACATTGCGGTCTTGGCGCCTTAGTTACGAACTCTTGAGAAGAACATGGAGTTAATCTTGTTTTTATCTCAGCCACTCTAAATATTTCTTCTGCAAATTCAAACCAACTTATTCCATTTTCTTTGGTATAATTACAAAAATGCAATATTTTTCACTTATAGTTTTCTATATTGTTTATGATTTTTTCTATTGCTTCACATAAATCAATTGTATAGGTCGGTGATCCAAATTGATCGTTTACTACTTTTATTTCGTCTCTGTTTTCTCATAGATTTAGTATAGTATTTACAAAATTTTTAAACTCCTTACCTCATCCATAGAGTCGACTGGTTCTGATGATTATGCTGTTGGGGTTTTCTTGTCTAGCTAATTGCTCTCAGAGATATTTGGCAGTTCCATAACTATTTATGGGATTACATACATCATTTTCTATATATCATTCTTTCTTGCTTCCATCAAAGACATAATCTGTAGAGATGGTTATAAAATCTATATCATATTTTGCTGATAGTTTTGCAAGATTATATACTCACAATGTATTTACATCAAAATTAGTTTTTTTTTCAATATCTTCAGCATCTTCTACATTGGTATAGGCTGCAAAGTTTACTATTATATCTGGCATCTTACTTTTTATTAATGCTTCCATTGATGTGCTATTGGTTATATCGCCGTTGTTTTTATCAAGAGCTAGTATCTCAAATGTTTTTCCAAAGTGTTTGATGAAGTCTGTTCCTAACATTCCATTGGCTCATGTAAGTAATATTTTCTTCATATTTAGAAAGGATTATTATCATAAAATTCTTTGAGTGTTGGATGTTTCTTATCTTTATCAGCCAATATAAACTCTTTGATTCAATATTTTTTCATGATTCAATTCCAATCTATGTTTAGATCTGTGTCAGTATAAATTATTCATGCTTCACTGCTTGGATCGTAATAATCATCACATTTATAACAAAATTCTGTTTCATCTTCCAGTACTAGAAATCCATGTGCAAATCATTTTGGGATAAATAATTGTTTTTTGTTCTCGGCTGATAATAATTCATATATGTATTTACCATAGGTCGGTGAATCTTTTCTTATGTCGATTGCAAAATCCAATACTGATCATCTATTTGCTCTTACTAATTTTGCTTGCGTATGTTTTTTTTGGAAGTGAAATCACCTAAAAACTCCTTTGAGAGATCTACTTAAATTGTCTTGTACGAATTGTGTCGCAATTCAATAGTTTTTAAAATCTTTCTCATTGTATGTTTCCATAAATAATCATCTCTGATCTCAGAAACTTTGAGTATCAATAAGAATTACATCATTGATTATATCGTTTTTGGTAAATATAAATGCCATTGTTTTGGTATTATATAAAAACTACAATTTCATCAAATATTCTCCATATCAGCTTTTTATAAGTGGTTCAGCTAATTTTACAAGTTGTTCCTTGTTTATAAATCATTCATGATAAGCAATTTCTTCTATACATCCGACCATAAATCATTGTCTTTCTTGTATTGTTTGTACAAATTCTGATGCTTGTATAAGAGAATTAAATGTCCCTGTATCAAGCCATGCAGTTCATCTAGGAAGAACATGAACTTTAATTTTTCATTGTTCAAGATATATTCTATTTACATCAGTTAATTCATATTCTCATCTAGCGCTCGGTTTAATATCTTTCGCTATTTTAACAACACTATTATCATAGAAATATAAACCAGGAACGGCATAATTAGATTTTGGAATTGCTGGTTTTTCTTCTATTGAAATTGCTTTATTGTTTTTATCAAATTCCACAACACCATATCTTTCTGGATCAGATACGTGGTAAGCAAATACTATACTTCATTGAGGATCATTACAATCTTTTATTATTCATTGTAAGCCTGCTCCATAAAAAATATTATCACCCAATACTAGTGCGACTTTATCGTCTCATATAAATTTTTCTCAAAGTACAAACGCTTGAGCTAAACCATTGGGAATTTTTTGTTCTATATATTCAAATTTACATCATAAGTTTTTTCCATCTCCTAATAGTTTTTGAAAATTTGGTAAATCGTGTGGCGTAGATATAATTAATATTTCTTTAATCCCTGCCATCATCAATATGGAAAGAGGGTAGTATATCATTGGTTTATCATAGATTGGCATCAATTGTTTACTTACTGCTAAGGTGAGTGGATGTAACCTTGTTCCTGATCATCCAGCAAGAATTATTCATTTCATAGATAATTATTTATTTAAATAAAAAGCTATTGTTGTCTTAATTCATCCATCAAATTTAACTTTTGGTTCCCATCACAATTCATTTTTTATTTTGTTTGCATCTATTGCATATCTTTTGTCATGTCCCGGTCTATCTGTTACAAAGCTTATATAGCTTTCATCTTTTCACATTTCTCTCAAAAGAATTTTGGTTATTTCAAGATTACTATATTCATTATTTCATCAAATATTATATAGACTTCCACTTTCCGCTTTAGTAAAAACTTCTCGTATAGCATCACAATGATCTTCTACAAAAAGCCGATCTCTAATATTTGATCCATCTCCATAAACGGTTACTGGTTTATCATTTTTCAATAAATCTATAAAATGAGGGATTAATTTTTCATTATCTTGATTGGGTCAATAATTGTTTGAACATCTTGTAATGGTATAATCTATTTTAAATGTTCTTCCATATGCTTTCACTAGCATATCTGCTGCGGTCTTGGATGCGCTATAAGGAGAACTAGGATTTAAAGGTGTCGTTTCCAAGAAAAATCCACTATTGGGGATATCACCATAAACTTCGTCAGTAGATATTTGATGAAATCTTTTGAGTCCATATTTTCTATACAAATCAAGCAGATTCTGTGTTCAGATGACATTGGTTTCTGTAAATAATTTAGGATTTTTTATGCTGTTGTCTACATGCGATTCTGCTGCGAAATGAATGATATCAGTAGGTGTATGACGTTTAAAAACTTCTTCAAGTAATACTACATCTGTTATATCAACTTTTTCGAAAACATAATTAGAAGCTGATTTTACTTCCTCAAATATATTTTCCAATTTTCAAGCATAAGTTAGACAATCTAAATTTATAAAAACAATATCGGGATAGAGTATAACATATTTATTCAAAAAGTTTGATCCAATAAATCATGCTCATCATGTTATTATAATCTTTTGCATATTATGATAATTAATAGAATAAAATCTTTTATTTATGTAATAATATATTTAGTCTAATAAATTTATCGACCTTTTCAACTAAATATATCATCTATCTATGCTTCCATACCCCACCTAATCTCCTCACTACATATATAACTCTTTCAATGTCTCATTCAAAAAGTTTATAATTATGTCTCTTCTCCAATTTTAAATTCATCGATGCACACAATTGTAATAAGTCTTGTCTCTCTTGTTCATCTACTTGTTTAAATAATATCCAGACTCATCATTGTTTAAGTAAATGTTTTGTCCAAGGTAATAATTTATCTATATATGCAACAGCTCTAGCAGTAATCACATCAAATTGTCTATCTTTACATTCTTCTGATCTTTTCCAAAGTAATTCTATGTTTGAAATTCAAAGTTGTTTAGTCATATCTCATATAGCATCAATTTTTTTCCTTACAGAATCTATACCTGTAAAATTAGTTTTTGGATATTCTATAGCCAGAGGTAATAATGGAAACCCTCCTCATGTACCTACATCACACACTTCCATTCATTCTTGAAAATCAAAAACTCTTTTAACTTCCAAAGCATCCAAAATATGTTTCATATATACTCATTCTTCATCTCTAATAGCACTCAAATTAATCTGACTATTTTTCTCTAGAAATACTTTGATAAGTTTTTCTCGTTTTTTATCCATTATTTCATATTATTTATTATAAACCAAACATAGTATTAATATAACTAATTCACTCTATCAAACCCATCTAATTTTTCAACCCAAATTTTCCATTGAAACAAAAAATAATAACAATAAAAAATAGCATCCATTTTTTTATTTGATTATAAAAGTTATGTTTCAGATATCTTATTCTCCAAACCTTAAATGAGAAGTTTCTATATCATGAAGTAAAAATGCTGCTTTACCTATAGTAGTAGCAAATTATCTAATTTGAAATAAGGTTAAATTACTAAATAAGCCATGAATAAGTGATATTGCTAATATGGAAAGATTAGCAGAAGATGCATTGGAAAAATCTAACGATTTTTTTGATCTTACATCAGAGCTTGCAACTAAATTTAGAGCTTCTATATTACTTATTCCTCTAGGACTCCATAGATATGGTAAAGTAAAATTTGTTGGGACATGATGATGTAAAATAGGTAAAAGACCACTAGATTCATTTGATGATGCACTTATAAAGGCATGAATTTCAATTACAAATGATGAATTTAAAACATACCAAGTCACAGGTAAACCCAAGAAGAATATCATGCTTCAAGAATTTTCTGTTACAACTGTAGAAGCTTTGCTTACTTATTTAGCGTTTTTACCATGAATAGATTATGATATAAATATTTATATGGTAGCTACAGAACCACATGTAAAAAACTTGATAGCATTTTTGAACAATGCTTGAGCAGATATCCGTCTATGAATAGATCATACAATTACTCTTACTCCATCAACAATTAAAATAAATAATCCTGAATTTAGGATAATATCTGATTATATAGAAGCTGGTACTTATTTTGCTATCTGAGCTTGAGCTGATAATAGCGATATCATAATAAAAGATTTTGATGTAGATGATTTATCTTCGATTTATAGTGTGTCAGATAAGATTTGAATTAATTTTAAAATATTAGATAAACATACAATCAGAGTAGATTCACATAATAAAGCAAATTATAAATCTACAAAATTTGAAACCAGAATTTATCCAGGATTTCCTACAGATTTACAATCAATTTTCTGAACATTGCTTACACAAGCAAATTGAATATCTAAAATATTTGAAACATTGTATGAATGAAGATTTAGCTATCTTACAGAGCTAGAAAATTTATGAGCTAAAACAGAAATACTCAATCCTCACGAAGCAATAGTTATATGACCTACTAAATTAAAATGATGATACGTTACTAGTACAGATCTTAGATGATGATGAGCTATGGTACTAGCATGAATAATGGCAGAATGAACTACAAATATTATGAGCGAAGAAATTATCGCTAGATGATATGATGATATAGTAGATAAATTAAAATCAATTTGAGTAAAAATCGATAACGTAAAATAATTACAATAAAATTTAATTAATAAAATACATAAAAATGAAAGTATCAATTTGTTTTTCTTGACCAGCATGAACATGAGTAAATACTGCATGACTATTGCTTTGAAATCTATTATCATCTAAATGATATTATGTGCTTGGAGATAAGGAATACGCATCTATTATAAAATGAGATAATAATGATTTTATATTATATATATCAGATCAAAATTTTTTTATTTCTCAAAAATTAGACTATTTTTTTGCACAAGACGACTATTCAATTTCCAAAAATGAGAAGATCTATCAGTTAAAATCTGTCCATAATTTAAAATCTTGTGAATGTAAATATAAGAACACATATTCATTCTGAGCTAGTTTAAAAGTTTTATGAATAGCTCTTGAAGAGTGAAAAAAAATAATTAATGAGAATTTTAAAAATAAAGAAAGTCTAAATCAGAATCTAATTGATTTAGAATCTTGATACAATTATATTACAAAATCTGATTTTGATTTATCTAAAAACATTGCCGATCCAAAAGAATTTAAATTTTGAAATCAAATAATAGGGGACTGAGCAATTGCAAGTTGATTGGAGCGGTACAGTGCCTATCCCATGACTCCAGCTAGTTCTTTGATAGATGTAATAGTGCCTTATTCTGTCATTTCGAACTGAAAGTGAGAAATCTCTTGAGATCTCTCGACAAGCTCGAGATGACAAGTTGTCTTTTTTCAATGAGAAGATGAAATAGCAGTAGCAATGTCAATGTTAGGAGCTAAATTTACCGGTAAAAGAGCTATGTGTTGAACTAGTGGATGATGATTTGCTCTGATGACAGAAAGTATTTCATTTTCTAATCAAACAGAAATATGATGAGTTTATATATTATCACAACGTGATTGACCTAGTACTTGAACTCCTACATTTACATCACAATGAGATTTGAAATTTAGTTTAACACCAACATTTGGTGAAACTGCTCCAATTGTTATAGTTCCTTCTTCATATGAAGATTGATATAATCTAATCTGAAAAGCACTCAATCGATCTGATATATATCAACATCCAGTAATAGTACTTTTGGATAAACAGTATTCAGAGAGTTATCTTTCAGTAAATAATAAAGATTTGAAGCCTGAAAGTATCAATAGGGGAGAGTTGGCTAAATGACAAGAATGATACAAAAGATATTCATTTACCGATTCTTGAATATCTCCATATACGATTCCAGGTACGGAAAACGGTGAATTTATAGCAACTTCTTACGAACATGATGAATATTGAGCAACCAATGAAGAACCTATAATCAAAAAGCAAATGATGGAAAAAAGATTTCAAAAAATGGAAACTTTTGTTCAACAAGAATTCACTGCTGATTTTTACTGATATGAAATTATCAATCCAGAAGCTAAAAATTTCTATATAACATTTGGTTTTAATAGATATGTTTTGGAAGATTATATTGCTAGTCATTGCGAGGAATGAAATAACGAAGCAATCTTAAATAAAAAAAAGATTGCCACGCCTACGGCTCGCAATGACAAGTACTGAATTATTATTATCAAAGTTGTACAACCATTTGATATGAGATTGAAAATATGGCTTGATGAAAATGAAAAAAATATTAAAAGTCTGACTTTTGTTGAAATGAATTATACATGACAACTACAAGAATTACTTACAAATATATGTTTACTAAACACAGAAGATCGAAATAAAAAAATAAAACATATTAGAAAATATGATTTATATCCAATATTCGCAGAAGACCTATAATGTCCTCCTTTGGAAAAGGAGTTGGTCGACCTAGCGACCGGAGGATTTATAAGATATTGTAATAGTAGATTCCCTCTTCCAAACAATAAAACGGGAATGACAGTTTAACACTTTATACTAGATTATGAACAAATATGCATTCTTAGAAAAACCAGAAAAATTCGATAAGAAAGTTGATATTGTTAGCATATTTTGTGAATATCAATGAAAAATATTATCGTTACTTAGAAATCCTGAAAGATATCAATGAAATACACGAGGTTGACCAGCTTGAAAATTTGAACTAGGCAAAGATAAAAATATAGAAGCCGCTGCTTGTAGAGAACTAATGGAAGAAACCGGAATAGACTTAGATATGTTAAAGAAAGAAATAACTTATTTATGAAAGCACTACCTAAAATACCCAGATAATTTTGATTTTGAATATCACAAATTTAAGCTCATTCTTGACTCAGAACCTGATATAATATTAAACAATAGAGAACACATAGATAAGATTCGGAATACACCTCAAGATACTCTTAAATTAAATCTTATATTGTGAGAAGACGAAGTTATTAGGTATTATTATTGAATAGAATAATGTATAGTTAAAAAAAAATCTTAAATAAAAAAATAGGAGACTTGAAAACAAATCGTCCTAATTGATTAAGTCTTTTAATCACCTAATCTTTCGCGAGCCAATTGAATTAGTTTTTTCATAGGCTCACCAATAGAATGCCATTCGATATCAGCTTCAAACATTTCTTCTGAAGATGGAAATTCTTCTCCTGGCTCTCCTGCTAGTTTTATCATCTTTGCTATCTGATTTTTATGAAACAGAGCTCTGGGAGTTTCACAATGAGAATCGCAGTAATCAATCAATTCTTTGTCTGTAGCAAATCCAAATAATCCTTTTATAGCTTCCATTTTGTTTATATTTAACTTTCATCATAATACATATTTATTATTAAAAGTAAATAAATAATGAGAACATGACTAAATAAATTTCAACGATGTCCTTGATGTTGAGATTATCTTATACACCTAGCAATTAAACAAGCTGTACAAGAATTGAATATTTCAAAACATAACATTGTATTTATCACATGAATTTGATGTAATAGTAAAATGAGTCAGTATTTAGATTGATATTGATCAGAAACATTACACGGTAGAGGACTGCCATTTGCTACTTGAATAAAATTATCAAATCCTGATTTGACTGTTATTTCAATTGCTTGAGATTGAGATTCTTATGGTATATGACTAGGACATTTATTACATACAGCAAGAAGAAATATAAATCTAGTACATATTACTTGTGATAATGAAAATTACTGACTAACAACATGACAAGCATCACCTACAACACCAGTAGATATCAAAACCAAGTCGACTCCCGATTGAAATCATACTAGGCCATTTGATCCTATATGATTGCTGAAATCAGCTTGATGTGAATTCACATATTCTATGCCAGATAAAGACATCAAATGATTAAAAGAGAAAATTAAAGAAGCAATTCTACATCCTTGATTTGCTCACATAGATATAAAACAACAATGTCCAAGCTGGAAAACTTGGTAGTTACTTACCTATACTTATCATATCGAGAGAAACGAGATATCTCTAAAATAACTTAAGAGATTTCTCACTATGTTTGAAATGACAGTATTTTAAGTTTTAACATTTTTAAGTACCTTATGTCAAAAATAAAATTAACGGTAATTTTATCACTATTTATAGATATACTTGGTCTGACTATTATCATACCAGCATTACCAAATTTAGTAACATACTATAATACAACTTATTTTGTAATATCTTTATGAATTACTCTTTTTTCTTTATTCTGACTTTTTTCTACGCCCATACTTGGTGCATTGTCAGATAAATATTGAAGAAAGCCAGTTTTATTGATATCTATATTTACAGATGTGATAGCATATTTTTTAATTCGAATATCAGGTAATGTGCGATTATATTTAATTGCAAGAATTGTTAGTTGAATAGCAGCATGAAATATAAGTTCAATACAATCTATACTTAGTGATATCTCAAAAGATCAAAAAGATCGTACGTCAAATCTATGATTATTTTGAGCTATATTTTGAATATGATTTATAATCTGACCTGCTTTATGATGATTTTTGTTGAATTTTGGAATCAAAATGCCATTCCTTATAAGTATGATATTGTGTATTATAAATATGATAGCTATTGTATTTTGGTTACCAGAAACCAATAAAGTGATGAATAAGATATTGAAAATTAAAGTTAATATAGTTCATATATTTAAAGATATGTTTGTATCAAAAGAGAAAAAATACTATTTAATATTTTTGATAGTTAATTTAGCTATCATGATATATCAGATGTCATTTACATTATATTTATATCAACATTTCAATATATCGTGAGAAAAATCATGATTTATATTAGCTTGATTTGGTATATTGATGGCTATTAATCAATGATTGTTATTGAAAAAATTCTGGTTGAATAGATTCTCAAATAAAACTCTAGTTTCAATAAGTCTTATATGAATGATATTGTGCTATGCTTGAGCATTCTTTTTCCATTCTTTAATAGCTGTAGTATGACTGATAGCTATTAGTGCTATTTTCCAATGAATTTTCCGTCCTGTTTTCCAGAATATAATATTATGAGACAACAAAGATGTCGGTCTTATAAATTGAAATATAGCTAGTATATCAAATCTTACAAGTATATTTGGACCTATAATATGAGGCTATTTAATATGAGTTTGAATATCTCCATTTGGTATCATAGCGATACTCATTGCTATAGCATATTTTTATTCCAAGAGAGTCTGTCCGACAAAGTTAGCATAAAATTTATAATATCTCATGTATTATGTATAAAAAATGATTCCGGATTAAAGAAAATATTTGAAATAACTCATTTTCTTATGATATTAGAAAACAAAAAAATTCTGAACCTAAAATTTATGTTACAGATATAATCGAGTGAACAATTGATGATATTGAGATTTGAGATAATATAGTTTTTGAAGAAATAAATTTTAAATGAGAGATACAATCTTTTGTGTGATTAAAAAACTTCGTAAAACTAAGTTGTGCTCCTTTGGAAAAGGAGCTGTCCGAAGGACTGAGGATTTATAAAGAATCAATTCCTATCTATATTTTAGATAATCATAATCATGCATTATTTTTTCGATATCAAGAATTATTTAATTGAAATATCTTCAGATGAATTGATTTAATCCATATAGATCAACATACCGATATGAATGATAATTCAGAATTTATAATTAATAATTCAGAGTTAGATGAAATATTTAATTTTACAAACTATCAATGTAATGTTTGAAATTTTATCAAACCAGCTATCCAAGATTGATTAATATCAAAAATAAATCAAATAAATACTGAATATACTTTACTACAATATCCTAGTCATTGCGAGGAGTGAAACGACGACTTGTCCCGCAATAGCGGGAAAGCAATCTTGAATAAGAAAAAG
>CAYSXV010000036.1:0-11049 GCA_964435215.1 uncultured Candidatus Peribacteria bacterium | reverse complement strand
AAATTAATTCTTGAGACTATGAACTTTTATGATCATTTGTAAATTTTTATCAAAGCGTTGAAAAAGTACAGAAAATATTTAAACAAGAGCTTACCGAAAAAACAAAGCCAGAATTGATAAACTTTATAGATACAAATGAACAAATACCAGAGAACTGAAAAGAAGAAGTACTGAGAATGATTGATGATGGTATGATGAAAATATTGACGGTAGGATAGAACGCAATGGGGCGTTGGTGTAGTGGTAACATGACGGTCTTCGGAACCGCAGTCGGGGGTTCAATCCCCTCACGCCCCGTATTTGAAACATTAAAAATAGAAGTCAGATTCTATTTTTTTTTGATTAAAAAAAATATATAGAAAATAGTAAGTATATAACTATATTGTCTTTTCTTTATATATTATCTAAAAAAATATTATGAAATATCTGCTTGGATTGGTTGATTTTATTCTTCACATAGATGTACATCTTCAAACATTATTAAATGAATATTGAATGTGGTTGTATGGTATATTATTTGCTATTATATTTATAGAGACATGACTAGTTTTGATGCCGTTCTTACCAGGAGATAGTCTATTATTTGTAGCAGGTTCATTGGCTGGAAGTTGATATTTGGATATTATTCCTCTACTATTAATATTATTTATTGCGGCTATTTTATGAGATACAGTAAATTATCATATAGGTAAATATTTTTGACATCATATGATAAAACGAAAAATCCGATGAAGAAACATTATAAAACCAGATCATATAGAAAAAACAAAAATATTTTTTGATAAACATGGTAAAAGGACTATTATATTAGCTCGCTTTGTACCTATAGTAAGGACATTAGCTCCCTTTATAGCTGGTATATGAAATATGAGTTATCGCGTATTTATATCATATAATGTGATATGATGATTTATACGAGTGGTAGGTATTACTTTGGTATGATATTTTTTCTGACAGATCCCGATTGTAAAAAATAATTTTGAAAAAGTTGTGATACTAATAATATTAATTTCTTTATTACCTATACTAGTAGAATATATAAAACATAAATGTGGCAAGAAAAAATAATGTTATCAAAAAAGTCGTATTCAATAGTTGTAATAATTAATTTAACAATATAGTATAAATCTATACTTATTTTAAAGTATCCGCTATACGATAATGTTTTTATAAAAAATATAAATAATGAAAAATATAGCTCAAAAGAGAATAAAAAAAGCAATAGCAAATGCTTTTATATATGTAAAAAATAATAAAATTTACAAGAAAACAAAAAAAATAAATATATTAATCAGAATTTTATTATCTCTATTTTTCTTTGCTCGGTTTATAATAGGAACAGTTTTAATGCCGCCTATTCCATTTGGAAATATATCACTAATACTAGCACTTATAATATTATTTCCATTGTGAAAGGTAAAATCAAAACTTCAATATATAATAAATAAATTAAGAATAATTAAAATATATGTCAAACGATTAGAATTTAAACATAGAATAAAAAATAAACTTTAAAAAATATAAAAAAATCGGATAAATTATATGATAAAATAAATTAAATCTTGAGGAATAAATTTCAATTACGTTATGTGAAAATGATTATTATTTATAGCCATAATAAATAAATTTTTTGAAATACTTGAAAGCAGTTTTATATTTGGCAATTTTCTCGACTTTAGCATTGTAGGTCAACATATCTTTGTATGCTGCATCTGGTTTTTTTCATAATAATTCTACCCATGCTCTGGCAATGATTGCTCATGTCCTATCGGCTCAATGCTTACAATGAACAAATGTATGTCATGATTTAAGTACTGTTAATATTTTTTGTCGATCAGATTTTTTTGGCGGATGGTCTGTAAGCGGTATAATGATCCACTTTAATCAACTATCTTTTATTGTTTTTTGTAATGACTTACTCATCTGACTAATAGGAATAAGACTAATTATAGTTTTTACTCAATAGTCTTTTTTGAGTATATCTATGCTTTCAGGAGTAGGCATTGCTCATCTAAAATTTCATGTCCCAAAAGTTTTACCAAAATTTGGACTTACAGTAGATGTAAAATGACTATCAGATATTTTTCAAATATATCCTGATCATATCTGACTATTTACACCAGTTGAAGCTAACACAAAAGAGATACAAACAACAAACAAAAACAAAATAAGAGATAAATTTTTTATCATAATATATAAAATTTTAAATAAATATGATAATCTATTTTTTTTCTTGTAAATTATCTTTGACAGCGTGTATAGTATGTTCAAGTATTATTTTCCTTTTAAAAGCTCATCTAGAAGCTTGTTTTGCTAGTCTCATTTCTTCAAGTTTATCCATAGAAATATCATGTTGTTCCGCCAAAGCGTGTATCACTTCTAAAATATCAGCTAGTTCTTCTGGGTTATTTGATTCCAAATATTCTTTGGTCTCCTCTGTTAGCTTATCTTTGAGTCTTTCGAAAAATTCCTCACCAAATGCAATACGAGTAACTGGACAATCTCAGTTATCTCTTATTATCTGTGGAATTTCATCTCTAACTAATTTATTGTATTGAGTAGTCGCCATCTTAGAAATTTGATTTATAAAAGCTTATTAAATTATTTAGGTTTATAATCTCATCTTCTGGAGATCTTTTGTTTCGATGTTGTTTTCAACAAGAAGAACATTTGAATAAAATCTTCATTGTTCAATTTCTAGTTTCATAGGCAGTAGGATACATCATTCATCAACAGTCAGTATTTCTATCTCATGGAATTTCTCAATCTACATGTAAGGAAACAAAACAATATGGACAATGATTTCTACATGTTTTGTCAGCTTGAGAAATATCTTTTCAGCAATTGATACATTTAAAAGATTCGTTTATTTTTTTCATAATTAAGATTGAAACATTGAAATATTTTTAACCGAATGGTCGTGTCATATCGAGCCTCTCTCCTAAAGGATTAAGGTGGATGACTCCTCTATGAAATTCATCATAGATCTGTGGTCTCCAGGTAGTAGGGTGAGGAAGTAAAGTACTTTTTGGATACAATCACGGACCACTCAGTATTGTGGTAGTATTTTTTTATAAAGAAATTTCAAGCTAAAAACAAAAAACACCGATAGCTATTGGTTTGCCATTGATCGGTGTTTTTGTACATAATTGGGGTTATGTATGATATTTACTATTCGTCTTTGTTTTCTTCGGCCATTTGTCTCATTTTCTCTTCTCTGGCTTGAAGTTTCTCAGGGTCTTCTTTTGCAAAGTCAACCTTAACAACTCTTCATGCAAGTTCTTGTCAATCCATAGTCTCTTTAGCTTTGGTAGCATCTTCTGGGTTTTTGAATTCTACGAAACCAAATCCCTTACTCTTACCATCATCACCCAATCTAACTCTTGCGAATATTACTTCTCAAAATTTTGAGAATTCTTCATTGAGTTCGCGTCCTCTCATTTTCCAATTTAATCAACCTACAAACAATTTTGTTTGACTGATTACATAATTTTTTTCATCCATTAACAAATTTTACAAAAATATAAAGATGACCTATATTTTGCAATATGTAACAAAAACTGGTCAGTGTAAATTATAAGACATCTGCGTATAATTGCAAATGTTTTTTGTATAAATTTGCTTTTTTATAGATTTTTGATTATAATTAATTGTTTCAATATTTAAGCGTTTCAATGCTTTAATTGATTAATTTGATATATGTCTGATCCTATTATAAATGATAAAATAAATGAAGATAAAAATAATCCAGCAATAGCTGGACAAAAATGATCCTCTTGAATATTTGGTTGATGAGAAGATATTTTTGACAATGAAGAATTATTTCGTCCATTGGATTGAGTTGAAAATAAAAAAATAAATTCTCAAAAAAAAGAAGAATATTTGAATTTGAATATAGATGAAAACGAAATTATAAAAAATGAATGAGAGACTAAAGAAGAAATTTTTGATCCTATATTTACTGAAGAAACAGAAATAAAAGAATGAGAAATAATAAAGGAAACTATAGATGATATACCAGTTATAGATTTCAATAAAGATGAAGTTGAAATAACAAACTTGAAAATACAAGATGATAAGCAGTCAAATAAAGAAGATTTCCTAGTAGAAATTAATAATATAGAAAAAACAGATGAAGATGAGGTTGAAGAAATAAATAAAGAAATAGAAAAAATTCCAAATGTAATAAATGATGATGAAGTAAAAATAGAAAAAGAACCAGAAGAAGAAAAATCAGATTTAATAAAAAAGTTTTTAGAATTGGTAAACAAGACTAAAGAACTATATGATATAGCTAAAATGGAAGATAGTGAATATGTCGAACTTATAGGTTGAGATACTGGAAAATCACAAGTAATATATAATTTGTGGTTAATCAAGGAAGATGAAGAAAATGATTCTGTATTGATAAGTAAAGTGGAAACTGATACCGAAACAAAAGAACAACAGCAAAATAATCTACAATTTAAAGATTATAACTGATCGCTTGAAATAGTTCTTGATGAACAAGTACTATACGATGAGATACAAGACCTCAAAGAAGATCAGAATAAAAAAATGCAAGTAATAGATAAATTAAATAAATTTATTTTCCTTATATCAGAAGAATTGAAGGTCTATGAAAGAGATAAAAAAGAAAAAGAAAGAATGGAAAAAGAGAGAAGAAAATTAAGGGATATATTTAGAAATTTTTAATTAAATCACATTATTAAAGGGATATCTTATTTCTGTGATTCCGACTAAAACGGAGGAATCTCTTTTTTTTTCTATTCTTAAAAAGATCTGTAGACAAGCTCGAGATGACAAGTGTTTTTTTTATTGAATAAAATATTTAAGTAGATATAATCCAGATTGTAATTATTTAAGTTTTGAAATTTACTTATGCTTATACAAAAAAATATTTCTTTAAAAAATCACAATACTTTCCAAGTAGATGTGAAAGCGAAATTTTTTGTAAAAATAAAATCTCAAGAAGATATTTTGGAGTTAATGAAAAGTGAAATATGGAATGAAAATAAAAGATTTATTTTATGATGATGAGCAAATATATTATTTAAATGAGACTATGATGGTTTGGTGATAAAAAATGAAATAATATGAAAAGAAATAATAAAAGAAGATAAAGATATAGTGCTTGTAAGAGCAGGAGCATGAGAAAATTGGCCAGAATGGGTTGATCGATGCGTAGAAAGAAATCTATGATGAATAGAAAATCTCGCGCTTATACCATGATCTATATGAGCTTCACCTATAGGTAATATATGAGCATACGGTGTAGAAGTAAAAGATATAATTTACGAAGTTGAATGAATAAACATACAGACATGAAAGAAAGAAAAATTTAAAAATTCTGAATGTAAATTCTGATATCGTGATAGTATATTTAAAAATGAATATAAAGATAAATTGATAGTAACATATGTAACTTGGAAATTAAAAAAAGTCGATGAAGAATATAAGTTTGATATAAATTATAGTGATATAAAAAGGAAAATAGAAGAATGAAATATTAATATTGCTAATCTAAATGTCAAAGATATAGCTGATATGATAAGTGCAATAAGGATGTCAAAACTACCTGACTGGAAAAAAATATGAACTGCATGAAGTTTTTTTAAAAATCCAATAATTAGTAAAAATGATTTTCAAATACTTAAATCTAAATATGATAGCTTGATGTGATTTGATAATGGAGATGAAATAAAATTATCAGCCTGACAACTCATAGAAATAGCTGGATTTAAATGAATAAAAATATGAAATGTAGGTACTTATCAATATCATGCACTAGTAATAATAAATGAAGGATGAACAGCTCAAGAAATTGTAGATTTTGCAAATAAAATACAAAATAAAGTTAAAGAAATTTTCTGAGTATGGCTAGAACCAGAAGTAAATTATGTATAAAAAATATAGTTAATAAAAAAATCCCGATAGTTCGGGATTTTTTTGTCTGAAAATATTTTGGATTAATTATCTTACCATAATATATCTAAGATTGGCAGCTGATGAAAATGAACAAGCTCATCAGTTATTTAAATCAACTCAAGATTTAGTCAATGATCTACATACCTTCAAAGAATCAGCATCAGATGAAGAAGATATTACTCATATAGAACCAGATGCTACTCGATTAGATCATCATGCAGTCTGTGTTTTCGCCATAAGAACAAATCATTCATTAGCAAGACCATCCTTTATTATTCTAATATAACCGTATTCTCAAGTCAATACTGAAAGACTATTTCATGAAAAATTAAAAACATTTGATGTTGTCGGGTCTAATGGTAATCAGTCCATTCATGCTGTTATAAGAGAGTTTTTAATTGAAGATATAGAATAATTACCGGTCCCGGGATCTGGATATTTACCATTAAAATCCATTTGATAAGCAAGTATAGCCGTGGTTAACTGTTGAATATCTGCTTTTCTAGCAACATCATTTGCTCTTCATCTTACTGATGTAAGTCTAGGTATAAGAGCTGCCGCTAATACTCATATAATTACTATAACGATTAACATTTCTACCAATGTAAATCATCTTTTTTTTTGTCCAAAAATCATTTTTTTATTTTTTATAGTCTAAATTATAGTTTTATAAATATATATTTAAGATAGTTTTGCAATGATAAATTTAAAAAAATAAATAAAAAAGGTCCCGAAATACTTCGGAACACATTTTTATTTAAAAATATTTTGAATTAATTATCTAACCATAATATAATGTAATTGCGCTTCTCATGTATATTGACAAGCTCATCATGTTGTCAATAAAAAGGCACCAGTTTTAAGTACAGAAGTACATGGAGTTAAACTTGATGTATCTGCAGTACTACCAATATATCATGCAGCAGGAGTTGAAGCTCATGGCTGCATAACTCGATTAGATCATCACGCTGTCTGTGTTTTTGACATAAGAACAAATCATGCATTAGCAATTCAATCTTTTTCTACTCTCATATAAGCATAACTTCAAGTAATAGGGGCTCATCATCAAAGTGAGATTGATGTAGTAGAAACAGGATCTACTGGCAATCCATCCATTCATGCTGTTTTTAAATTTGAAGCAATAGTTGAAATAGAAACTCATGAAGCAGTTCAAGGATCTGGTAATACTCAGTTGAAATCCATCTGATAAGTTATTATTGCTGTAGCTAATTGTTGGATATCTGCTTTTCTAGCAACATCATTTGCTCTTCATCTTACTGATGTAAGTCTAGGTATAAGAGCTGCCGCTAATACTCATATAATTACTATAACGATTAGCATTTCTACCAATGTAAATCATCTTTTTTTTTGTCCAAAAATCATTTTTTATTTTTTATAATATAAAATTATGATTTTAAAATATATATTTAAGATAGTTTTGCAAGAGCAAATTTGTGCATATCGAAAATAAAATAGTTTTATTTTTTATTTTGATGTAAGTTTTATATTGCAATTAGATAGTAAATAAGTAACTTGTCAACTGCAAACAAAAAATATCAATGATATGAAAGAAGTAAAAACCACAATGAATCTGGAATCCGGAAACTGGAAGATGAACATCTTTGAGATAGGTAATACCTATCAAATCTATGCAGAGAACGGTGACAAAGTAGTGCACTTTATGATCAACAAAAGAGATTATTTAAAGGATCTCTTGGAAAAACAAAATGGAGGAGAAGTAAAAGAAAATCATGGTATAACCTGTACAGGAAGGGAACTACTCACACAAAGTGAATTTAACAATATGAAAAAAATTCTCTTTGAACACATGGATGCAGATCTATCTGAAGAAAAATTTGTTTATGGTATCATACCAGACAAAAAACCTGATTAAAAAAATTAAATTACAAACCATTATCAAAAGTCTTCTCAATTTTTTGGGGAGGCTTTTTTTTATATCTTATATACACTAGGTGAAGATTGATAAATAAGATTATTTATTTCTAGTATAGTTAGCAATCAAAACAATTCTTGATATGGAATGCTAGATAAAGAACAAAGTTTATCAACAGAGATTTCTCAGTTATCAGCAATTGTAGTCAGGATTATCTTTTCGTTTTCTGATAAATCGATGTTTGATATTGAATGTTTTTTGTGTAAGGATTTGTGATGAAAATGAGATGAAAGGAATTTATCAAAATCTGAAACTAAATTTATTTTTTTGTCTGTGATATATTGATTGAGTCATAAACTCTCTGAAGCAAAAATATTATCAGCCACTCAATAAACTGACTTTGACATATCTAAAGCATAATCTACTGTAATCAAACTACCAGAACGAGATCATGCTTGAGGAAGAAATAAGGCATTACAAAGTCAGGCTATAAGACGATTCCTCTGAGGAAAAGAATAATATGTCGGCTTAAAATTGAGTTTAAATTCACTGATTATAAGTCATCAATGATCTACTATTGAAGAAATAATATTGCGCTCTCATCTATTTAAATATCGCAATATTCATCATCCTAGAACTGCTATTGTAGGTATGTTATTTTGTATAGAAAAACTATGACATAATTGATCTACTCAATCTGCCATACCCGAAATGGTGACTAAATCATAATGAGATGCTGATTGTAAAAGTTTATCAATAACTCTGTCAGAGTAGGATGTTTTTTTTCTAGGTCATACTACTCATAGAATATCTTTATCTATAAGTGATAAATCTCATATGTAATAAACGATATATGGTTGAGATTTTATGAGATGAAACTTGTAATGAAAATTTTGTTCTCAATCGATTATGGAATGAATATTATTTTTTTGTATGTGAGATTTAATATCAGAAAAATCATATCAATCAAATTCAAATTTATTTTTGAGTTCTCATATTGTAATTTCTTTGTCGTGAGAATATAACAATGATTTATTGTCCATATAATATATTATATAAATAAATCTGATGCAGAATATATATTTTTTTTATAAAATCAATACTTATTTAATATAATTATAATGTCAAAAATATAATTGACAAAAAAATCCCCCGTAAAACGGAGGAATGTAAAAAAAGTTTTGTTGCACTATTGCTCAATGACTATGAAGAAAAGTCCTCTGACTTTGATAGTAGCTGTAGGATCGATTTTATGATTTGCATAAACCGTCAGCAAGAATGTCTTCATCAAAGTACATCTACTTTCGCCATCTTCAAGATAGGCAATACATGTAAGTAAGATTTTTTCAATTTCATTGCATTCATCTATTGGGACATCATTTTTACCCAAAGGATCAAAACACTGAACAGAAAATTCTTCTTTACAGATTTTCTCCCAGATGGTTTTGACTAGAAGATAATTTTCTCCAAGTAGTTGTTCAAATTTTTCAATTTTAATTTGTGTCATATTTTGTTTTTTGTTTTGTATCTTATATATATTTACACAGATAAGTCAATCTTATTAAAAAAAACCGCCATCATAAAATGACGACAGCTCTTTGGGAATAAATATTTATTGTAAATTACTTTGGTTGTATGGGTTCTTTAGCTTTTTGATTCTGTATAATCATTTCCTCTTCCCACCATTTTTCAAATGTAGCTTCCAATTGAGAGAAATATTTGTCCTGGAAGATATCAGATTTGGGATTGATACCGTAGATAAATGCAAGGAAATTTTGGAGAATAAATAGTTGCTCATTGAGCTTCTTATTTGTTTCTCTGATTGGTTGCATTTTTTTTACATTATCTTTTTTGAGTAGACCAAATTCCAAAGTACCTGCTCTTTTCTTTTTGGATGGAAGAACAAATCCTATAGGATTACCAATAGGTTTTTCTTCATCATAGATGGACTTCATATCCTTTAGAATTTTTTCTCTTTCAACAAACTTCTGTGCGATGAAAATATGAACAGAGGTAAAAAGTAGATTGTACCAGCTATTTTTACCAGTACCAAAATCTTTTTTGTTAGCAGAGATTACTTCTTCAAGATCCTGTAAAAACCATAGTTTTGAACTCATAGCGTATATATTTTATTTGTTTGTGATTTTGTTTCTTGTTTTAATGTATAAATAAAAGACCAAAAAAATCAATGTTTAAAAAACTGCCGCCATAAAATGACGACAGCTCTTTGACAATAAATGCTACAACTTTTTTTCTTCCTGTTTAGCAGGAAATTCGTGTTCGACTGTATGATTTATAGAGTCTTGCAAAAAGACAGCCATAATAATACGCCCACCGCAATCTGAAGCAGGTATGGTTCTTTGTATTTGTGCCAATGCACTATCTTCAAGTCTTTCTCTCAAAGCCTGAGCTTCCTTAGATTCTTTTGCCATAAGATTTATTTTTTTGTTTTATGCTTTATATATATTTAGTATGATAAGTCAATACTTATAAGCTTAGGCTATGACTTGCAAAAAAAATAGAAATAAATACATACAAGGAAATGATAAATTTTTAATGTGAAATTATAAATTATTAACTTTTAATTCTTAATTTATCAAAGTGTCTCTAGCAAATAAATATCGTCCTCAAACATTTGATGCTATAATATGACAGACTCATATTACTGATATACTCAAAGCTCAAATGAAATCTGATCAAAAAATACATCATAATTTTTTACTATTCTGACCTAGAGGTACTGGTAAAACTACTGCAGCTAGAATACTTGCAAAAGCATTGAATTGTTTAGATTTAAAAGATGGTAGTCCATGTAATGAATGTGATAATTGTCAGACAATCAATAGATGAACAACTCTTGATTATATAGAAATAGATGCAGCATCTCATACTGGAATAGATAATATAAGAGAAGAAATTTTGGATAAGGTTCCATATCCACCGACACAATTAAAGAAAAAAATATATGTAATAGATGAAGTACATATGCTGAGTAAATGAGCATTTAATGCATTACTAAAGACAATTGAAGAGCCTAGAGATAATGTATGTTTTGTACTTGCTACAACAGAGATGCACAAAGTTCCAGATACAATAATTTCTCGTTGTCAGGTTTTCAATTTCAAAAAAGTTTTGGAAAACGATATGGTAAAACATTTGGAATGGATATCTAAAAAAGAGAGTCTTAATTATGACCAAGATGCTTTAAATATTATTTCAAAAATAAA
>CAYSXV010000035.1:0-11173 GCA_964435215.1 uncultured Candidatus Peribacteria bacterium | reverse complement strand
AACCTTCATTGCAGGAATTTTAATTTTTTGTGATGGATTTTGTGGATTAACACCTTCTCTAGCTTTTCTTTTAGAAGCTTTGAAAGTTCAGAATCCTTGTAATCTTACTTCACCTTGTTTTTTTACACCTCCAATAACTGTTTCGATGAAAGCGTTTACTAATTCAGCTGCTAGTTTTTTTGAAACTCATAGATCATCAGCTAAAGAAGCAATAAGAGCTGTCTTTGTCATTTTGTACTATTTAGCAAATAAAAAGAAGTACATTGTTTGTACACTGATGATAATAGCACTAATACAAGCTATTTCAATAGTTTTTGTCAAAAAAATTAATCTAAATTATTTAAAGTAAAATACAATATAAAGCAGTTATAAAGCCATAACTACAAAAATCAAAGCCAATCTATTATCATTAAAGATTGACAGAATATTATTTTATTTTATAATATCATTAAAATAGATTAATTATTGTGGTCCAAAAGCGACTTTAAATGCTTTATAGCTCTTGATATTTTTTGTCTAATATTTTCCTGAGTTAATCACAGAATTTTTTCTATTTCATCATTATTTTTTTCTTCAATAAATTTTAGATATATTATATCTTTACTTAAATCATCCAATTCTTTTATTGCGATTTCTATCTGCTCAAATTTAAAATTTTGTTCCAAAATTAAAGTTAAATCTGTTTCATCAGCTATTTGGTCAGCAAAAGAATCTGAAGAATCTTCCTTATCTAAACTGGAGAACGAAAGATCATTTGTTTTTTTTAAAGAGTCTTTTATTGTATTTTTTAATATAGTCCAAATATATGCAGGGAAAGATAATTTCTCATCATATTTTTTTACAGCATCCCAAACTTTAACATAAAAATCTGATATTATATCTTCTATATCTTCTTTATTAAAATAATAGTTAGAATTTATATAACGAAAAAAAGCATCTACAGTTTTTATGTAGAAAGTATTGAAAGTATTGTGATCTTGTTTCTTAAGTTCTCTTATAAACTTTTCATCAAAATCTAACATTATATTTTATTCACATTTAAACAATTTTTATTTAATTTTATCTACGTTTATAAACTTTAAATCAACTTTTGAATTGTAATTTCATGTACCTCTTGATCTTTCAAAAAATCTGATTTTATTCATCATACACAAGTCAAAACATCTTGATAATTTCATTTTTCATCAACTGGCAAATCCACAAGCGGAACAGATACTTTACCTATATCTATAAATTCACCACCATTAATTATTTTACAAGCACAAGCAAAACAAGCTCACATACCACAAGATACTGGTATATCTATATTATTTTTTGATGCCATCTTGGAAAAACTTATGTTATCTTCTCCATTAAATTCTCATATCAAAACTCAATTAGAATCATTTATTTTTACTTTAACTACCATTTTTTATATATAAATTATAAATTTATTTGCCGATAGATAGGCTATTAATTAACAATTGTTTAGCTTCTTCAAGCTGATTATCCAATCAATCTTTTTTATATTTTTCTATATCAAACTCTATAATAACATTTGGAGTGACTCAACTTTTATCTATATTTTTTCATTGCGGAGAATATCGTTTTCATATAGTATATTTTAAAGTAGCTCAATCGGCAAAATCTTTTATAGTCTGTATAGATCATTTACCAAATGTCTGAGTTCATATCAATTGAATTCATTTTTGTTCCTGTAGAGCCATTGCTATAATTTCTCAAGCTGATGCCGTCATGCCATCTACAAGGACTACTGTAGGTAAAGATTGTAAATCTTTATATCATTTGGAATAATAATTTTCATCTCAGAAAGTTTTATATTTTGCTGTTACTATCAATTTACCAGATGGAACAAAATGTGAAGTAATCTCTACAGCAATAGGTAAAAATCATCATCCATTTCATCTCAAGTCCAATATTATTCATTCAACTTTTTGATTGGTTAGATTTATAATTTCTCTTTCAAAAATATTTTCTGTCTCTTCTCATACCATATAAATTTCTAAATATCACAGTTTACGTCAATCTTTTTCAAATACTTTACTTACAACAGAAGGAACAATTAATTTTTCTCTAATCACTTCCCTTTCCAAAATTTCTCTTTTTCAATCTCTACTATATCTTTCTATAACCAATCAAACTTTAGTACCTTTTGGTCATCTAATTTTAGCAACAGCTTCATCAACAGACATTTTTTCTGTATATCAAGAATTTATCATTACTATACGATCAAGTGGTTTTAGTCATGCCTTAAAAGCAGGAGAATCTTTAAGTACTTCCTCAACTATAACATAATAATCTTTTTTCATCACATAAGCTCATATTCATTCAAAATCAGCTTCTCATTTAAGATCTTGTTGAAAACCAGAAGATTCTTTGTTATCCATATAAATAGTATAAGGATCATCTATAGCATTTACATAAGCTGCCAAAGCACGATCAACCATAAATTTTTCTCAACTTAATAACAAATCTTGATCATAATATTCTTTTTTTAACACTCTCAAAACATCTTCAAAACGAGAATATTTCTGTTGTAATGTAGCTATTCAAGTGTTATTTTGAAAATTATTATAATTATACAAATTTACATTATCTTTGAATTTGAATGCTAATCATCATACCAAAACACCAAACAAAAATAATATAATCAGATTTATTTTTTTCATTTATCTTTTTACTTTATAAATTTATTTTTCAATTACCTTCATTTTTTAATTATTAGTAACATTTTCATAGACTTGTATTATAGCGTTATCTTTGACAAATACAACATCAAGTCTGATATCTTTATCTATATTTTGCTTAGCTACATAGTCTTCAATAGATCTTTCCAGAAAAGAAATTTTTTTGGGATTTACACATCATTGTATATCATCCATACTATCAACAACTTTAACTTCGATAAATACAACTTCTTTTGTATTTTCAGCAACTATATCTATCTCTCATCATTTTATTGTATAATTTTGACCCAAAATATTATAAAACTTACTACGATAATAATCGGCCACTATTTTTTCTCATTTATATCATTTTTCCTTTTTATAATCAGACATTTTAAATATCTATTTTAAACAATAGTTTATCAATTTAATAATTCATTTACTCTATCTCGATTAATCAAATTCCACAAATTATTTACATATTCTATTCTACGATTTTGATAATTTAAATAATATGCATGTTCTCGTACATCAACGGTCAACAAAGGAATAAGTCATTTTGTTATAGGACAATCAGCATTTGAAGTATTAATTATTTCAATATCTCAAATTTGATTTTTCACAAGTCGAGTCCGACCAGAACCAAAATTTCATATAGCAGAATTTGTAAAGTTTTCTTTAAAAATATCGAAAGATCAAAATTTCGCTTCTATTTTTGATAAAATATTTCCACTAGGAATAGTTCATCATTGAATAAGTCAGTCTCGATAAAAAGTATGATTCCATATCTGAGCAGCATTATTAAAAATAATTCAATTGGATTTTAAAACGATATCATCCAAGTCCATCATTTCAAACTCAGTTCATTTTATAAGACCATTCAATTTATCTACATATCATTGATGATGTTTTGTATAGTGAATTTCTACTGTTCTAGCATCTACATAAGGTTCCAATGAATTCATTTCATAAGGTAATTTTTTTAATTCTATCATTTTCATAATTTTCAAAAACTAAAATCTGAAATATTTGTGAAATATCAATTTCATACACGCAATGATATTAAAAGTCAGAAGTGATTTTTCAATAGATTTTATATCACAAACTCATTAATTTATATATCTGTATAACTTTATTTAAAAACGTCAATGGAACATATAAAATACAAGTACCTTTTTTTGATAAAATACACTTCCAGTATATAATTAAGTAACAAATTTATTTATAAATTTATGCAAATGAGCTTCCAATCTTATAAACCATTTAAAAGAAAAAATCTATTTCCCAAGTTTGCAATAGTATTTTTGCTTGGTATGTCTTTTGTTTTATTTTTTTCAAATGCATTTACTATCGTTACAGGTATAGAAAACGCTAGTCAATATATCAAAGAAATAATACTAACAAGTGATTGATCAGCCAAATGAACAACATGAATAATTATAGATTGAAATACATCTTGAGGTCGTATGTGATCAAATTTATACTGTACATTGGATTTTTCAAAATGTGTAACCATAAAAAGCCTAATAAGTACCTGAGATATTGGTGGTCTATGAATAATAAAAACTTGAGATTTAGCGACATTCAAAACAACAGAAATAGATCCGTTGATTACAAATCTTTCATGAAGAATCACTACAATATCATGATCACTATCAACATATGCAAAAACAACTGATTTAGATGCATATGCTCCACTAACAGAATTATCAAAATATGCACAAACCACTGCATTATCATGATATGCAACAACAGGGCAAGCAGCAGCTTTAGCCGCAGAAATAGCAAGAATAGATAGAAATATAGCAACTATGGCAGCAGCTTCATGTGATGCATGATGAATATGTAGCGCAACAGGTACTCTTGAAAGGACACCATAAATACAAATCAACAAAGTTAATTATATAAATTTATACAATCTCACATCATATTTCAGTATTTTCAATCCATTCAATATTCTTAGCTTTCGTTACACCGATTAAATCGTCGGTGTATTTTTTTATAATTTCCATATAATCTTTTGATCATTTAATAATTAATTTTTCAATATCTGCTCACATAGAAATCTGTTTTTCTGTCTTATATTTTCTGACATATTCAACTATATCCAAAAATAAATTAAAATCAGATTTGATTTTTTCTTTATCTTCTATTTTCATATAATCGTTTATATCAGGATATTTTGAAATATTTACAGATTCTACCGATTCAAATTGTTTAAAATAATTCTGATAAATTTCTTCAGCAATATGAGGTGTATATGGTGCAATCAATCTTATAATAGCATAATATACTTGATACAAAGTCCATTGAGCAGCTTGTTTTTTTTGTTCACCATTTTCAAAAAGTTCTGGTTTATATAATCTTACTTTTACCATTTCTAAATAATTGTCACAGAAATCTTTCCAGAAAAAATCTTCAAAATGTATCTTTGCTAAACCATATTCATATTTATCTAGATAATTTCTCATCGTTACAATAGTCTCTTGCAATCTAGTTAAAATCCAATTATCTGTTGGAAGTAAATTTATTCACCTTGTCATTTCGACTGAAGTAGAACGTAATGGAGAAATTTCTTGAGATCTCTCATTATCATTCGAGATGACAGGAGTAAAATCAGTAAGTTGCATCTGAACAAATTGAAAAGCATTCCAAAGTTTAGTAATCAATTTTTGTCAGTTTTTTAAATCATTTTCATCGAAAAAAGCATCTTTCCCAAGCTGCAATCCAAGAGCCCAATATCTAACAGAATCAGCCCCTCGAGTTTCTATCAACGATTCAGGATCAAATTTAGCATTTCATTTGGATTTAGCAAATTTTTCTCATTTAGCAGCCAATAAAAATCCAGAAACCATTATATTTTTAAATGGTATTGTTCAATCTCTAAAATATGTATGTAATGTAGTATAAAGTAGCCAAGTACGTATAATATCATGAGCTTGCGGTCTTAAATCCATAGGAAAAATATTGTGTTTATATCAATCTCTTTCAAGAAAATTTTGATTAATATAAGGTGTTAATCATGATGTAAACCAAGTATCAAGAACCAATGTTTCTGACCTTACTTGATCTAGTGTATATCATTCTGGACAATCAACAGTAGGATCTACTACTCCATTTTCAAGTTGTTGATTGCTAGGTAATATTATATTATCATCCTTGTCATATCGCACAGGAATAGGTATACCAAATTTTCTAGATCTAGAAATATTCCAATCTCGTTGTAAATTTCCTATCCGATCATCAGATCTTTTTTTCATAAATCATGGATATCGATCCATTTTATTATTTTGTTCTAGTAATATTTCTTTTTTATCAAGTAAGTTTACAAATCGTTGTTTAACAGGCAATATTTCAACTGGAACTTTTCATCTTTCAGAAATCTGTTTTGATTGAACTATAGAATCTCTCTTAACTATTATATTTCATTTGGATTCGAATATTTCCATAATCTTTGTTCTTGCTTCTTCTATTTTAAGACCATCAATTTCAGCAACACCAGAATTTTCCATTTTACCATATCTATTTATCACTATTTTTTCTCATAAATTATGTTTATTTATCCGATAAACATCTACTTCATCACCATAACTACAACACATTACTACTCAAGTTCATTTATCCATTTTGACTTTATCGTCAGCCAAAAGTGGAACTGTTACTCATATAGGAGTTGTTATTTGTTTTCAAATATATTTTGTAAATCTCTCATCATCTGGATGAACAAATACAGCCAAACAAGCTGGTAAAAGTTCTGGTCTAGTAGTAGCTATTACAAGGTTTTCTCAATCATCTAAAGTAAAATTGAGATAATTAAAAAACTCATTGAATTCTTCTTCCTCGGTCTCAGCCTGAGCTACCGTAGTTTGCATCTTTGTACATCGAAGTGCAGGAAAATTTTTGCACACCATATCTCATTCTTTATAAAGTTTTACAAAAGTTTTTTGAGATATTTTTTGGACTTCAGGAGAAATAGTAGTATAAGACCTAGATCGATCAACAGATAATCCGATAGATTTTCGAAGGTTTGAATAAATTACTTTATAGTTCTCTACTACCTCAAGACATTTTGCAATAAAATCTTTACGTTCTATATCTTTGATATTTATGCCCAGTTCTCTTTCTACAAGTTGTTCTGTGGGTATACCATTATTGTCATATCCCATAGGATAAAATACATTATATCACGACATTCTTTTATATCTTGCTATCACTTCTGCTTGAGTATAAGAATATAAATGCCCTATATGTATTTTTCATGAAACTGTAGGCGGTGGTGTATCTATACTATAAACAGGCAATGATACATCTTCTTTAAATTTATAAATCTGATTATCTTCTCGATATTTTTGTCGTTTTTTTTCTACTTCTCTAGGATTATATTTATTTCACATATCAAATTTTCTGATTGAATAAAAAACATTAGCATTTCTGCGCTTTTGCATTTCTACATTTCTACATTTTTATTTCAAGAAATTTTATTTACTCTTGAATTAATACTATGAAACATTAAAATAAAATGTCAAACAAAACAAAAAAAGAAAATTATGAGAACTGCAAAAAAAACTGAATTAACATTCAAAAGGATTCCGATTGTAATCCACCCATTCAACGATCATGTAGATAGTTTCATAAGTATAAATGGAGTTACTCTACAAAACGTTCCCTTGTCCAGATTTGGGAAGATGGGTTTATCAAAGACCGGAGAAAAGCCAATATTATTTGATTTTTTACAGGCTTTCAGGCCATGGAACGACGAAGAGGCAGGAAACGTAGATAAGATATTATCTTACTACAAAACGATGTGCAAGGTAGATAATCACTTCAACACAAAGTGTTTGTTCGTCGGAAATTCTGAAAGAATCAGAGAAATCATGAGAATCTCTGGATGCCCATCAAAGATGATAATGCTTACAGAGACTCTGGAATCAGCGGCTTTGATGACAAAATTAAATGCAAATTAAAGTCCAACAACATTAAAAATCAAAAAAATCTCGGTGTTTTTCATCCGGGATTTTTTTTATTTAAAAAATAATTTATTCTAAAAAGCTTATTATTTACTTATAAATTTTCCAAAAGAAAATTTGCTTGTGAATTTTATGATGTGAATTTTATGTAGTGAAATTTGCTTGTGAATTTTGAGCATCAAAATTTGCAAATTCATAAAAAATATTTATCATTATAATAGTTTATAACTTATAAATAAACAAAATGAAAATAAAAACAGGAGACGATAAATACATAGATCTTCATCAATTAATGGCAGAGCAAAAGGCATCAGATTTGTATTTAACATTTTGAGAATGTCCTACTCTCAGAATTAATAATCAGTTACTTAGGGTTCAGCAACTACCTGTAATGAATGATGAAACATTGAACGAAATCAAAGAAAAACTCATAAAGCCAGAAAATGCTGAATATTTTACAAAAAATTTAAGTATAGATTTGTGAATATCCAATAATTGAAGACGTTATAGGGTAAATATATCAAAACAACAATGACATATTATGATAGTTTCTAGATTACTTATGGAGACTCCACCTACAATAGATCAATTATGATTACCATCTATTTTGAAAGATTTATCATCCAAAACAAGTTGAATAGTATTGGTTGCTGGTCCTACATGATCAGGTAAATCTACAACATTAGCAGCAATGATACAAGAAATAAATATGAATTATTCAAAACATATAATCACACTTGAAGATCCAATAGAATATAAATTTAAGCCTGAAAAATCTATAATAGAACAAAAAGAATTATGAAAAGATATACTATGATTTGATTCATCAAGTAAATTTACTCTTAGACAGAGACCAGATGTAATATTATTTGGAGAAATAAGAAATTTGGAATGAATTAGGAATGCAATTTTATTGGCCGAAACATGACATTTACTAGTGGCATCTATACATGCAAGATCGTCAGTACAGACATTAAATAAAATTATATGATCATTCCCTGCAGAACAACAAAACCAAATCAAGGTTCAACTAGCCGAAAACTTGCTTGCTATCATATCTCAAAAACTTATAAAATCACTAGATAAGCAGTCTATGGTAGTAGCTATGGAAATAATGATAAACAATACAGCCATAGAAAATATGATTAGAGAAAGCAAAATGAATATGGTAAACAATACTATACTTACAAATAGAAAATACTGAATGCAACTAATGGAAGAAGAATTGATAAGACTAGTTGCTGAGAAAAAAATTACAATTCAAGATGCAATAGACAATGCAAACGATCCATTATATATCTCAAAAGAGTTAGTAACTAGAGGCATAATAGCAAAATAATAAACATGAAAATATTAAATTTCTTATTCCCAAAAAAATGTATAAATTGTTCTCAGCCAGGAGAATATCTTTGTTTTGATTGTAAAAAAAGGCTTGTTGCACATCAAGAAATATGTCCATATTGTCATACATATCATAGATTTTATCAAACATGTTTTACTTGTAGAAACAAAAAAAATAATTATTTAAGCTGACTTATAATAGCGTTTGTATATGATAAAACCCTTAAAAATCTTATCTTCAAGCTAAAATATTTTCATAAAAAAGATATAGCAGAATTTTTAGCACAGAGACTTTCATTGGTAATACAGACCAATCAATTATTACAATATCAAACAAATGTTTTAAAAGAAGATATATTGATATCATATGTGCCATCACATCGATATAGGAAACATTTTATCAAATGATATAATCCATCTGGAGAAATAGCAAAATTATTAGCAAAAAAATTAAGATTAAATTTGGTAGAAATAGTTAAAAAAGTAAGAAATACTCGTCAACAAGTTAATCTCACAAAAGCTCAAAGAGAATGAAATTTAAATAATTCTTTCCAATTAGTAAAAAATAAAAATCTGAAATGAAACGAAACTATAATACTAATAGATGATATCACAACTACTTGATCTACTCTAAACGAAATAGCTAAAACAATCAAAAAAACATATCCCAAAATTTCTATATGGTGAGCTGTCTTATGAAGACATGATAGTTAGATAAACCTAACATAAATTTAAACATTCACATAATTTTCTGAATTTACCAATTTTATGAAGTAAAATTTGCTTGTGAATTTTCCTAATGAAAATTTGCTTGTGAATTTTGAGCATCAAAATTTGCAAAAAAAGATTTTTCTGAATATAATTAGAGTGTGTCATAGTTTCAATGAAACAGTGTTACAACCAAACATTTAAACATTAAAATATTTTTGATGGCAGACGACAATAAACAACCAGTTAACACAAATACAAATGACGATTTAAATATAGACTTTGACATTGTTTTGGATCAAAATGAAGAAATTGATAAATCAACAGAAAGTTCTAAACCAACTTCTCAAGATATTAATAAATCAGATATCGATTTAAATTTTGATCTTAGTCCAGAACCAGAAGTACAAAAACAAGTAATAGCAACAGAAGAACTTTTTCCCATACAAGTAAATCCACAAACAATAGTTACACCAGAGATTAAAATAGAAGAAAAACAAATAATACAAGAAACAAAAATAGAAAATACTAAAATACCAGAGCAATCAAATATAATTAAAGATGAAACATTACCTATTTCAGAAAACGAATATAAACCAGATTTAAACTCTGCAAATGAAACAATACAACAATTACAAGAAGCTAAAGAACAATGACAGCAGACAATATCTAGCGACAAATTAAATGATATACAAACTACACAGACAACAGATGTAAAAATAACGCAACAAGAAACTCAAATAGAAAACACAGTTCCTATCTGAATAATAAACTTAGATGAAATATTACCTACTTCAGAAATAAAAACACAGAGTCCAATACAGGATATACCTCAAGTACAATTTCCTCAGTGAGTACAACAAGTTACTAATCCTTATGATATAGCCTGACAAACAACTATCAAAGTAAATACAAATTGAAATAAAAAACATTTAATTATGGTAATAGGAATAGTAGCAGTTTGTTTGATAGCAGGATTTTTTATACTCAAAACCATGTATCCAATGCAATTTGGTACAAGTAATTGATGATCATGAAATAATATAGATACGCCAATACAAGAGACAAATCCATTTCAAGATACTACTCCTCCAGTACAAGAAATAGTATTTACATGAGATAATTTAGAAAATACTTGAGTAGATCAAAATATTAATGAATTTACTTGAAATATAAATGATCTAAGTTGAGATATACAAGATCATAACATAACAACAGATAGTTGAGATCCATTCCAAGCTTTGGATAATTTACAGACAACAGACGAACAAAAAAAACAAGCAACAATCGACTCACTAAAAGAATTTGTAAAACAATGAGAATATTATCTAAATTTATGAAAAGAAAAAAAAATATCAGATATGATGAAATATTGAGCATTTCTGACAAATAAATCTACAACTTTTATAAATCAGATTGAAAATTGAGAAATTTTGGATATATCATCTTTAGATTGATACCTTGCACAATCTTCATGATATTTACAAACAT
>CAYSXV010000034.1:0-11351 GCA_964435215.1 uncultured Candidatus Peribacteria bacterium | reverse complement strand
CATCTAGATGCAGTCGAAGCAAATATAGTATGAGGTGGATTAAAAAATACTTCAAATGATACTGCTGCTCTAGTATATCCACAAGTACTTAGTGGATGAACAACAGCTCATAGATATTTTGCATGCTACCCTACTGAGAATGATGCATTTATAAATGCTATAGAAACTTGTGATAAAATCGCTTTGCTAGTTGACCTAGTAGATTCATATAAATGAATAGATAAAATAATTGCTTTAAAAAAGAAATATAGAAGCACTGGTAAAATTATATGAATGAGATTGGATAGTTGAGATCTAGCTGATCAAGCAGTATATGCTCTAAATAAATTAAAAGAAAACTGAATGCTTGATCCAAAATTAGATAAAATCGTAGTGGCAGATATATCTACAGTAGATGATGTAAGACGCGTAGAAGATGCTGTAACAGCAGCATGATTTGATCCAAAAGATTTTATACAATACTGACTAGGATGATTGCTTGTAGCTAGAAACAAGACTAGGGATGCTTTATCTGCAGCTTACAAATTAACAGATACTGAAGATTGAGCAACTGGAAAATTATCAAATGATATAGATAAAGAACCTATACCATGAGATACAAATATAGAAATCAGAGATGGAGTAAGATATATAGTACAAGAAAACGAAGAAGTAAAATGAGAAAGATTATTAAAAAATGTTTATAGTAACTGAGAGTTGAAATATGACGATAACGATATCCAAGCAATTACAGATGCTAGAAATCAGCTTTTAAAGACATTTGAAATGCATACATGGGAAACGAAAGAAAGTGAAAAGACAAAAAAAATTCATGAAGAAGTAAGAGATCATTTATTGAGTAACTTGGATGATTATATTTCAATGAAGAAACTATATGATGAATGAGAAGAAACTTTTGGTAAAAAAGAATTATTTGAATCACGACTAAAAAGCTCAAATTTCTGTATGTGATGAATCGTACCTTACTCTATTATCGAAACAAAAGAATGAAGAAAGGATGTTTATGATGAGCTTATAAGGATACAATATGGTGTGGTATGTTAAAATAATTAGATTGACTTTTTATAGTAAATATATATAGATATTTGATATAAAATCTAAACAAAATGGAAACAGAAAATCTTAAAAAAAATTGGAAAATCTATAGTTTATTTTTGGGTATTATCGTCATTTTGTGTTTTGTAATTTATATCGTAAGTAACGATGAACGACAATACAAAACAGACGCTGATAAATTCCAGAAACTTTATCACACTGAAAGATCATCCAATAGTGCTCTAAGTATGAGAGTAGATTCTATGCAAAAAGCAATTAAAGAACTTTATGCATATCAGCCTCTCACTTCGGAGATGATTCAAAGGGATAAAATACGCAGTACTATGAAGTATCAGCCTGGTGATTTTGCTAGGATGAAGATTGATTCTTCAAAAGTACTCATTGTGGATATTGTTGCCGGAGGAGATAAATATAATTATACCCTCAAATACAAAATCCAGAAAGGACACAATATTCATGAAGAAATAAGTCCGCAACTGTTGTATTAGTAAAGTTAATTAAAAAAACTTATAAAAGCATTTCAGGTTTTACTTGGGATGTTTTTTTTATTTTCAACTTACTGTATTATATACATTTTCTCTTGCAATTTGAAAAAAAATCATTATATATATGACGATGAAAAATATTATCTTTATTACTTCGACTGACTGTAAGTAAAAAAGACAATGCAAAATTGATTTATTTTTTTAGACGCCACTTATTGTATTATATACAATTATTTATATTATAACAATAATAACAATGAAAATCTGAATAGCACAAATCAATACAAAACTCTGAGATATAGAAAAAAATACTCAGAAAATAGAAGATACTATTAGAAACATTTGAAAAGAAGCTGATGTAATAGTATTTCCTGAAATGACAATTTCTGGATATCCATTAAATGACTTACTAGATGATGAAGAACTAGTAAAGAAACAAAAAGAAGTACTCTACAAAATTAGAGACCTAGTAAGCGAGACAAATGAAAATCTCAAAGTCATACTAGGATTTATAGACTATAATGAATCTGAAGTACTACCTTCTGGTGAAATGAAAAAATATAATGCTGCTGCTATAATATGAAAAGATGTACAAATCTATCACAAGAGATTATTACCAAACTATGATGTATTTTTTGAACAAAGATATTTTGCTCCAGGAACTGAATGATTGACCTTCAAAATAGCAAAAGATCTAAAATGAGCAATGACAATATGTGAAGATATATGGGATGATAATTATGAAGTCAAACCGATACAAGAATATAAAAACAAAGATGTAAACGTAATATTTAATATTTCTAGCTCTCCATATGGAGAAGGGAAAATGAAAAAAAGACTAAAATTACTTAGGAAACATGCAGAAAATCTATGAGCTCACATGGTATATGTCAATCAAGTATGAGGACAGGACGAGCTTGTATTTGATGGAGCTAGTATGGTAATGACTCCAAATGGATGCTTACAACATATAAGTAAAAGATTCCAAGAAGATATAAGTATAGTAGATACTGAAAAAGCTTGTCACGATTATGGTTATGACGCACTTAGTGAAGATCAATACAAATACAGCAATATGATAGAAGCAATGAAACTATGACTCAAAGATTATTTAGAAAAGACTGGAATAAAAAATGTAGTTATAGGAGTATCTGGTGGTATAGATTCAGCTTTGAGTTTATATATTTTGAAACAAGTATTGCCTAGTGAAAATATACACGCTATCTATATGCCCACAAAATATAATAGTAATGAATCTCGAGAACTAGGCTATCAATTGGCACAAAATTTGGGTATTGAATTGAAAATATGAGAAATCCAAGATCTTGTAAAAAGTTTTGAAACATTTGGAGAAGAAAAACTATGAAAAAAACCTGAATGAATCACTCACGAAAACATACAAGCACGTATCAGATGAATGATACTGATGAATATAGCAAACGATGTAAAATGAATGGTAATCAACAACTCTAATAAAACAGAACTAGCTATGTGATATGGTACACTCTATGGAGATCTTATATGATGATTGTCATTGATAGGTGACTTAAACAAAAGAGAAATATATGAAATGGCTAAATATATAAATTCACATAATGCTAAACCGATTATACCAGAATGAATAATAGATAGAAAAGCATCAGCAGAACTTGCTGAGGGACAAGTAGATCCATTTGATTATATGAAAGTTTCAGATGCTATAGAAGAACTACAATTTGGAGCAAGTGTAAAAGACGTTGCTGAAAAATATAAATTGGATATAGAAGAAGTAAAAGCATTTAGAAAAAGAATAAAAATAAATGAATTTAAAATCAGACAAGCTCCTCCAGTTATTAAGCTAAAAGAAAGATCAGTTTGAATATGAAGATTATATCCTATCGTAGAATAGACTTGTCATTTCGAGTGAGAAAAGCGAGCCGAGAAATCGCTTTAATAATCAAGAGATTTCTCCACTTCGGTCGAAATGACATAGCAAGAAAAATATTTATTTACTAACCAATGTTACAATGGAAAATAAAGAATTTATCTATTACCCAATATTGGATGGTTATAGAGAGAAGGCAAAAGATATAGAACAGCAAATAAAAAACTGACTCTATAAAAATCTCAATATAACTGACAATGAGAAAGAAGCCAATGCATATCTAGTATGATGATGAGATGGATTTATGCTAGATACCATAAAAAGATATTACGATTTTGATAAATCACCAGAAGAAAACAAAATCTTTTTTGGAGTGAATTGTGGAACATTATGATTTCTATTGAATGATTTGAAAGAGTTAAATAATTTACCTCAAACTATGGATGAAATAAATATCATAAAAGCTCGTTTAATGAAAGTAGAAATAACAAAATCCGATAATAGCAAAGAAATAAAATACGCAATAAATGATGTGGTAGTATGATGAAATTTATTGGATTATTTTAAATTTGATATTAGTTCATCTCAGATAAATAAACGTTTTCATGGTACATGAGTAATAATATCTACATCTCTTGGAAGCTCTGCATATTGGCTAAATAACTGATATCCTATAATGCCAGCAGAGAGTCAATTACGATGAATATGAGGACTTGCGTCACTTCCATTTGGTTACAATATTATAAAACCAGATAATATAAAAATAAATATAAAAGGTAGAACGCCAGTAATGGTATGAGTAGATTGATATGGTGGAAAAGTGGATGATGTACAAGAAATAAATGTAAGTCCCACAACACATTATGCTAATATAGCTTTTATTAAAGATACTCCATTTGATACAAAAAGAATGTTATTGGCAGAGCAAAAATTATTGAGAGAAGACTTTTAGATCTTAACCAAAAAATAAAATGAAAGAAAAAATAGGATTATTCATTACTCGTTGTCAACCAGGTTTTCATGACTGACATATAGATAGTATAAACGAAGCTATAGGCGCTTGAATGGATAAAATTTTGATTGGTGTATGATCGGCAGATAAAGAATTTACAAAAGATAATCCTTTCACTTATGATGAAAGAAAAAAAATGATTGATATGTCATTGAAGGAATTTATTCCAAATCTGGAAATAGAAATTTATCCCATACCACATTCAAATGATGGTGAACAACGAAAAAATTATATCATAAATAATTTACCAAAATTTGATTATATTATCAGTTCAAATGCCATGGTTTGGGAGTGATTCAAAAATACAGATAAATTATTTTTTCAAACTAGCGTGACCACAAATACTAGAGCATCTGTAATAAGGAATAAAATATCTATGTGAGATTATCAATACCTTTATCAAGTATTATCAAAAAATGTTGTAGAATATCTAAAAGAAATATGAGCTTTTGAAAGATTGAGAACTATATTCAAAGATGAAAGAGTAACTCCAAACATAGTTACAGATGCTGTGTTTTGTGATGAAAGGTGAAGACTAGTTTTGATACAAAGAAATAATAATCCACAATGAATAGCTTTACCATGAGGATTTGTAAACTACTGAGAAAGCACTGAACAAGCATGTATAAGAAAAGCAAAAGAAGAAACTTGAGCAGATATAAAGATTAAAAGACTTGTATGAATTTACGATAATTTAAGTAGAGATCCTCGTGATCATAATATAAGTGCTGTATATGAAGCTGAAATAATATGAAGTGAAGTAGATCGAAGTAGTGGAAATAAAGTAGTTAAAATGATTGAAATAGAAAATATAAATCAGATTAATTTTGCTTTCCCTGATCATAAAAAAATGATTGAAGATACATTTAAAAAATAATTTTTAATTAATTACCAATGTAAAAATGCAGACAGAAAAAACAGGATTATTTATTACTCGTGCTCAACCATGATTACATGCCGGTCAGATTGATGGCATAAGACAGGCAATTTCTCAATGAATAAAAAAAATAATCATATGAGTATGATCTGCTAACAAAGAATTTACTAGTGAAAATCCATTCACTTATGATGAAAGAAAAAAAATGGTTGAACTGAGTGCAAAAGAACTTTTGCAAGATATTGAAATAGAAATATTACCAGTTCCAGATCTATGAGATAACGAAAAATGGAAAAATTATATTTTCAATAATGCTCCAGAATTTAAGTATATCATCACTGGGAACGCATGGGTACAAGAAGTTTTCAAAGATACAGATAAAACAATCATACCACTTGAGATAAGACAATTTGTAAAATGATCTACTATAAGATGACAGTTGGCTACAAGAAATTTTGAAGAACTAGAAAAAGTTTTACCAAAATGAGTAATAGAATATCTATCAGAAATAAGAGCTTTTCAAAGACTTAGAGAAATATTTAATGCAGAGAGAAAAACGCCAAGCTTGGTTGTAGATATGGTTTTGATAGATGAAGAATGAAAACTAATCTTGATAGATAGAAAAAATTTTCCTCAATGAATTGCATTGCCGTGAGGATTCAATGACTATGGAGAAAGATGAAGAGATGCAGCAATCAGAGAAACAAAAGAGGAAACATGACTTATAGTAGAAGTAGAAAGAGATTTATGAGTGTGGGATGAACCCAATAGAGATCCTCGTGCTCACAATGTCTCTCGTGCATTTAAAGGTAAAATTTTATGATGAGAATTGAAGGCTGCAGATGATGCAAAAGCAATAGTAAAAATCGACCCAAAAGAATTGGATAATATAAATTTTGCTTTCCCTGATCATAAGGAAATTATTTTGGAAGCATTGAAATAAAATCAGATTTTTTAAAAAAATAGGAGAGAAAAAAATCTCATCCTATTTTTATTTTTAATATAAATTTTACTTATTTTCAACTATTGTTGCAGTACCGCCGTGATTTTCAATTGCCTGTTTGACTTGATTGGCTCTTTCTTCACTGACTTTGTCTACAATGATTGACATAGAACCAAGACGAACAGCGTCTACCATGCTTTTTGCTTTTTCTTTATCGGAACCCATAATGATGGAAATAACTGTAATCAAAAGATTTTTTTTGTCTTCATCAACAGACTCCAAACGAACAAAGAATTTTCCTGAAAGTAATTTCTTGTTTAATTCTTTAAGCTGTTTTTTTAAAGATTCAATTTCTCTTTCTAACTTAGGGTCTCTCATAAACAAAGACCAAAACATAAAACCAGCGAAGATAATTAATATAATATTTTCTTTCATAAAATTTAATTTTAGTGTTTTGTTTTATTATTTATAAATATTTACTATAAAATGTCAAATATAAAAAATCCCGGTTAAGTACCAGGATTAATTTTTTATTTTTATAATTAATAATTAATCGTCGTATCATTGCTCATCAAGAGTCATACCAACTATTGCTTCTTCAGCAGGTAAATCTCAATTTTGAACTTGAGGATCTCTATTGATATAAACAAACATAGGCATAATCATAGGTACTCTACCTATAATTTTTGTTATATATTCTCATAGAACTTCTTTTATATTTTTGAGGCTATCTTTTATGTCCATATTTTTTTTGCGATTATCATTATATTTGGATCTTGCATATTCTACTATCTGAGTATGAATAGTTTTTACCTCTGAAGAATAAACAAATCATCTAGATTCAATCTGTATATTTCAAACCAATTCTTGTGACTTTGTATCTACTTTAAATATAAGAGCAACTATACCGCTCTGTGCCATTATATGACGAGCCTTGATTACATATTCTCATGACATATGTCATTGTCATTTACCATCTATCATCACAGTATCTAACTTGATTGGCTTATCTCAAAACAATACCACATCATCATACATTTCGATTACTGTTCAGTTTTTTAATGGCATCAAAATATTTTCTTCTGACATTCATAGATCAAGAGCTAATTTTTTATGAGCATATCTATGACTCATTTCATCAAAAAATGGTAGGAAATATTGTGGTTTAGTAAGACTCAAAAATAATTTATGATCTTCTGCAAAACCATGTCAACTTGTATGTACATCCATTTCACTATTTGTTACTAGTTCTACTCACTGAGCCAATAAATCGTTTATCATTTTATTGATTGCCAATTCATTTCAAGGTATTGTAGAAGAAGACATCAGGATTGTATCTCATTTTTTGAGCTGAATCTGAGCATGTTCTCATCTAGACATTCTAGTAAGTGCTGCAAATTCTTCTCACTGAGCTCCAGTAGAAAGTATCAATACTCTCTCGTCAGGCATATTATTTACATCGTTATCCAATTTACGTATCATTCATTTTGGAGCATTTATATATCATAGTTCCTGACATATATCTATATTGTTTATCATAGATCTACCTGTAAGAAATATTACTTTGTTATATTTTATTCCACTATTGATAATCTGTATTACTCTACCGATATTGGTAGCAAATGTAGCAATTAACATCCTTCATTTTACATCTCTTATCTGTTGTTCTATAGTTTCTCATATTACTTTTTCTGATTTTGACCATCAAGGATTCTGTGATCAAAGTGAATCTCAGATATAAAGTCTTACTCATTCTGTTCCTATTCTTGCTATTTTAGCTAGGTCTGTAGGTCTATCTATAGAAGGTGTATGATCTATTTTAAAATCTGCTGAATCAAAAATAATTCATTTTGGTGTCTGTATAGAAACAGCCATAGTCTCAGGGATATTGTGATTCACTCTAGCAAATTCTATTCCAAAAACTCAAAGTTTTAAAAAATCATAATCTGGATCTACTATTTTATATTTTATAAGATTTGCTTTTTTGGGATCATCAAAAGTTTTTTTGATAATACCTATAGCTAGTGGTGTTGTATAAAGCATAGGATAATCAAGTTCTGGTAATATATCTCTAAGTGCTCATATATGATCCAAATGTCAGTGAGTAATGATAATTCATCTAAGTTTGGATTTATTTTTTTTGAGATATGATATATCTGGTATAATATAATCTGCTCATAATTCTTCATTTGCTGCAAATTCCATACCGGCATCTACGACGATAATATCATTTTTATATTCTATAAGTAGACATTGTCATACCTGTTCAAATCATAGTAAACTGATTACTTTTACTGGAATTTCGTCTTTTTTTATAAACTTACGTAGATCTGTTATCTGCGTAGATGGTTCAACTTTTTTTTGACGAATAAAAGCTTCAGATGAAAGTTTGGGTGCTTTAGAATTGGAGTTGTAATTTTGTCTGCCTCTGTTTTTGGCATTGTTTTGTGGTTTAAAATCGATAGAAACGTTTGTGTTTCATACTACTGTGTTCATAAATTAATAATGTTTAAATGTTAAAATTTTTTAGTTCCCTTTTGGGGATGATACCCGACTCATCGGGATAAATGTTTAGTTGTTTAAATAATCAAATGATTCAGGATTTATTAAAAGATTTGAGAATAAGGTGTAAAAAAATAGATATACCTATTATAAGTGAAGAGACTCAAAATTATTTGGAATGAATTTTGCGTAAACATAAACCAAAGATATGTCTGGAAATATGAAGCGCTGTGGCATATAGCACAATTTATATGGCTAATATAGTAAAAGAACGAGACTGAATCGTATATTCATCTGAAATATCTTATACAGCATACACGGCTTGAATCAATAATATCAAACAAAGCTGATTAACAAATATTGTTTTGTATCCCTTTGATGTAACCAAAGTTGATTTGAGGAAACTTATATCCAAAGAGATAGACTTTGCATTTATTGATTGACAGAAAAACCAGTATGCAAGCTACTTGATGAAAATACAAAATATATTAAGAAGTAATGGAATCATTGTTTTGGATGATGTGATCAAGTATCATAACAAATTGTCTTTATTATACGGATATCTACAAAAAAAGCAAATTAATTACAAAATAGTCAAAACCGAGCCTGGAGATGGTATAATGATTATAAAAGATTAAGAAACAGTTTCTGATGGTTCTTCAGATATTATTTTTTCTTCCAATTTTACTCTTTCTCATTCAAGTTCCAATTGATCGATTTTCTTTTCTACAGAATCATTTGTATATAACCGATATTCCATATCTCATACATCATCACTTTCAAGTATATCTGGAGACTGGATGATTCAGAATTTTTTTCAATTTACAAATATTAGATAATTAAGTTTATTATCTTTTCAGATTAAACAAGTAATAATCTTACCTCAGATATCGTACTCTCAAGGATAATTGATTATATTATATTCTGATTTTGTATACACCATATCTTCTCATATAGTCAATGCTAGATTGATATATTTCTTATTTGGTTGAGTAAACGAGTATAAAAATTTGGATTCAATAATGTATCCATCAGGATCGATTTTAAAATTTATCATAGTTATATTGTTAAAATATTAAAATATTTTTATCAAAAGAAGTTTGGATTTATAAGGCGTAATATAATTCATGATGCTCATAAAAGAGCTAATCATATAATCACTTTTCAAATCATTTCTTTTCATTTTTTAAAATTGCTTTCATTTATTCATCAAGAAATAATCAAGACTCATCAGATTACAATCATAACAAATGAAAATATAAGTATCGCCGTTACCAGCATTTTACTAAGCGATCACATAAGTATGGGGAAAGCATTTAGTGCATTTACTCTTGTAGTATTGCCAGCAGATTCTTCGTTGCTCATCTCTATACAATCTCAGATGAAAGGTACTACTGTATTTAATTGTATTCCACAACATTTTTGAGTCGAATCACAAATACATTTTGTATGATCAATATTTGATTTCGTTCAAGATCAACAAGATGTACAATTTCGTGATGTTCCAGAAAGAGTTCATACTTGTCATGTGGCTGTACATGTATTGGGATTAAGTGTCTCTGCAGAACAATCAACTAAACTTGGTTTTGGTTCCAATTGTGGTCGACATCAAGTATCTATACAACAAGAATTTCATTGTAAATTAATACAAGATACGGTTGTATTATTTAATGTTCAAGGAGCTAAACCACAATCCGCTTCTCGATCAACAACATTCATATCACAATCTGGTAAATTAGAAGGTCTTGGCTCTCATGTAGGTCGACATGTAGTATCCGCACAGCAAGAGTTTCATGATCTTCTATTTACACAATTAACAGTTATATCGTTTAATGATCAAGACGCTAGTCAACAATCTATTTCTCGGAAGTCACAAAATGCTGTAATATTATTTAGAAGAGGTGGTTTACTGTATACGTTAGATTCTTTTCGACAACAATTATCTTTATCAAATTGGTTAGCTATCGATGGAAATGTTGTTGAAACCCAATAATCTCGATTTGATTGAGTGAATGTATTATTGCAAAGCTTTGGCTCTAAGACACAACATCATGCTCAATCTCATGTTAATCAGTTAGCAACACTACAGGTTCAATTTGTAGGTAGACTTTTGGGAGCAGGACAAGGATTTACACAACATCATATATTTATATCATAAGTATATCAAGGATCACATATTTGACCTTGAAGATTGACAGGTTTTTTTCAGTCAGCAGAACAATCTGGTACACATTGAGATAACATAGCTTGTGTGTGTTCTCAATATTTCCCATCAACACACGTTATACATCATTTACTAACTAGATTTGATTGTAAATTTCTTACTAAAACCGCTGCAGTTGAAGGCGTACCACACGTTATTGTTTGATAAGTAAATCAATAAGATTTTAAAAATGTTTGTAGTTGAGTATCGTTAACTGAATTATTATTAAATCGTTGTGGTCAAGATCCTGTTATACTTGCACATGTTGTAGGATTTGTTGAATTTCAAGCAACACCATATCAAATTCGTGGAGATACTGTTCATAATGTACAAGCCCCAAATACATTACTTAATCCAAAAAATATTCAAGCAATAAATACCAGAGAAAAAAATCTGAATATGATTTTGT
>CAYSXV010000033.1:0-11393 GCA_964435215.1 uncultured Candidatus Peribacteria bacterium | reverse complement strand
CGTCGTTTTGTGCGACTTGATTTTTTTGTCCAGTGTTTTTGAATCAAGTCAAAAATGCTGGTCCTGGGGTTTGGGGCAGGAAAAGTCCCAAAAAATTATTTGAATTATTAAAAAAAAACCGATCGAAATCAACCGGTTTTGGTTAGTAATTTAAAGTCTGGATTCTTACCTCTTCTTTCAAGGACGAAGGAGACTAAATCAATTTTTTGTCCTTTAATAGTCTTTTTTAAGAGTCTATCAGCAAAGTTAATAAACTCCCAAAATTCTTCTTCAGATTTTGGGAATATCAACTCTTTGTGTTCTGGATTGAGATGAATATAGCCACAATCTTTTGGTAAGAGTCCACTTCTTGTGATAGCTTCTCTGAGTGAGATACAACCATTTTTGCTTAATCTATCTTCGTAAATTTCGCAACGATTGTCGCTTGTGAGATACTTACAAACATATGATGGATCAGCAATAGCAAACAAGAATAAATCGTATTTGGAATAGCAACATTTACCACATCCATGACATAAGGATTCCCATTGAGTATCAGATATTTTATTTAGCATACTTGTTTTTATTTTTTATTTTTGTGTTTTATAGAATATAAATATTTATTATCAATTTTCAATGTATTATTGACTTTTATTGTTAAATAGTTATAGTAAATTTTAATTTACTAATTACTTTAATTAGCAATGAAAAATACTTTTGACGAAAGAGATGTTTCTGCTGTATATGAATCAAATATTAGCCGTAAAATGCTTGATTGTAATATATCAAAATTTTGGGTTAGTGATGATTTTGTAACCAATAGTGATGCTGTATTGAGACCATGAAATATGAATACAATCAAAGTAAGATTAGAAAAAAAATTATTTCCAAAAGGAATAGAATCAATATCAAGTGGCATGTTTAAACACTTTGAAATATCTATGAGAAGCTGTTTTGCTCAATCAGGGATACATATATTGTGAAGTTTTTCTAACTATATATATACAATGGATACTATAGAATTGAATAGAAATTGATTTGTAGATATTGAAGTAATAGTATTAAATAGATGATTAGCGGATGTAGAAATAAAAAAAGATACGCCTTTTTTTAGGTTATATTTTAGACCCGCATGAACAGCAATAACAGGAAATGATTTGTATAAAATTATAAAAGAATGAAAATTGAAAATAGAATGAGAATATGGTAAGAACCGATGTCTTGTATGAGCAAATAATTTTGATATGCAAAATGAGAAAGACTTTAGAAAAATAGATGAATATATGGAGGCTAAAGATTTAAATGAAACTGAAACCGATCAGGCTTTGACCTTAAAATTAAAATTGAATGAAAATAAATATATTCCAAATAATAAAAAGTGAATATTAATCCAATCCAAAAAAGATCTTGTAGATATACTAGAACCTTTTGACAGTAATAAAGCTGAGCATGTAAATCATAATTTTAATATAGGAGAAACTTATTATGTAGATTTCTGAGAATATTTCTGAGCGATTATTTATCAATGATACGATGGCTGATGACATCATATTATATCTCCACTAATTGATCCATGATTTAAATGACCTATCAGAACTGAGATTGTAAAATGACATGAATTTAATGAATTTATTGAGCTACATATATATCATAAAAATGGATAAATAAAAATCTCAAATATATTAACCAAAAAAAAATCTAACCTAAATCTAAATCAAAATGAAAACAAAAAATGAAATTGCAAATGAAATCTGGAATCATGCAAAAAAAAGTTTTTGGTTCTATACTATAAGTGGTATTGTTTTGCCTCTTGTATTGTTCTTCTTCCCAACTAAAGTTCACATCAACCTCAGTGTAGTAGAAATGTTGCTTTGGTGTACTGGTCTATCTGTGATGTTTATAGTATATGGCATTATGGAATTATCTGAACACAGAAAAAAATCCATGAGAAAGATCTATGACATTATGATAGATCCCAAAAACAGTTCTGAATTTATGTATAAAAGTGTTTTTGGAAAGACGACACGAGGAGAATCCATACTTGTAGGTATATTGACCAAGGCCTATGGTGAATTTACTAAAGGCATGGAGAAAAATTTTGGCTGTGAGATATTTGGTCCAGTAATATTTGCTGTTGCAGGTATATTCTTAGTCTCTAATTTGGATACTACTCTATGGCTTCATGTAAATCCTTACCTTGTAATAATTCTTTTTGCTACTTATCTTTATCTTGGGTTTCGCATTAGGAGAGAATACTATAAAATATGGAAAGAAGCATTTAGATTTACTTCTTGTGAAGTTAAGCTAGCTTTTCATTCAGAAATGCCACTTGAATTTGTATTACCTAAAGATGAGAACGAAGAAGAATTCAAAAAAAAGGTAATTAAAGATTGTATTGAAGATGTTGCTAGGCAAAAAGAGGAAAAAAATAAGTAGAAAGTAATTGTATTATATTCGAACTTATTAAAAATACTTAATCTAAATTTCCGATAAACAAAAATCTGCCTCTTTTTGGAGGGAGATTTTTTTTTATTATTAGTTATTATCATTCTACTATCATTTCGATCGAACCACGGAGTACTCTGTGGAAATTAAAGCGATTTCTCGATTCTTCGCTAAAGCGAATTACTCGAAATGACAAGGTTAATAAGGGAAGGACAAGTGGATGAAATTATTCTTGCAATGAAAGGTTATATCATGAGATTCTAAATTTATTTTCTTGTCATATTTCAGTCTGCGGTATCTGTGAAAGAAATGTAAAACTACCGTTTGCTGGTCTTCGTAATTCATTTAACTTATAGAAAGTTTCGAAACTTCATCAAGAAATTGATTGTAAACTTCACAATATTTCTAAGTGATGACTAACACATAAAATATTTTTGAACTTTTTTTTCTCGTAATTTCTAAGTAGAAATTCTTTTGCTCTAGCATTGGTTTGAACCTGAGATTCTCATCATGCAGGCGAAGTATAATAATATATTTTTTCTCTTTGAAGTTTAGTTAGCATATCATGAAATCATTTTGCGCCGTCCAAAAATTCTCTTATATAACTAGGAGCAATATTAGATCAATGATCTCTTTCTCTGATACGTTCATCTACTTTTATTGCTATATCTTTTCACTGAAAAGATCAAACTATGAGGTCTTGTAATTTTTCTTCATCAGTTAATTTATCTAGATCTAGATTTAATCATTGAATACTTTGTAACATATAATTTAATGTTTCTCTAGTCCTTATATACGGTGAAACATATATAAGATCAGGAAATATTTCAGGATTTTGCTTGATAAGTTTAGCATAAAGTTTAGACAAAATTTCTCACTCCTCTTTTCATTTGGATGATAATTTGGTTTCATAATCTATACCTACTTGCTCAAAAAAATCTTTTAATAAAATATTAACTAATTCTTTTTTCCTTGAAATATTTTGAGTAGTCATAAATTCTTGATAATCGGGATTGGATTTTATCAGCTCTTTATATTCATTGTATTTACTCTCTAGATGTCTGACAAATGTTATATGTCTAGTTTCTGGGATTTGATCATTGATTATATTTACTGGCAATTGATTAAATTTTTCCATATCAAGAATATCTAGTAATGGCTTTTGTAATGAGCCAATATATAATTTCATATTTGGTAACTTGGGAAATCACTCTTGTGGTAAATTGGGAGATAAGCGCATGAAAGAAATCTGAGAAGATAAATCCCGTACTTGTGGAACAGGTATTAAATTATTTTTGATAATTATTTATTTGATTTGCTGTAGAATTTATAAAATCTTGGATATCGTTTTTATAAAGCAAAAAGAAATTTCAGGCTTGTTTGGTATATATATTATCTAATTGAACAAAGTATATATCATCTTTGGAAATCAACAATAAATCTGATTCTCAAGATGATAACTGCTCTATACCAGCATTGATAATTTCTTTTCTAGTCTGTTGATCTATCATGGTCGATGGTATAAGGCATTGCATACAATATCATTCCTGCTGTGTAGTGGTCCGATTTTCTCATGATCGCAAATAAAAAAGATCCATTTCTGTTTTCCATTTGGGTTGAATAGATTTGAGTTTGATGTATTGATCTAGCGTATTTTCATATGAGAAAGCTGTATTTTCTCTGTCTTGAGAAAATCTTTTTCAGTCGATAAGATATGTTTTACCAAAATATTGATATGGTAGATTGACATCAAATGCCGTATGCCATTTATCTTTTCATATCTGAGATCTAAATCTATATTGTGTATCGATATCTTTTTGAGATCAAATATTTTTCAAAGTTTCAATGGTCATCACTCATGTATGTCAGGCTCTAATTTTTTTTATTTCATCAAATATTTTTATAAAAGTTTGAATATTATCGTCTTCAAGAGAGATATCTGACTGGTCTAATAACAATCATTTAGAAGATATTTCTTCAAGTATTTCTTTTGCTCAATGTGGCCTAAGCTCTCAATCTGTAAGCAAACCAAATTCTATAAGATAATTATCTATGTCCAATGTCTTTAGAAGATGGAGAGATGTGAAATCCATAATAGGAGATAGTAATGTTTCATCTTCTTTTCCTCTTGCTAATATATCTCAACCTACATCAACCTGTACAAAAACATCATATTTATTTTTTTCTATAAATTGGGATATTTCGTTAGTCAATTTATCTGTACCAAATCTTGTAGAAAAATCGTAATAATTTGATATATGGACTCAATTTTGTGATACAATAAATGGTAGATGGGAATCTACAAATGAAATCTCGTGAGGAGTTTTAGAATTGATAAATCTTTTTATATCTCAATTAATCTGATTGATTGGTTGTTCTTTTTGACCAGCAAAATAATGTATAGCGCCAGGACTAAGTATGCCAGCTATATCAGTTTGGATGCCCTGTTTTTGCAAATCTAATGCAATGATAAGTGAACTAACAATATCATTTCATCATCATGTACCTAGTACAAGGGCATTAGTATATTTGTTTGAAAAATATTTTTGGAACATAATAATATTTTTTAATAAAGTTTTATTGACTATACTTATTTCCTATTAAATATCAATATTTGCATTGACTTTTATTATAAAAATATTATGTATTGAGTATAACAAAAAAATAATAATATACTCTTAATATGAAAAATTTAAACGAAGTACAAACTGGCTTAGAAGTATTTTGTCTTTATGAAAAAGTAATCATAAAAGATATTGCAAATAATATCGTTGAGATTGATTTTCATGGAGAATTTATCAAAAAAGATATTTCTAAGATATTTCTTCCTAGTCCATATATAGAGCTTATTTCCAGGATTATCTCTGATGCTAAAAGAATATTTCTTGATGGTAATACACATATTATCAGTGGAAGCATTTGGGATAAGTTTGAAAAACATTGGATTGCTCTATGCAATATTGAAGAGGAAGATCCTGGACACAGCGAAAAGATTTTAAAAATGATGGAGCATGCAGAATTTGAAAATTGGGTAAAAATACTCCAAAATGAAAGTGAATGCTTTGTAAGTTTTACAAAGGATTGGAGTATGTTAGTCCTTGCAACGGCATGTAAATCATGTATGTGATTCTGTAACTTATTATTCTATTAAAAAGTTCTTGGGTTTTTACTCGGAACTTTTTTTTTATAAAAAAATAACCCTTCAAAAAACCGGGCTTTTTTATTCATAATTTATTTATCAAATAAGTTTCAATAAGCCATGAACTACAAATACTGGTCGTACAAAAGCCTTTAGTAATCACAATACTCACATCCAAAATCATGTAGATTGTCATATAAAAAAAATTGCAGCTCATATAAGACCTAATCAGTAAATAGCACTGTTTGATGCATCTTTATGGATATGTTTTCCCATTTATAAAAAATAAAAATATAAAAAAAATAAATCTATTTATTTATGTGAATTTAAATTTTATTTTCAATATAAAAAATTTTATAAAAAAAAATCTGAATCCAAAAAGAACTCAGACTTTTAAAATGTAATAAATAGTTTACAAATACTTGTACCAGGTAGGAACCCTTAAAGAATCGGGATTTTTACCATCCCAAGAAATCTTTCTATGGACGACTAAATTTGTAATAAAACTCTGCCATCCATGTTCAATCTTATTTACTCTGGATCCCAGAGAATCTGCGTCATCATCTGGACGGATCAGAATAAGATAGCGAAAAAATACAGGTCCCTGGTCATATTCTTCAGTCACAAAATGCATGCAGACTTCAGAATATTTTATTTCACCACGCCTATAAGCTTGTATAACAGCTTCATGAACGTGATGACCATACATACCTTTACCGCCAAATCTTGGTAATGGACCTGGATGGATATTGATTGTTGTTCTAGGATCTAGCCCTACAACTGGTTTCAACCAGCCAGACAAAGATACATAATCAGCACCAAAAAAATTTACCAGAGATTGATAATCTTTTGCTTCAAACTTTTTCATAGGAGGAGCAAATGTAATATCAAGTTTGAGAGCACGATCGATACATTGGTATGTTTCTTTGTTGGTTACTAGTCCTACAATGTCAGCGTCTAATATTCCAGTTATGGAATTTTCTACCAACTCCTGAAACCCTGATCCAGAGCCAGAATTAAACACTAAGATTCTTTTTTTCTTCATATATTTTTATTTATTATTTTTTGGTTTGTATTATGATTTATTTTATGATATAAATTTTATTTATTTTATCAATATATGTTTAAAAACGATTTGAAAGAATATTTAAAAATCTATTGAAATAGCAGAGATTAGTACTATTATATTTGTTAGTACAACAAACGTACTTCGTTTTATCAAATTAAATAGTACAAAAATGACAAAGACTATGCTTATTGCAAGTTTAGCTGAAGATCTATGAGTTTCAAAGAAACTAGCTTCAGAATTGGTTAATTGTTTCATCGAAACAGTTATAGCAGGTGTTAAAAAAGAAGGTGAAGTAAGATTACAAGGATTTGGAACTTTCAAAGCTTCTAAAAGAAAAGCTAGAACAGGTGTTAATCCACAAAATCCATCACAAAAAATTAAAATTCCTGCAATGAAGGTTGTTACTTTCAAAGCTGGTGCTGTTTTCAAAAAGGCAGTTAAATAATTTCTACAAATTCGTAGCTATAAAAATGCTCCTCTCACGAGGAGTTTTTTTTATTTACAAAAAAAGTAAATATTTGGCAAAGTCCTAAGCGACTGTAGAAATTTTATTTTTTCTTAATCTTTTTTGTAAGAAACTTTTTTTTATATGGCTTATTAACTAGAGTTTTTGTTGTAATTGGTTTTTGATGTTTATAAAAATTTTGTGTATATTTATTATGATGTGGTTTAATTTCTCTTTCTAAAATAATATCTTGGATATCTTCTCTCATAGATTTTATCTCTAATACAAGGTTGTGATGTATCTGCTCTGCAAATCATGCCATAGATAAATCTATCTGTGATGGCATATTATTTGCTTGAGATACAATGACAATATTTCACTGAAAATCTGGATGTGAATTTAAAGTTTCTAAAATTCTTGATGATGTATGTCATATATGTCAGACTACACCAACGAGTACTATTCATTTTTCTCTATTCCCCTCTTGATCTTTTACTAATGAACTTAAATCTGGATTAGGCATCTGATCAATTACTCGCATTCAATCTTCATTTTTTTTAAAGACTATATGTTTTGGAGAATCCGTATCGTTTAATTCCATGATAAAACAAACAAATTAAAATTGTAATTATTATAATCATAGAATTTTTATCTGCAAATAATCTATACTTGACATTTATCTGTAAATATATAACATATTTTTTAAAACAAATACTAAAAAAAATTATCATGCCACACAAACAAAGAGGATTACAGATGTTCTTCAAGAACAAAGAAAATATTGAACAAATGTTAAAAGAAGATCTCGAGATGAGAATCGAAATCATGCTTGATCTTGTTCCTGATGGAGTCAAGGAATATATGAATCAATATCTCCTCACTTCCGAATGGTTACAGGCACTGTATAACAATTCTGTTAGAGGTGATTTTAACCTAGATAAGATTAAAGAACTCAGCGACTATGGCTTCAAAAGCAATGCTGATGCAATCAGAAAGTTAACACTTCTCAAAGAAGCATGGAAAGATGTGATGGAAATCAAAATCGCCGACAGGGGTTATATCGAAGTAAAATTTAAAATGATATTGAACCCGGAAATATAAATCGGGCAAAGGAGTGGGAGTTTTTATTCCCCTCTTTTTTTTATATTATAATTGACATTTACTAGTAAATATATATATTATAAAACATATTATTTATATATTTGTCATATAATTTATTCACAAAAACAAAAGTATATGGAAGCCAAGAACTTCAATTTTAAAGAATTTTTCGAACGCAAATCTAGCGTAGAAGAACAACTTCAGAAAGAGTTGGTTGAAAAAAGTTTAGCTCTCTATGAATTGCTCCCCGAAAATCTCAAAAAATATTTCGAAGAAAAACTGAAAGATGGAGAATGGCTGGAAACAGTCTATCACGCATCCAAAGAGTCAGCCCATAAAACAAAACTGTGGAATATCGGTGACTATGGATTTTCATCCAAAGAAGAGTTAATCCAGTTATTTGCTCTTATCAACGAAGCATGGAAAGGACTCATCGAAATCCAGCTCATTGAAGAATACCCGCTCGTGATATCTTATAAAATGGTATTGGATTAATCATTCAAACCATAGATTAGAAATAAAAAAGTTCTCAGGTTTTTATCTGAGACTTTTTTTTATTTTAAAAAAAATACCTCCTAATCGTAAAATCAAGAGGCATCTTTTTTTCTTAAAAAATATTTATCTTATTATTCAGAAAATAATTTTGCAATAAAAGCCTTGGTATCAGTCAGGATTTCATCTTTTTTTTGTAGACCGTTTATATATTTATCTTCATATTCTAAACCATTGTAGGCACCTACCATATTACCAGCTATAGCAGCATAACTATCAGTATCTCAACCTATATTTATTGAGTTTAAAATCACGTCAAAATTTTCATCGCGCAAAAATATAGCATATACAATTCACAATGTAAATAGAACATATGCTGACTTAAAGACATCTCTAGGATCATCTGTTTCGATATTTCATCGACCAAATTTATCTAAAATTTCTTCGTCACTTAGAGTCAATTTATTTGTCTCTTCATCTATATAATCTCTCAATCAGGATAATATGTTTGTCATTTTATTTTCATCTTTAGGGAACTTCTCTTCATATGGTTTGATAAAAGCTATAAGATTATTTAATAGTTCTTTTTTATTTAATTTTCAAGGTTGTGTCTCTAACAAAGTTTTCAAAAACTTATGATGAGCTATAGAAGATACTACTGCGATATCACTATCGTGAGTAGCCCTAGCATGAGTAACTATCATATCTATCATCTCTTCTTCTGGGATGTCTTGAGTAGCAGCTACAGCAGCAAAAGGAAATTGTTTCATCACTACCCCATTACCAGCAGAATCTTTTAATCATGATTGTTCTAGTGATATTCAATCTTGGATATTTTTCATTCAATGTTTAGTAGCACCACCAAATCCATATGGGAAACTATCATATGCTTCTTGATGTTTTTTAAAGATATCTTTTAAATCTAATTTCCCGAGTTCATTATACGATTTGATAATAGCAAATGTAAGAAGCGTATCATCTGTCACAAATCATCATAAGTCTGTAGGGAATCATTTTTCTTTGAATCATCCATTGTTGAGTATAGAAATATATTCAACGATTTTACCAAAATTTTTTTTTATATTTCATCATGTTCTCATTTCTACTGGAGCTCATAATGCGTCCCCTATTGATCATCATAGCAATCAAGACTGGATTTTGTTTTTTAGATTTTGTTTTTGCATGTTAGAATTATCAGTTGTTTCTATCATAGCAATATTTAAAAAAAATAAACAAAAAATAGTCTATATTTTTTTATTATAATGTCAAGATGTGTTGAAAAATAGATTTTTATTATGTTATTTTTTTAATTTTTTCAGATAATTCTGATTTGATTTGATCTATAAAATACTGATTTGTCCTTCCTGATGTTCATCAAAAAAATCAAACCATGTATATTCGTTTTGTTTTATTCATCACTATAATATCACCATATTTAAGTTTCATTTCTTCATAAGTTTGCTGCGCCTTGTTTAAAGTATTTTCATTTATTTTAAAAAACATAATATCTATAGGGAGATATTCTGCGTAGCGGATATGTCTAGTGACAATATCATTTATGATAGTATTGGAAGCGTATTGTGAGGGATCATTTGGATTGATTTGCAGATAGCAAATATCATCAAAACGGGCATCTAGAAAATCTTTGAGAGAATCAGACTCTTGTAAATTTCAGAATAATTCTGTGGCTGTTTGATCTGAAAGTGTTTCACTAGAAAAATCTGGAAGGTCGTTTAGTGTTTGGATTGGAGTATTGGTGTTCATCTAACTTTTATTTAGTCAAAGTTTGTAAAAAAATATTTTATTAAATAAATCTTCTTATTTTATGCTCTTTTTTACTACACTTTCAACTCAAATAAATTTCCTCTTGATTTTTCTTTGTTTTTGTTTATATTACAATTACTCAAGAGGAAGAAATATAGTATAATCGTATATCTGCGACGGACTGTCAGATCGATAATACCCCACTTCTTTATAGAAGATTCTTCTCACGAGCAATACTAAACACTATATTAGACTTTAAAACGAAGAAAGTCTAAAAAAATTACAATTTACTTATTGTAATTTATACAAGTTCATTAACATATTTAAGACACAGTAAAAATTTGAGTGTAAAGAGAATTTTTGCGATGTCGAAATTATGCCGAAAATTTGAAAAATTTTTCGGAGGATGTTTCAAATAAAAAACCATAACATAAAAAGCAATAAAAATGAAAAATCTCGATCAATTCCAAATCGCTGGAGCTTCTGTGCTTGGTTCTCGCCACCTCAAAATCGGTAAGAACAACCAGGACGCTTATGTCTGGATAAGAAATCCTGAGCACATTATATGTGTAGTCAGTGATGGTTGTAGTAGTGGATCTCATAGTGAAGTCGGTAGCAAAATCATTGCTCCCCTATTTGCTCAGACGCTATCTAGCTATTTATCCAGGCCACATCCCAGCCTGAGTGATGAAAATTATTTTCGTCATGACTGGCTATGGTACAACGTGAGGCAAGATGTCCTTGCCCGTGTACGTGTACTTGCACAGAGTATGGATGATAATCTGATAGCAACTATCTGTCAGTATTTTCTATGCACTGTTGTAGGATGCGTGATTACTCCTACTAGTACCTGTATATTTGGCTGTGGAGATGGTGTATTCTATCTCAATGGTGATATGCATGTACTAGGTCCTTTCCCTGGAAACAAGCCACCCTATCTATGCTATGGTATTACTGGT
>CAYSXV010000032.1:0-12010 GCA_964435215.1 uncultured Candidatus Peribacteria bacterium | reverse complement strand
ATATGGATTTTAGATTTTTTAAATTCTTCTACTAGACTGCCTATATCACGAATATTTTCTTTCATCTTGATATTTATTTTCTCAATTTTTTTTACACTTTCAAAGTCTGCTTTAGCTATTTGGTTTTCCAAATCTTTTAATTTTTCACTTTCTGTTTCTAATTTTTCACTTTCTACTTTCAATTTTTCATCAATATTTTCTATTCTTACTTTATTTTTTTCTACCTCTATTTTATATTCTTGTAGTTTATTAAATTCTATTTCTAGATTATTTATTTCTTTATCTATTCTTTTCAGCTCCTTATCAAGATTTTGATATTCTCTATATTTTTCTCATATATTTTTGTAATCAATTTTATTCAAAAAATCTTTTATAAAATCAATTTTATGCTGGATTTCATTAATGTCTTTTAACTTATTACCAGTATCATTGCTTTCTTTTTCTAGGTCTTTTATTTTTAATCTAGTATCTTTAATCTTGGTTTCTATATCTTCTTGTTTCAATTTTTTTTCTAAACTTTCTTTTGCTTCATACAATCTATCCTTTTGTTCTTGTAAATTTTCAAAAGTTTTTTTATTTATTACTTTGATAAAAGGGCAGTTAGTTGATATTTTTTCACATTCAAATATCTCTTGTTCCTGCATATTTTTTTCAAATATTTCTATGCTTTGATTGAGTTTTTTCATCTCCTCATCTCTCATATGTTTTTTTTCTTCGAAATTTTTCATTTCGTTGTTTAAACTATCTATCTCTTTTCATTTTAAAATCTCCATATTTTTAATATCTGAGTCTAATCAATCTTTTTGTGCTTTATATAAACTTCACTTACTTACAAGGTCTTGTACTAGATTATAATAGTCTCATATATTTGCATCATCTCAAATATTTTTTCCATCTTCTCATAATTCTTCTATTTTATTTTTCATTTCTTTAACTTGCTCATTTATTTTATCCATATCAAATTGTATTTCTGTCTTTTGTTTTTTTAATTTCTCCATTTGAATCTGATCAAGAGATTGTATTTTCCCTTGAAGATTTTTTATGATTTCTGTTATTTCATTTTTTTCTTTATTTAAAGATTTTTCTTGATCTTGTATATTCTCTTTATTTTTAATTAAATTCTCTTTCTGATTTATGATTTTATTATATTCATTTTTTTGTATTTCAATTTTATCATCCAATATTTTATTTAGTTCTATAGGAAAATTTCATACTTCAAATTCATTAGCATTGATTTTATCTTTTATCATATTCATATCGTCCAAAAAATCTTTGTATTGGCTTACATCTACTCATTCTAAATCAAATTTTTTGATTTCATCAAATCATTGTAAATATTCTTCAATTAATTTTCTTAGCTTAAAATCATATTTACTATTGTCTTCATTAGCTTTTATCTGAGCTACAATCTCTCTTTTTTTCTCCATTATTTTTTCCTTTGCCTCATCTATTCAAATCAATCCAAATACATTTTTCAATACGTTTAATCTATCTGCAGGAACCATTTCAAATATATTATCATTGTCTTGCATCAAAAATACAGTACTCAAAAATACTTCTCTAGGTTCCAAAAAACTAGTTAAATGTAATTGTAAATCAGTTTCATTTTTAAATTTTATTTCTTCGATATTTATTGTCTTATTCTCCTGTAATATTTCTTGTATATCTATGTTTTCATGAATTATTTTATCTTCAAACTTATCTTTAAAATTTACATCATCTAGATTATCTATTTTAAATAATGCTGATTGACAACTATCTTTAGATTTTCATTTTATGAGTTTCCTTACAAGCAAAAATTTCTCTCATTCAAAATCCCAAAGTAATTTTATAAATCACTCTTTGCTTGTTATATTTAACATATTTCTACTAGAATATTTATATAATCCATACATTGGACCATCAAAAAATAGAAAACTTTTTCATGTCCCTATAGGTGATTTAATCAAATATTTTCCATTATCAAAAAAAATACTGATTAATTTATCTTTGAATGGTCATATATTTTTGTACGATACTGCTATTAAATCCACTTTAATTTATAATTTACAACATAAAATATATAATCCAAAGTTATTTTAATACTTAGTTTTTTCAAGCAAAAAAAAATCCTAAGCATTTGCCTAGGACTTTATAATGATATTATTTACCATACTTTGATTTATCTCACAAGTTTTCTTCTATCCTCATAAGTTGATTATATTTACATATTCTATCTGTTCTAGATGCAGATCATGTCTTGATAAACCCTGTATTTAATGCCACAACAAGGTCAGCTATAAATGTATCTTCTGTTTCTCACGATCTATGAGATACGATAGCTCTCATTCAGTTTTCATTAGCCATATTGATAGCGCTTATAGTTTCACTTACAGATCAGATTTGATTTAGTTTTATAAGTATAGAGTTTGCCATTTTTTCTTTTATTCACATTTCAAGTCTTTCAATATTAGTTACAAATAAGTCATCTCAAACTATCATTATTTTATCTCATAGTCTAGTTGTAATATCTTTCCATCACTGGAAATCATCTTCAGCATGACCATCTTCTATCGACATGATTGGATATTTGGATATCCAGTCTGCATATACATCAGTAAGTTGGCTAGCACTCATGATCTTATTTTCTCATTCAAACACATATTTTCAATCTTTATAAAATTCAGATGCAGCTGCATCTATAGCGAGTTTAATTTTACCTTCGTGACCAGCTTTTTGTATTGCTTCCATAATGACTTGGAAAGCTTCTTCATTACTTCATAGGTTTGGTGCATATCATCATTCATCTCATACAGATGTTACCATTCATTTTGCTTTTAATATTTTTTTTAAGTTATGAAATACTTCAGCTCACATCCTGATTGCTTCATGTAAATTACTTGCTCATACTGGGACTATCATAAACTCTTGTATATCTACATTATTATCTGCATGAGATCATCCATTCAAAATATTCATCATAGGATATGGTAGTACATATCATTTTCAATCATTCAAATATTCATAAATCCATTTTCATTCACTGTTTGCGCATGCTACTACAAAAGCCATAGATACTCCAAGTATTGCATTTGCTCATAACTTAGATTTATTTTTAGTTCAATCAAGGTTTAATAAAAACTGATCTAATTTTTCATAATTATCAAATTCTTTACCTTCAATTTCTTGTTTTATAATATTATTTACATTACTGACTGCTTTCAAAACTCATTTACCCAAATATCTTTTGGAATCTTCATCTCTAAGTTCCAGTGCTTCATGTACTCATGTAGATGCTCACGATGGTACAATAGCTCTTCATTTACTTCAATTATCCAAACTCAAATCTACTTCTATTGTTGGATTGCCTCTAGAATCCAATACTTCACGCGCGTGTACGCTCTGAATTTTATACATTATTTTATTTTATAATACTAAAAAGCACATTAATTTTTTTTAATCAATTATTTTTTATATTATATATTAATCGTATATGTTATCAATTTTTTCAAAAACTATATTTGAAACTTCTTGTAAAACTGATTTTAATTTATTCCAATCGTATCATCTAGTCATTATACACAATAGATATGGATGATCTGGATAATAAACTATTCAACAGTCGTGTAATTGTTTCCTTTCAATTCCATTATTTCAGTATATTGATCTTTCACCAAATTTATGAGAAATTAATATATTATCATCTGAAACACCCGCAACTAATCAATCTTTAAATTTAGTTTTGGTTAAAACATTTAAAACTTTTTCAGAATTTTCTCTGTTAAGATACGATGCATTAAATAAAACTCTAAAAAAAGATGAATAATCAACCACTCTTATATTATTGTCAAAATATCAATCAGTAAGTGGAGGAAATTCAATTCACACATCAATAAAAACTTGTTTAAATGCATCAATTGGGATATTCCTTTCTAGAAAAATAGAGGCTTCATTATCTGAATATTCTATCATTTGATGTATTATATCAATAATTTTGTATTCTTCACCTATCTTTAATCTTTTACCTGGAATTATATTTTGTTTATATTCGTCAGTTGTTCAATTTTTTGTAAATATAAGTTTCTTATCCAAAAATCCATTTTCACTTTCTTCTCTTTTAAAATAAGCTATTAAAAGTGGCAATTTCATAAGACTTGCTGGAGAAAATAATTCTTTCTCTTTTACTCAAAATCGATTACCATTATTTAGATTTCTAAAATATACAGATAACTCTATTATATCTCAATTTGCTATTTTAATATTTTCATAATCTTTCAAATAATATTCAAGATTAATATTTTTATTGTTCATTAAATTTTCTCCTATACTGGTATCCAAAACTGGATTTGTAAATTTCGATCATGAATTTCATTTTAATAGTCAGTCCTTGTAATATATAGATACTCCAATAGCCCATAAAAAAAATAGTACAATAATATAAATCCAAATTTTCTTTGTATTTATAGATATTTTATTATTATTGCTTTCTTTCATTATTATTTTTGATGTATTAAATCAAAACTTTACCAGTCATATCTTTGGGGATTTCTATTCACATTATTTTTAATGCAGTAGGAGCAATATCCTCTAGTCATCCATTTTTTTTAATTTTTTGCACTATAGATTTTTTTATGTATCGACAAGGCACATTATTCAATGTATGTGCTGTCTTGGGATCTTCTATTGTTCACATTTCATCACAATTTCCATGATCTGCAGTTATCAAAAGTTCAAAATTATTTTTTTCACAAAATTTTATAATTTTTTCTACCAAATCATCAAGCTTTTCTATTGCTTTTATAGATGCTTCCATTACTCAAGTATGACCTACCATATCTCAATTAGCAAAATTCATTACCGCAAAATCATATTCATTTGCATTTTTTTCAAATTCATCATATATCTCTTGAGCAGACATCTCTGGATCTAAATCATAAGTTGCCACTTTGTGACTAGGTACCAAAATATCTTTTTCTCAATCATAAACTATTTGTTGATCTCCATTAAAAAATTTAGTAACATGGGCAAATTTTTCTGTTTCTGCTAAATGTAATTGTCTAAGTTCATGATTAGAAATTACTTTTCATAGAGTATTTTTTACTTCATCATTTTCTATAAATATATTTAGTTTATAGTTTGGATAATATTTTGTCATAGTGACAAAATAAACATCATCAAGATTTTTTGTAATAAAACTAAATGTATTATTCTTTTTCTCAACATTTAAAGAATGCGTAAATGCCTGTGTCATTTGTTTGGCTCTATCTGACCTAAAGTTTAAGAAAAACACAGTATCTCAGTTAGATACTTTTTCCATACCCATAAAACTTACTGGTTTTATAAATTCATCTGTAATCAGATTTTCATAAGATTTTGCAATATATTCACTAGGAGTATCGCTAGTTTCATTTTCTCAAAAAATTATTTCATCATAAGCTTTTTGTATTCTTTCTCGATTATTATCTCTATCCATGCCATAATATCTTCATGCTAGAGATGATATTTGTACATTTGGATATTTTTCAATAAATATTTCAAAATCTTTCATTAGTTCAAGCATTGAATCAGGTTTTAAATCTCTTCAATCTCCAAAAAGATGCAAAAAAACTTGAATATTACTTGGTATAATTTTTAACATTTTTTTGAGGTGTGAATCTGATCAATGTACTCATCATGGTCCAAATACCTGTAACATATGTAGATTTGATCAGTTTTTTTTACAATGTTCAATTCATTTTTTAAATGTTTTGATTTTCTCAAAATCACCATTATCTAGCATTTCATCTATCGTTACTATGCTATTTTTTATTATTCTACCAGATCATATTGTAAGATGACCTATTTCAGAGTTTCACATTTGATTTTCTGGTACTCATACAAATTTTCAATGTGCCCCCAAACTTGCATAATCAGATTTAAATAATTTATCAAATGTTTTTGTATTGGCTTTTTTTATAGCATTTTCTTTGGGAGTTTTTTCATTGATTCCAAATCAATCTAATATTACAAGAACTAGTTTATTCATATTCTATATACAATATTTAAAAATTTATATGTCTTCATAATTTTTACATTTTACTTATTTGACGATATCTTACTGTTAACATATATTTTTTCAATGTTTCTTTTGCTATTATAGTCCCGATTATGTTTTATTATTTCTTTTTTTCTACTACTATTGCTTATTGCTTTATTATTTCATACATAGAATCATATGTGTTTATGTCAATTTTTAACTTCCCAAACTAAAATAGATCCAATCTGAATTTCTTTTCATTTATATTCTTCCCATCAATATTTCAAAATGTCTTTTACTGTTCAATCTACGGTTACATGTATATTGCCTATTAAATCGAAAATTTTCAATAAGCTGCTCACAAAATAAGCACATGAATCAGATCAATTTTTCACCACATCTATTGTTTTTCAATTTAATTCAAAAAAGTTATTTCTAAATATCCTTGTTCAGATACTATTTTTGATCATAGTTATATAGCTTTGTTGTAATAGTTGTTTCATTTGTATTTATTATATCGATAATTAATTATGACAAACTATAAGACATTGACCTTGAAATTCAAATTTAAATATATATATATTAGATATCAATAAAATAAAATGTCAAACAAATAAAATAAAAGAAAAACCAAAATAAAATCCTATGAAAAACAAATTCTTAACGTTGCGAACAAAATTAATGCTTGTAACATTGTTTGTGGGATTATCTTTCATACTCATCCTTTCTTTCTTCTATTATTCATCAGGATGGAAAGAAAGACTTATGGAACAAAAGATAATTGCTACCAATACAAGAGTAGTAGAGAGCACCCTAAAAGATCATATCGATCAACAGAGAAATCTTTTAAAAGATTATTCTGCTTGGGATGATATGTACAAAAACATTAAATCAAGAAACGTTGATTGGATAAAAGCCAACACAGGATCGTTTTTACAGACTTATAAAGAAAATTACTTTGCGGTATATGATGCCAAAAAGAATTATCTGTACAGTTATCCTGAAAATAAAAAGCTACTTAATCCCGATATTATAAAAAAATTAAAGGGAAATTATGGTAATTTTTTTATCATGGAAGATTCTATCATAGTTCACGTTTCATGGTCTATAGTCACTACTACTGCTGATACCGGTAGAATATCACAAGGTGTCGGATATTTATTCATTGCAAAGAATTGGGATTCCCAATTTATATCCAATCTAAGCAACAAAACAGGTCTAAATGTTTTTCTAAATGAATTCTCTGAAAAAAATTCTAAATCAATAGATATCAATCATAATCTGACTGACATTGATGGTAAGGTAATTTCAGATATTCATTTCCAAGAAGAAAATCCCATTTATCGTTCCAATATACAAGAGAAATTAATATTTGTTATCTCTGTAGTTGGTATTCTTACGGTATTATTAATCTTTTGGTTAAATATCAGAAGACACATATCAAGGCCTATATCAATAATTTTGAGAGCTCTCGAAACTGGAGATATAAGTGTTTTGAAAAAAATTAGATCTGATGCTGTTGATGATGAGTGGGATATCATTGCTAAGTTAGTTGAAGATAATGTCAAAAATACCAGAGATTTAAAAGAACAGGTAGCGACAAAAAACAAATTCTTTGACTTGATTGCTCACGATTTACGCTCACCATTTAACGTAATTATGGGATTTGCTGAAATTCTTTTGGATGAGGTAGAAACATTAACTTTAGAAGAATTAAAAAAATATCTCAAATTGATTTTTCAATCTGCAAACAATGCAAACGAACTACTTAATCAACTCCTCGAATGGGCTCGTCTTCAAACTGGTAGATGGAATGCTAATCCTCAATCATTCAATATTAACAAACTCATTGAAAATACAGTTTCATTGAATGAATCAGGCGCTATACAAAAGAAAATTCATCTAATTTCAAACTTCAAAGATTCTTTTGTATTAGTCAATGCCGATGAGAATATGATAGGAACTGTTGTTCGCAATATTATTTCAAATGCTATTAAATTTACTGAGCCCAATGGTTTTGTAAAGATAGATGCTAAGAAAAATGATAATGATGTAACGATTACTATCTCTGATAATGGTAAAGGTATGTCAGTAGATACTTTAAACTCTCTGTTTAAAATAGGAGAAGTTATGATCGTACAAGACACGACAGGTAAAAAGGGGACTGGGCTTGGTTTGATACTATGCAAAGAACTTTTAGAAAAAAATGGAGGAAAATTATGGGTAGAAAGTGAACTTGGAAAAGGTTCAAAATTCTATTTCACAATTCCTCTAGCTTAACACATAATTATTCACAAAGCACTCCACGTTTTTACGGGAGTGTTTTTTATAAAATTTAAAATTATTAATATGTCAATACTTACGTTTAATGTCATTCAGATTTATTTTGTTTTATTTTAAATTTGCCTTATAATTGATACTATATCTTTAATCTTATATATCGAGTTATAAATGAATTTTAGATTAGATTATTTAGAAAGAGTAGCTCAAAAAAACAAACCTATTGCTAACCCTACGCGTTGAGTTTTCAAGGAAGTTAAAACCTTGATAATAATTTTTTGTATGGTTTTTGTAGGTATGTTGATTTTTACAAATATAAATTTATTTGCAAATAGTTTATCTTCTTCATTGGATCTTAGTAATATAAAGTGAGTCAAAACTCGAAATTCTAAAACTTCTCAAACAAACAATTCTATATCTACAATAATAGAAAATAATGAAATCAAACTTGCTGAAATTCAAAATCTAATAGATAAATATGATACATGAACAGAAATAGAAAAATCTATCTCTCCATCTACTGAAAGTATATTACAAGAAAGACTGAAACAATATGAATTCGATTTTAATACTTTACCACCTACGAATAGATTGATTATATCATCTCTTGGTATAGATATACCTCTTGTGGATAGTCAGTATACAGATGTAAAAGATTTTACTATTCAAAATTTTGATAAAGAACTTATGAACTGAGTAGTTAAATATCCTACAACACCAGCGCCATGAGAATGAGGTAATACATTGATATTTGGTCATACATCTCAAGAACGACGACAGAAAATTCTTACTGAACAATATTTTCTGAAATACCAAAATTAACAAATGGAGATCAAATACAAATAATACGAAAAGGTAACCTTTATCAATATAAGGTTGTAGATAAAACCATAGTTACACCCAAAAAAGTAAATGAGACATTTCTAAAATATAATCAAATGTGAGAATATCTTACTCTTATGTGATGTTATCCTCTGGGTAGAACAGATAAAAGAATTATGATAATAGCTGAACAATTATAGTAAAAAAAATATATAATTTTATAATAATCTTATCTTAAATATTTTATTTGGGGTATTTTTTTAATTCATAAAAGTATTCCATCATTGAGTTTCCATATGTTTTCATCATGCTAATTTCATATCTTTTTTGATTACAATACTTGATGTTTCTTGATCAAAATCCAAATATGGTATTCAATCTTCATTAAATTTCATTAGGCTAAATCTAGCTACTTTATGATGTATCCCTTGTTCATGGATAGCTTTTAACCATTCTCTAATCCTATCGATATCCAAGTTATTTCATGATTTTAAAAAATCATATTTACCCAAAGTTTTTTGTATTACTTGGTCATCAAACCCAAAACAAATTCGTTTGCCATTTTTTGTAAAATTAAATTCTGGTTTTTCTCCTTTGATATCGCTTTCATAATCTTTTTCGTGTATGGTATTTATAATATTTTTAAGAAGTTCTTTATATGCTGATTTGCTTTTTTGCATATCACAAGCAAAAATATTATTTATATCTTTTTTTGATTTATCTTTTATTTGTAAAAAATTTTCAAGCCAGTTTTTTATCTTGATTTTACTATGATCCAAGAAATCCGGTGAATCAATAGCTATATTCATTATGTTTTTTATTAGATAAATCATTTTGGTAATATATTTAATTATATTATAAATTAAAAATAAAATTTGTCAAATATCGTAAAAATTTCTATAATTACAAAATATGATAGAATATTTTGTATTCTAACTATAGCTTATTAATTAGTATTTCGAACTATATATAGGAATCCTTTTAATCATTGATAAATTTTTAAATCAGACTATAATAAACCACGATCATGTAAGAGCTTTGAATAAATATCAAGAACTTATGATATATATATAAAATAAAAATACAATTAATATATTTGTTATTTAATAATTCATAGTGTTATTAAATAAATTTAATTAACTTTACATATTAATATAGCCATGGTATATTTAGATAGAAATTGAATAGCTTTCAGACAAAATGAAAAACATCTTTTAAATAATGATAAAATAACTGTTTATCGTCCTTGAAATAGGATATATCCAAATGAAAAATGATGGAAAATCTGAGAAGTAGTAAAAACTAGGATTATAGATGCTCCTTGAAATGATAAGGAATGAATCTATCCTATATTTGCCCCTGAGGCATGACTTGTAAAAATAAATGATATACAACTTTTAAAAGCCTCTGATTTGAAAGACACTCCTCAAATTATTGAACATGTAAAGTCAGTATATATTCACACAAAAGATTTTAGCTTATTAACAAAGATAGACATGACAAAAGTAAATTCATCTAACCTTATAGATAATTCATCTGAAATTAAAAAACTTTATGAAGACTGACTCATTACACCAGCAGTTTTACCAGAAAATAACGTAAAAGATATAAATGAACTATTGGATGCAGATCAGTTTTCTTTGAGTATTATAAATCATGATTATGCTGGTATCACTCCCAAAATGTGGAATTATATAGCAAAAGAATATGGTCTAGATATAAAGACAAGTATGGTTGTAATAAAAACAGAAAATTTAGAAAAAATATTTGAAATACTTAGATTAAATGACAAATATATTTGATGATGACTATGAGTATGATTCAAAGATTTTGGTTGGGAATTATTACGCGACAAAGAGCATAAAAAAGAAAGTTATTTTGTTGATCCTATTGCTGATGCTATGCAATCTACAAATTTTGTTGCTCATTTTGGAGATGAAATACATTGATACAATTCTGACGCTGCTTGATATTGTGAAAGTTTAGCAGATAAATTCAAAGAAAGTGGAGAAGATATGACAGACAAAACTATTATTATGCTTGGTGCATGAGGCACAGCTAGATGAATAGCTTTAGAGCTTGTTCATAGAGGTATAAAAAAATTAATTATAATAAACAGGACACTAGCAAAAGCTCAATTTATAGCTGATAATCTAAATCAAATAAAACCTGATGTAGCAATAGCTGCAGATGAACAATCCATTTTTGATTTAAAAGAACACATAGATGCTATAATCAATCTAACTACCAAATGAGCAGATTGAGATTTAGAAAAATTTTCTTGACTCACTCCTTCTTCTTGATCAGTAGAGGATAATATAGCTATGAGTACAAAATTATTACAAGATTTTTCAAATGAGAATCCTAAACTTATAGTTAGTGATATAAATCTTACAAAAACATGAACTACTCCTTTATTGGATATTGCAAAGCAAATATGACTTCCAGTTCTTGATTGAAAGGGTATGGTAGTATATCAATGAGTAGACGCTATATGGACTGTGTTTGGTGATAAGATTATTAAAAAATGATGAACCAAAGAAGAAGTAAGACAAAAGCTTATAGATAAAATATTGAAGGCAAAAAAAGAATAGATTATTTAATATATTTTAAAACGGATCTTAATGGTCCGTTTTTATGTTTCTAATACTTCTATTGCTTTTTAATATCTAATCATTATAATATACACGTAAAAGTAAGGTAAATTAAAAACTGTCTTACTTCAAGATAAAAAAATTTTCGAGAACTGTTTTTGGAATCCACATAGGTTAAAACTTGTGTAATATACAAAACAACAGTATATCCTTTAAATGCAGGGTATCTTGTCTTCTTGTATATTATATTCGTTATCTTGTGTGGATTTTTTTTGTACAGCTAAGCTGTACAGAAACGACATCAAAAATCTTTATAAGA
>CAYSXV010000031.1:9363-12237 GCA_964435215.1 uncultured Candidatus Peribacteria bacterium | reverse complement strand
TATAAATCCTTATAAACCAAAACCTACAGATCCTACAAAAGACCCAAATGGTTTCTATAAAGATGATATAGGTTCAAAAAAAAGTGATGACTCATTTAAGTGAAAGACAAAAAAAATTACAACCAGATGACAAAAAATAGATCAAATAGATAAGTCAGATTATGGTAAAGAATACCCTTGAAGTTGAAAATTGCAATCAGAAAAAGAAACAGCATATGATATATTAAGAGTGAAAAAATTGCTCACACAACAGGATTTATGAGAAATTACTCAGATGCAAAAAAGCTGAGTAACAAGTGATGATATACTAAAATATGTCGAAGATAGAGTGAAAATACAGAGAGAAGAAGTAAAGGAAAAAGAAAAAAAACGAGCTTTTGAAAAAATATTAAATGAATGCTATGATAAGATTCCTAAGTATCTAAAAAGATTCCTACCTAAGTATGCTGATAAATTAAGTTTATTGCCAGATGCAAATAGGATACATTTAGTTTGAGAGTACGATTATTTAAGCGTATGTCCAGAACCATCTAGTGGTGTTTTCAGATCAGAATCTTGAGATATATATATTTCTCAAAAGGCAATAGAACAATTTGAAAATTCTCCAGCATTGGGTTCTATAGATAAATGATGAAATCAGGTTTCAGTTTTCCCAAGAATTTACTGGGAAATTAAACATCTTCTTGTGCATGAAATGTTGCACAGTATGAGTATTTTGAATTACAAAGATAATAATAAAGAGAATGAGTCCCTTATGAGACACATATGAACAAGGCGCTTATGATTGCTAAATATAAATTATAAGAACGGTAAATTGAGATGACGTGGTATAAACGAATGAACAACAGAATGGTTGACTCAATTTATATTAGAAAATCGGTATCATGATGAGTGATTGTTAAATTACAAAGCTCCTCGGGTTGCATATCAACAAGAACAAGATATAATTTCAAAGATTATAAAAGTGGATTGAGATAATATAAAACGAGAAGATTTTTATAAGGCAATGCTTCTTAGAAAATATTGAGATGAAAAAAAAATAGAATTAAAAACACCATTATTTGAATTAGTATGAAAAATAAATTGATGGACACAGATTAAGGAATGAGACAAAAAAATTCCTGATAAAAGACCATACTACTATCAATTAGTCATGAGTTTAATGGATTATGTAAACGATAAAAACTTAAACAATGTAGGTTTTATATTGGAATTTATAGAGAAAAAAGATATCTCAATACTTAAAACTCATTTCTGAACTACATTAGATGCTGTATTTGACAAAACGCTTTTGAATAAAAACAATACTGACTTTAATCAAACTATTTTGGATTGATATTCTGGTAAAAAAAAATAATTATCAATCAAGCTTAATCTTTATAAAATAAAAATATAATATGACAAATCAAATCAATAAAAATTTTCAAGATCAGTTTTTAGATGAACTTCTTTTGGAAGCAGGATTTACTTCTGATGATAATTTAGATTTACTCAAAGAAGAACTTAAACCACTTTTGCAAGAAAGGATAACAATGTCTATATATAATCAACTCGGTCAAGAACAAAAAGATACAGTTACAGAGATGCTTGACCATAATCAATTAGATGAACTCAATGAATATTTAGAAACAATTATTCCAGATTATCAGGAAAAAATGATGGAAGTATATGCTGATTTTGAAGAAGAATATTTAGAAAATATGGAATCTTAATATTATCATTACTTAAAAAATATTTCAATTAATTTTGTTTTGTAACCTAGATTAGCAAGAGATTCATTAGCTTTACCTAATATCTCTTGTTTTTTTTTGTACAAAAAAATCTTTATTTTTTGATCACTTGTTTTTATAAAAACTTTATTAAATTTTACATAGCCACTCAATATATCTTCTATATTTTCTATATTTAATTCTGATGTGAGATAGCGTTTTATTACATTCAAAGAAACAGCACCTATCATATTTTTACCTAGATGTTTCTCGGCCATCTTTTTTCTTATCTTATCTTTTAGTAGCTGCATAATAAGCATTAAGATGTTAAATTTTTTTTATACTGTCATATCGAGCTTTTCGAGACTTGTCCTGAAGAATGAAGGAGATATCTAATATACTAAGAGATTTCTCACTACGTTCGAAATGACAGTGAAAAAGTCTAAATTACAAGTGTGATTAACCTATAAGTCCCTTGTTTTTTAATACTCTATACAAGACAAGAAATGCATCTTTTCTTACTATGCTTTTGCCTAGATAAAACCAGTTTTTCATTATAAATTTATTTTCTTCAAAAAAGTTAACATAGTTTTTATACCACATACCATTGTCATCATTTTTCAATCCAAATAATAATCTTCCTAGTACTGCTATCCATTCTTCTCCAGTCATAGCTCTATCTGGATCAAAGATTCAATTACTACCAGCCATTATCCCGTATCTTTGCAATCATTTAAGAGATTCTATAAGTTCATTATTTCATATATCTACATCTGAATATGTATTAAACATTGGATTGATAACAGGCAAAGTTCAATATAGATTGTATTTTTTTGCTAATCTATCAAATACAATAGCTGCTTGTCGTCTAGGTAAATTTAAATCAGGAGAAATTTTATTACCACTTCATTTTATTATCCCTGCGGCATATAGAGATTCGATTGCTTGTTTATGCTCAGTACTCAGTGGCATATCTATAAATATTTTTGTATACCAAAATATATTTCTCAAAAATGGTAATGGATCAAGTGTATTTTTGATGACGCTTTGTAATTGATTGCTTCGATATGGAGTAAATGGAGAGATAGCAGAGTCTACTTGGAAATGTAAATGATATTGAGTCGATTGTCCAGTAGATCAACATCGTCAGATTATATTTCATTTA
>CAYSXV010000031.1:0-9263 GCA_964435215.1 uncultured Candidatus Peribacteria bacterium | reverse complement strand
ATGATATTGAGTCGATTGTCCAGTAGATCAACATCGTCAGATTATATTTCATTTACTTACTCTATCTCCATACTTTACATTCATACCATCCATATGTTTATATGAATAATACTTATCTCCAGTCTGTACTACTACGCAGTTTCATTCATCTTTTTTTATTCAGTCTCGTATTTTTGTCCTAGTTACTATTCAATCAGAGAAACTTGGAATAGGAGTTCATTTTGGCATTATAATATCTATTCATCCATGTGTTCAATTTTTACAATTCCATAAAAAATATTCACATGCCCATAAGGTAGGCATAAGTAGTTTGATAGCCACGATAACTTCTTTTAGCTTTTTATTTGTAATGCCAAATGGCATTGCTTCATTCAATGCTTTATTTTGGAAATATTCAGTCAGTTGTCTGGCATCTAGACTAGCATAGTTATTTACAAAACTTTCTGTTAAAATTTCAAAAAAATCTGCCAAATAATATCGATTAGATTTATCATTTTGCTCATAAGTTTTGGTTATGATATCGTGATAGTTTGTCTGTGTATAAAAAGGTACCTTGAGCATAAATTTGATTTTTATTTTTTAAACTATAATAGATATACTAATTATTACGATAACTTCAATTTAATTTTATCTTGTCATTGCTAGCATATGCGAAGCAATCTTAATTTACTTGTCATATCGAGCGAACCACGGAGGACTCAGTGGATAGTCGAGATATCTCTAAGCAACTAAGAGATTTCTCCATTTCACTTCGTTCCAGTCGAAATGACAGAATATTTAGTTGAAAAATACAATCACAATTATAATATAAAAATAACATTTAAATCCAAAAATATAGATGAAAAAATATATTCTAATATCTTTATTGCTATCAATATTTTTTTTGTTAAATAATAAAGTTGAAGTTTATTGACAGATGTCGCCGCAACAACAATGTGATACAAATATATTTACTAATGATTCCGAATGTAATAATTTATGAAATATTAGTTTACAGGAAATGAATTGCAAAAATCAATATTCGATTGGTAGTCCTTGAATAATAACGCCAGAAGAAGAGGCTTGCCGAGCTTCTTGTGAAGATACATACCAATACCAGCAAAAGGAAGATAACTGTAATTCTAAATATAATCAATGTGTGGCTACTGCTCAATCGAACGCATGATGAAGTTGAGGTGCTTGATGAGCATGATGAAGTTGAGGTACTTGATGAACTACATGTACCTGATGATCGATTATAAACTGACAATGTGTAGTCAATAATGCGTGAAATATGTGAATAGATATGGATTCCCAATGCCTTATAAATTGACAATGTAAATTTGATATTTATCAAACTTTATGAATCAGGCAGTCATTACCTAGAGAAACAAGATCTTCCCCATGAATATTTGTTCAAGATATTATATTATCTGCTACATTTTTTGTAGGTACTTTGATTACATGAGTTTTGATAATATCATGATTATTATTTGTCTTCTCATGAGTAAATGCTGGCTTAGCAGACAAAGCTAAAAAATGAATTACAGGATCTCTTGTATGACTTTTATTTGTAGTATGATCATACGCATTTGTAAGACTTATACAATTTTTGGTGACTTGATGATGAGGTTAAAAATGTTTCATCGTTTCAATGTAGCAATTTAGTAATGTGGCATTTTAACACTTAAGCATCATTATGCAAATTTATATAGTTTCTATTTTCCCTGAAATATTCGACAGTTTTATAAGTACTTCACTTATTAAAAAAGCTCAAGAAAAAAAAATTCTGAAGTTTAATTTTGTGAATCCTAGAAGTTTTTGTAAAGATAAGCATCAACAAGTAGACGATGCAATCTATTGATGATGAGCTGGTATGCTTATCAAAGCAAAGCCGATAATAGACTCTGTAGAATACATAATTAAAAAATTTAAACTTTCCAAATTCAAAATAATATTTCCATCTCCATCGACTCAAATCTTTAATCAAAAAATCTCTCATTCATTATCCAAAATTCAGGATTTAATTTTTGTATGTTGAAGATATGAAGGTATAGACTACCGCTGGGAACAATATATGAAGAAAAAATATAAGACAAAATTTCAAAAAATATCTTTGTGATCGTTTATTACACTATGATGAGAACTGCCCACTATGACTATGATAGAATCTATTACAAGACTTATCCCATGAGTTATAAAAGAGTCAGAAAGCCGAAAAAATGAAAGTTATAGTATGGATCAGAATATGCAAAATTTAGAATATCCACAATATACCAGACCAGAAGAATTGTTGAAAATGAAAGTTCCAGAGATTCTTCTCAGCTGACATACAAAAAAAATTCAAGAACGAAAAGACAAAAATACACAAACTATTTAATTAAAAAAAAATCAAATGTCCAAAATCTGATTCTTATTCTATGGTAGATTAGAAGCCGAAAAATGATTTGATGCAATTTTGGATATGATATCTATATGGTGAAGTCAAAATCCATATTTCCCTTTTGAAATATATATTTTTGGTAAATGAACTTTGGAGTCTAGACTCATATCTCTCAGTCATAAATATCCTACAATACATTTCTTTTGACGACAATCACTGGATTATATAAAGCAATACTTACCCAAAGTACAATACCTTCTTATGCCATCTAGTTTCCTTGAGACATTTTGATTATCGGCACTCAATTCACTTTCACGATGATTACCTGTTATATGATATGCAAAATGATGATTAACAAAATTTATACTTCCTCCGTTTGATTTAACAAATATGCAATGAATAAATACTGCTTGGAAATTACATAATATGGTTTCAAATATTATTTCCAATCCACCGGAAGTTAACAGTACAACATTACAAAATATAGCTTTAGAATATACTCCCCAAAAACGATTTAAAAATTTTCAAAAGACATTTTGACCTTGAAAAAAAATACTAATGATAAGTGATTTCAAGACAAAAGTTGGTTGAATCGAAACTTATATATATGATGTAAAAAACCTATTGGAAGCCAATTGATACGATGTTAAAAATTATTGATATAATATACCCAAATGACGAATATCAAAATTTATAAAATATTTTTGACTAGCTCGGGCATTCATAAATTTTGTAAGTATGTTCAAAATTATTGCTTTAATCAAAAAACAAAAACCTGATATTATCCGGTATCATAGCACACTTAGGCGAGTATGACGACTATGAATATTAGCTAGTAAAAATTTCAAATGAAAAAAGTTTGTAATGTATCATGATTTTTGATATTTTTATCCATTCCCACATAGTCTAAATTTTGTAGATCAGATAGATACTCCTTTGACTTTGAAAAATTATATCAAATCTGCAGATACTCATAATCCGATAAAAATTATTGCTATATTATTTAAATATATATCAGTCTATCTTATAAAAAATCAATTGAAAAAATGATGATTCAAACATCTTACACCATCAGATTTTATGGTAGATATAGTCTCTGATTCATATAAAATTTCCAAAAAAAATATTCAAGCTTTCCCGCACTTTATCCAGGAGTAAAGCTTATTTAGTCATTAGCTAAGTTTTAATTAATAAGATCTATAATTTTATTTTTTCTTCATTTTTAATTTTTTCATCTAGTTCATCGAGTTTTTCATTATCTACAAATAACAAAAATATTCATAATATCATACCTATAATCAAACTCAAAACACGATTGTTTGGCAATAGATATATATCAAGAAGTTCCCAAACTCATCTCCATATCATCACTACAGCTGCTGTAGTCAAAAAAATATTCATATTGCTTCTTTTGCTCCTTAATCATTTAATTCTTTTATAGGCAATCTGAGCATGTTTATTTAGATGGTTCTTGATTTTGTGTATTAGCATTTTTTTTATTTTAGTTTTTAAATTAGTTATTAAGAATAGCCTTCTATCTTATCGTCTTGTTTTATTTCTCATCATAGTGGAGGACAAGACATTTTTCTACTTAGATTATCATAAATATTTTTCATATTTTTATTTATAAAAACTCATTTATTATTTAATTCCATATATTTATTTTTAAATCTTTTTTCGTGTAATTCTAATTGACCTGTACCTATCTCTGTTATTCTTCCAAATACATTTCGAGGTACTAATTGATAAGATTTTTCTTCATCAAAATATTGGACATTTTCCTTACCAAATGTCTGTTCAATGAAGTTTTCATCCATTTTATCTATATTATCCCAGAACATTGTTTCAAAGGCTTCTACAGCTCTTCTAAATTCTTCTGGAGGTGCGGATTTTCTACTAAATATTTTTCAGCTAGTCATATACCACATAATATTTTTAATATCACTATTATTTATTTCTCATCTTTTTACTCATTCAAAATTTTGAGAAATATTTCATCATCCTGTTCTTATTTTGTTTTTATATTTTTTTACTGTAGCAAATACTTTTACAAGCTCTTCTTTACTAGATCCATCGAATGTATCGTCAAATCGATTTAAAAATCTTTTAGTTGTATAAACGAGGCGTCATTTTTCTACGGGTCATTTTGGTATTGCTTTTGCTATTGCGCTCCATGCATCCTGAGATCTTTGTATTTCATCATTATCTTTTCCATTAAACGTTCAATTATCATAGCGGCTTATTGGTCCTATAGTTCATTTGGTCAGTGATAGTGGATAATTTTTTATAAGTGCAGAGTTTTTACTTATATCTTGATCTATGTCTTCTTGTTGTGATTCCATACTAGATGATTTCAGTTGATTTATAGTAGGATCATTCATGCTTTCTTCATACATTCACTTATTTAAAAATTCATCTATGGTTCAAGCTTCCACATTCCATCGTTCTTCGAATCACATAATTTTATTTTTTTCGTCTCCCCCTCTAAATTTTTTATATGCTACTTCTTTACCAAATTCAAAGTCAGATAATTTATATCAAGTAGAACTATAAAAAGTTCATTTTGATGCTATATTAAGAAAATGTGCTATTTTTTTTTGATGATCTATATGTGGAGCCCATAATCATGGTGAAAAACCAAAAGATCTACATATACCTTGTATCCATACTTGTGTAGATGGTAATGTATAATGTAAAAAGAATCATGTTAGCATACCATATAAAATGGCTCATTTAAATCTTTTTATTTGATCAGGAGATTTTGCAAGCTGAGCCATTTTTTTTAGATAAGGCAATGCTTTGGTTGGTCTTCAGGCTTCCAATAATCTTCTATATTCTATATATGCGAAAGTAAAATTATTTACATTATCTAGTTTACCAGCTCATTCTTCTACTTTTGTTCTAGATATATATTCATTAAATCTTTCTTCAAGTTTTCCAGCAAATTGATCTGACCATGTTGTTTTTGGTCGAGTATCATCCATGGTTGATCATAAGCGTTGTCATGGCGCTCTTCATCATACATTATTTATAATAAACGTCATCTCTGCCTTAGCTAGTTCAGCAGCTAACTGAGAATCAAATCCAGGTCAATGTAATCATTGTTTTGCTTTCATTTCTGCTATGATTTCTTTTTGATCTTTCATAAATTTTGAGTAATACGGTTCTCACAAAAGTAATTTTACCCATATTCCTTGAAATCTTTGTGATTCCATTTTTTGATATGGTCATGGTCATTTACTGATTTGGGCCAACAATATGGCAGAAGCGACAAAACGCTTATCTCAACCGAGTCCTCATGGTAGTTTTCATGACAAAATCATATCTTTTAAAGATAATCCAGGTCATAGAATTTCGTTTAAATAGTTTGGATCTTCAAATATAGCTCAAAAATCATTATGTCATTCGATTTTTTTTAGTATGTCTTCTGTTTTATCCCGCGTTTCTTTATCTTTTGTATTTTTAAAATCTGTATCGATATTTTCTAGAGCGTCTCATACTCCAGGTATTCGTCATATTACAGATTGTAATTTATTAGCTAGACCTCGTTCTCATATAGCAACATTATAAAATCTTTTATCTTGTTTTTCAATTTGTTTTTTTACTCATTCATTTATTTTTTTACCTACTCATGTAACCATATTTAGTATATTATTTACTCCAAAAAATTTCCACCTAGACCCTTTATGAGTAGATCATTTTTCTATTACTTTATTATCATTTTCTATGTCTGCTTTAGTTTTGGGTTTTAATCTCTTTGTAGAAATAAATAACAAAAAGTTATTATAGTCCATATTACGGTTATAATTATTATATATTACATCTACCGTTCAGTTATTATTGAAATTAATTTCATAGTTTATAATTTCTTTTTTTTCAAATCATTTTTCATCTAGTTTAGTTTCCATAGAACCAAAATGTGTTATTTCTGGTTTTCATTCAAGTATGTTAGATTGCAATTTTCACCCTTCAAGTTCTAATTCATCGAAAACATCTATTCAGTCTGTTCAAGATATTCAAGCATTTTTGATGTTTCATAAAGTCTTATCTCGATCTTTTGCCTCAGGTAATTTATAAATTTCTCCATTGAAAACTTCTGATTTCAAAATCATATCAAGAGAGTCTTTTGTTTTTGGATAAGTAAATTCTTTTCACTCCATATCGCCAGCAGATAATTCTCATCAAGTCAATTTTAACGTAAAATTATTATTAGTAATATTTTTAATTTCCAATTGTATCCATTGATCTCATCATACATCAAGAGGGGGTAGTTCCGTATCTCCAATTTTTATCCATAATCTAGTTCATTTTATAAAACCAAAATGTTCTTTGTCCTCTGTGAATTCATATCATTTAATATTTTTCCATGTATCTAAAAAACTATCTTCCTGTTTTTCCACTGATTCATCTATTTTATCTCAATCATCTTCTTTTTCTTCTTCTTTTGGTAATTGTTTTTCATCATCTCATTTTATAACCAATTTATCTCACTCTACTTCCATGTCAGTTCATTCGTATCAGAAATAATCTCATTCTTTCTGTCATTCATTTTCTTTTAAATAGTGAAGAAAATTTGCTCGTGATTTTTGTTTTGGTTCTCATTCATTCTTAAATCTCTCTCGTGCGTCCAACAATGCTTCTCTATGCTTTTTTTTATTTATACTAGAATCCTTATTAGTGATAGAACTATTTATTGTTTTATTTAAATCGTTTTTTTTATTCATTAAATCAAAAGATTTTTTTAATTCATCTATATTTTCTTTTTTCATATCTTTTTTATCAAAAGATTTTTCTCACAAGGTATGCATCAAGACAAGCTTACCTATATTATTTCAATCTAGATTTATAGATTTTCAATCATCAGATATATCATCCTTAAATACTTGTTTAAGCGCACTATTATTAATCAAATCTTTATTTTCATTTAATATTTGAATTTCAAAACTTAGCGGTAATTTGCTGTATGCAAAATTAGTCATGTCTATAAATCCATTATTTTCTCATCATAAAAATTTTTTATTTATTCATAACCTGATATCTCATCCTGCGCAAGGTATTGTGATATCTTTTTTATTTATATCGAAAATATTTCTTATAAATTTATCAAATTTATCCTGATCTAAATCAAGTAAACTCGCTATTCAGTTTTTTTTAAATTCATTTAATCTTCAATCTACTATTTCATATAGAAGTTCATTTTGTTCATTTATACTCAACTTATCAAAATCAAAATTATTCTTAAATAGTTTGGATAATATATCTCCTAGCTTTTTATTTTTTTTTTGAACCAATATAATATAAGCATCAAAAGTTAATTTATCGGATTCCTCTTTGTTTCATTTTTCTTGAGCCGCATCAATCTTTTTTAATGTTTCTGCGTCTACTTCGTCTTCATTATAGGGGTATTTATCAGTTATCCACGACATATTTGGTATAAGATTTGTGAATGTGTCCTTAAGCATGTTCAAATTTTTTTCCATTTTATTTACAGAATCTTTTAATCATCATATGTATTCTTGGGTGATTATTTTATCAAAACTTTTTTTATGGCTAGCGTTTCGATTTGTATAATTTCATGATATATCATTTGCTTGCAATTTTCATCAATTAACCAGTCAATCTACAATTTCTTTATTTGTTATTTTAATATTCTTTATTTCTTCTTTTGTATTTTCATCTATTCATCCATATTCAAAAAAATTCCAAATCTGACCTTTAAATTCATTTAAACTTTTTGGGTTATTTACATCTTGATCAAATTTAATTTGTAAATTTGAGGGTACTTTATTTTTTGATTTTTTCACAATCTCTGCAAGCACAACTTTTTCTATTTCTTTTCATATTGTTCATAAACTTGGGTTATTTAAAATATTGTGTAGTGTACTACTTGATGTACTTCTATCTTCTCAAATTATTTGATCAATATCAAAACCATCGTCCTTGATCATATCAAAGTTTATAGTTCAGTTTTTGCTTATTTCTTCAAGTAATCAGATATTTCAATCTATACTATAATTATTCAAAAAATTTTTCAATATTTCAAATTGATCTTTTCATTTATTTTCTGGTTTATTTTTTAAACTATTTAATATATTCAAAATCATATCAGAAATGCTGTTATTAACAGATCATCTTTGGGATCAGGGAGATTTTCTAGGTTTATTCATACAAATACATTAAAACTATAAAGGTTTTAAACACTTTAATTATAATCAGAACGCTTTTTAAAGCAAAAATCTGACTATTTTTTTGCGCGGAGCTTCTATCAATCCAATCGTAAATGTCAATAGAAAGTTTTATTCAATTATATTCTGTAAAAAACTAGTTATGAATTAGTGAAAATTTACTTTAAATGTCTCACAGATTACATACAATAAAAGAAATTAATATATTATCTCAAATTATATGAAAAAAATTATAATTTTTGCACAAATTTTCTTTATTTTTGTCTCATTCTGTATATGATGAGTACAAAAAAAAAGCTCGAAAGATTTTGATATACTCAAAGTCACATTGGACGATTATACAAAAGTCGTAGTCAACGCGACTAAACAATGAACAAGGAAATCTTTGTTATCTCTGACAAAAGAGCTTAAATGATCTCATGCTATAAATTGATCAATGTTTTGTCCATCAGAGTATTCTCGGTGTAAAAATGAGCCTGATACTAGCTCATATATAAGGATAGTTTGATGAAGTCATTCATATTCTTTACGACGACCAGATGTTTGAATATGAAGAGCTATTTTCGGATTTGATTCCAATCTCTATCCTATATTTGTGCCATATTTTCAGACATGAAAAATAAATAATGTCTTATATGGAATATCTTGACCACTGCTTTTATCCTCATGAACAAATTATATTAATCACTCTCCATTGATTTCGGATAAAAAGCAAA
>CAYSXV010000030.1:0-12977 GCA_964435215.1 uncultured Candidatus Peribacteria bacterium | reverse complement strand
CATAAAAGCAACTAATAAATATTTATTATTTCACAAAAATTTCTTCATCTTTAATATAAACAAATAAAATGACTTAATCATTGTTCACTTATATCCGATTATAGCAAGAGATATTACAATATATCATTTATTCCCTTTCACTAAGTTCAAACCATCTATATTCTTTTTGTTCTAGTTGACGAAGGACATTTCAGAGTTCTTCTGAAAGTAATCTTATATCATCATAAGGAATATCTTTACGATCAAAAATACGATTTATATCATCTCTATTTTTTTCCAATATTTGAATATCTTTTGTAAGTTGATCAAGTTCACGTTTTTCAATATATGATAATTTTTTTTTAGTAGATACTACAGAATTTAAATCAGATTCATCTTGTCTATTATTAGAAAAAGATTTATCAGAGATCTTATTTTTTTCACTTTCTGCTGATAGCTTATATTCCCAGTATGTTCACCAAAAATCTTTTACAACACCATCTCCTTCAAAAATAAATAGATGATCAGTAATTTTATCCATAAAGAATCTATCATGAGAAACGACTATCAAACAACCCTTATAATTTATCAAAAATTCTTCTAACACACCTATAGTTGTAAGATCCAAATCATTTGTAGGTTCATCCAATATCAAAAAATTAGGATTATTATATAGTATAGTTAGTAGATATAATCTCCTCTTTTCTCAACCACTCAGGCTTTCTGCAAACATATGTTGCTGACTTATAGGGAAAAGAAATTGTTCCAGAAGATTACGATCATTTACTATATCAATCAATCTCTTATCTTCAGGAAAATGTATTTCTTTTTGCTGATAATGACCAAAAACTACTGTTTCTCAAGCTTGTACTATTCCAGAATCTACTGGTTCTTCACCTATAATCATATTTACAAAAGTAGATTTTCAAACGCCATTTTTCCCTATAATACCTATACGTTCATTGTGTCTAAATTCATGAGAAAAATCTGATAAAATCTTTTTTTCACCAAACATTTTTTTGATATGTTTGAGTTTCAGTATTTTTCATCACAATAATCTTTCGCCTATAGATAATGTTAATTTTGCTTTTTCATCCCATAGTATATCTCTACGGGAATCGTAATTATCTTTTATATCATAGAATCTTTTCGATCTAGAATCAGATTTTGTTTGTCTTCAACTTGGAGCTCTACGGATTCGACTAAGTTCTTTTTTATATAATTGTTTAAATTTATGTACTTCTATTTTTTCATTTTCTTCACGAATTGCCTTTTTTTCTAAATAATATGAATAATTTCAAGGGAATATAACAATTTTACCTCTATGGAGCTCAAATATATCTGTACATACTCTTTCAAGAAAATACCTATCATGCGTCACCATCAATAAAGTAGTATGCTGATTTTTTAAATATCGCTCAAGCCACTCTATCATATCCAAATCCAAATGATTTGTCGGTTCGTCCAATATCAACATTTCTGGATTTCACATAAGTACTTTGGCCAATGCTACACGTTTTTTCTCTCATCCAGATAAAGATATAATGCTTTGATCCAAATAAGGTGTAATGCGAAGTTTATTTATAGTTATATTTAATTCTACTTCTTGCTCCCAATATTGAGTAGTATCAAAATCAAATAAAAATTCACGTACGGTTTTTTTTTCATCCAAACGAATATCTTGAGAAAGATATCATATACGTATACCTTCTCTTCGCTCAATAGTACCATCACTCAAATCTACTTCTCACATAAGAATTTTAATTAAAGTAGATTTACCTGCACCATTTTTAGCAACCAGAGCAATTTTTTGTCATCTAGAAACAGTCAAATCTACATGATCGACAAGAATTTTTGAAGTATATGATTTTGTAATATCAGTAGCTTTTAAATAAAGCATCAAATTAAAAATTTATAATTAAATATATTTATCAAATTAAATTCTGAATATAATCCAAAAGCTCATCTCTTCATCTCTTGGAAACATTAGAAATATTAAATATTTTTGGCATACTAGAAACAAATGTTTTGATATTTTCTTCCAATAAACGCCTATGTAAATTCAGATTTTTTTGATTAGTTTTATCTATTTTTGTTATTACAATATCAAATGGTATATGTTCTTGATCCATACTATAAATAAAATCAATATCAATTTTTTGTGGAGATATGCTTCAATCTACAAGTACAAATACTTTTTTTAAGCATTTCCTTTTAACAAAATAATCATGAGTAGTATCTATCCAATAAGCTCTATCTGATTTTCATGATTTAGCATATCCATATCAAGGCAAATCTACAAGATGCCAAGAATTATTTATAATAAAAAAATTTATCAATTTTGTTTTACCAGGTTTAACAGATGTTTTAGATAGTGTTCAATTATTTGTAAGTGTATTGATAAGTGATGACTTACCTACATTTGATCTACCAATCATAGCAAATTCAGGCAAATCAGATATGGGACATTCTTCAAACTTTGATGCACTTTTTACAAAAACAGCTTTAGATATAATCATAATACAATATACTCAATAAATATATATTAATATGTATCAATTCTATAAGTAATAATCAATAGAGAATAGATATAATCGATATTTTTTATAACAAAAAATACCACCAATATAGGTGATATCATTTAAAGGAAAAAGACCAAAATAGCAGACAACAGATAGATTAATAAACTATTATAGACAAGTCTACAAGAGCAAATTAAAGAATCCCATCAAAGAAGCATTTAAACTAGCAATATAGAGCTAATAAACATACATGAAGGTGTTGTAATTACTGTAATGCGGCTAGTAGCACTAAAATAACGTTTGAGCACCAAGATTATGTAATTAGTATCCTCAATAATAATTGTTAATGGTTTAGGTTAACAACGCATCTGTACATGACCTCCTTCCTATATAATATATTAATGATTTACTAATACATTTTATCGGAAATAGATTTTTTTCCTTATCTTGTAGTATTAATTATATAGGTTTTTTTTGATTTGTCAAAAAAAATGATACATTTTTTATCAGATAATTTAATAAAAAAACTAAGGACAAAAAGCCCTTAGCCTTAACAAATAATTTCAAACAATTAAATCATAATTAGATTCGTACCAGTCATCAGGTAAATATTCAATTTTAAGGCTATTTGTTTTTGCCCATTCGTTCTCCCATTTAGCTCCGATAGAACTTTCCCAACCAGGCAAAAAAATAAATTTTTTGATATATCCTGATTGAAAAATTGGTAAATAAAATTGATTTAAGAGATCATGATTATAGCTTACATGTGATGATTTAATTCTTTGCATTGGTTCTTCAAAAGGAATTTGATCGAAAATATAAATTCCCTTAGCAGCAAAAAATAAAATCGCCTTATCCAATTCAGCTAAATTAGATTCTATAGATCCTTTCCCTCCAGTAGATATAGGACCACAAAATTGTACAAGGGGTTGCGGCATCCTAGGTATAAAATCTATAGCTATATCAAACAAGTCAGTATATGTCTGAGCCTTGTCTATAGCTATACAATTACCTATATTCCAATAACCAGAACTTGGTCTTTCAAGATATTGTTTTTTCATATATTTTTTGTTTTTCTACATAAAATATATATTTCGATATATATTTGTCAATATAATCTTTATAAACATATGATTAAATCACAAATTAAATGATTTTAGTAACAAAATATATAGTTCTAAAGGCAAATCTAAAAGTTATTACTGTAATATAAAAATCATATTCCCCTTGTTATAAATAATTTTTTCTATATAAACCACCAACTCGTTTAAACATTTTTTTTATTAATGGAAAATGCAGACAAGTTACTAAACAGATTGATATGAATTATAAAAAAATATTATAATCATAGTCAAAAAGTTCCAGTACTAAAATATAAATCTCCACAAACTATTTCCAAAGAAATAGACATAAAAATCAAAAAGGATTCAACTTCGATTGATAAACTTTTTTTGGAATTAGAAAAAATTGCTTTGAATAGTCCTAAAACTTCTAGCAAGTGATTTTTTAATTTATTATTTGGTGGTAAATTGATGCCTGCTGTGATAGCAGAGATGCTTACTGCAGTATTAAACAATACAATGCACACATATAAATCAGCTGGAATACACATATTATTAGAAAAAGAAGTTATATCATATCTATCAAAGAAAATTTGATATTTAGATTGAGATTGAATCTTTGTTCCATGAGCATCTATGGCTAATCTAGTTGCTATGATAATAGCTAGAAATGCAAAAAATTCACAGATCAGAAACAAATGATTGTCTAATCAGAAAATGATAGCATATAGTTCTGATCAATGACATTATTCTATTATAAAAGCAGCCAATATCACATGAATATGAAGAGATAATGTAAGGATTATCAAAAGTGACAAAGATGGTAAAATGGATTTAAAAGATCTAGAAAATAATATAAAATCTGATATATCAAAATGATATACTCCATTTTTTATAAATATAACACTCTGAACAACTGTTTTATGAGCTTTTGACCCTATTATCGATACTTCTAAAATAGCAAAAAAATATAAAATTCGATTACATGCGGATTGAGCATTATGATGATCTGTTTCTCTTAGTAAGAAACATAAACATTTAATAAATTGATCAGCGCTTACAGATTCATTTGCTTGGAATCCTCATAAAATGATGAATGTCCCTATATTAGCATCACTGATATTCGTAAAAGATAAAAATATTCTACAGAAAAATTTTGATGAAACTGCTGACTATTTATTCCAAATGGATAATCAAACCATTAATCCTGCAACCAAATCAATTCAATGTGGAAGAAGAAATGACGCCCTAAAAGTTTGGACAGCATTGAAATATTTATGAGATAAATGATATGAAGATAGAATAAACAAACAATTTGAAAACGTAAAAACCGCAATAGATATAATCCAAAAAGATAAAAACCTAAATCTGATTATACAACCAGAGTGTATAAATGTATGTTTTCAAGTAAAAGATAAATCTTCTAGTAAAATATGTGAAATATTAGATAAGAAATGACTTATAAAAGTATGATATTGAAATCGGAGATGACAAGAATTTATAAGAATGGTCTGTGTAGATGCAGATATGGAAACAAAAGATATTCAAAATTTCTTTAAACTAATAAAGAGCGTTTAATATAGCAAAATAAAAAATGTTCATCAAACAAATTCTTTTGTCTTTTTTGGTATTTATTTCACCATTATTCCCTCCAGTTATTATACCATTTTCTTATTGAATTATAGCTTTTTTATTGGCTCAAAACTATAGTCCACGAATTCTATCTATTATAACTATATTACCAGCGGCGATTAGTAGTATTATAATACGATTTTTCTATTGATACGTTCATAAAAAAATATTAGACTATAAACATAAAAGAGATAATAAAGATATTATTTCTAGAATAGAAAACAGAATAATAAAATATTTTGAAAATAAGAAAAATCTAAACAAAATAAATCAAAGAATCAAAAAACATCTTGATGCAAATCACGGTCAATTAATATTATTTTTTGTAACAATATTTGCTATAGATTCAGCTATTCCCGATTTTGTAGTTGTAGGTATAGTACGCAAAAAACTAAATTTTCGATTATTTTTACTAGCTTCAATTATAGGTAAAGCAATAGTATATGCTCCAGTTATCTTTATATGAAAATGAATTTTAACGTTATTTAATATAAAATAAAAATGTTATCCAAGATAAAAATATTCTTTCAAAAATATTCTAAATGGGAGTTTCGACCAGGTAATATTTCTGACATTCCAGTATATATTTATTATCTTTATTTAGTTATAAAGTCCTGAAGTTTATTCTTTTTTTCAAATATAAATCCTTGTATGCAATTTAGTTGATTCTCATGAACTAGTAAATATGAAGATTTAAAAAAATTTGATAAAAATATAATACCAAAAACTATTTTTATAAAAAATTGAGAATCTATTACAGATATAATAAATAATATAAGTAAAAATGACTTAAAATATCCTCTTATAGCAAAACCAGATTTTGGAAGGACATGAAGAGATATAATGAAATTAAATAATACAGATGATATACAGTCATATTTATTACATATAAAAGAAGATTTTTTAATCCAAGAGTTTATAGACTATCCAATGGAATTTGGGATTTTTTATTATCGCTTCCCAAACAAAGATTTTTGACACATATCATGAATAACTGAAAAATGTTTCATGTTTATAAAATGAGACTGAAAACAAAAATTTTGTGAACTTATAATAAATCATCCTAGAGCAAAATTTTATTACAAAGACCTACAATTAAAACATAGTAGCAAACGAGATGAAATAATACCAGAATGAAAAGAGATACAGTTAAATTATATATGAAACCATGTAAGATGATCTGTATTTTATGATAAATCAGATTTAAATAATGATATATTAGAAAAAGTTTTTGATGATTTAAGCAAAAGTTTAAATTGATTTTATTTTTGACGTTATGATATAAAAGTAAAAGAAATAAAAGATTTATATACAGGTAATTTCAAAATAATCGAAGTAAATTGAATATGATCATTACCAGTTCACAATCTAGATCCAAACTATGGAATGATAAATGCATATAAAGAAATATTTCGTCATCGAGACATAATATATAAAATAAGTAAAATAAATTATAAAAGATGATATAAATATCTAACAATCAAACAAGCACGTCAAATTATAAAAAAACATTGAATATAATAATTATTAATATTGAATTCCAATGGGCTTTTTTTATACTTAATATACTTTAGATTATACTTATAAATTATGTCACAAGAGATAAAAAATTTATTAATAAAATACTGAGATATTATACAAGAAGAGGTAAATATTAAACAAATAGATATTTTACCAGATTCTATGAAGATTACAAAAATATATAAACCTATTTGATCTCAAATTTCATCAAAATTTGCAAAAGATACTGGTAAAATTATACAATTTTCAAAACAATGAAATATAAAAGAACTTGATGACTGACAAATAAAAGTTTTTGATGATCAAAAGAATGAACGAATATTAGATAAAAATGATTATGAAATAGCTTATCAAGGACTCGATTGAAACAATATAGCTGTTGATGGTAATATAATTGCAAGACTAGATTTAGAACTTACTCCACAACTCAAAAAAGAGTGAGTTGCTCGTGAAATATCTAGATTCCTGAATCAGATGAGAAAAGATGCTGATTATAGTGTAGATACAAAAGTCACAATGTTATACGAAACACAAGATAATAGCCTAAACGATATAATAACAGAATTTTGAGAATTTCTTAAGATAGAAGCACTATTAAAAAATATAATAAAACAAGATAATAAACCTGAATGAGATATTTTTGCTCTTTTCAACAATGACGAATCTACTATAAATTTTTCACTTAAAAAATAAATATGGCTACAACTTGTTTAAATTTTTCACTAAATTATATATCGCGCTATCCTAAAACCGAAAAAGAATTAACGGTCCATCTTTTTCAAAAATGATTTATGTCTCTTGAAGTAAACGAAACTATAAAAAAATTAAAAGAATTATGATATATAAATGACGAAAAGTTTGTACAAAGCTATATCAATAGTGAGATATCAAATAAATGAAAACCCGTTATAGTGATAAAACAAAAACTAATTCAAAAATGAGTAGATTCTAATCTTGTAGATCAACTACTAAATCAAAATATTGAAGATATGCAAGAATGAACATATAAAAAAATTACAAGAGATATACAAAATTACAAAAAAAAGTGAATAGATGGATTTGATATCATACAGAAATTAATGAGAAAATGATATAAACTAGATGATATAAAATCAGTTATTCAAAAAAAATAATTATAAATTTTAAATTATAAATTAATTTATGTGACGTCGACATAGTATAGCAGCCAGAAAAGCATCTTGAGATGCAGCAAAATCAAAGAGATATAGTATATTATCCAAAGTAATACAAATTGCGGCAAAAAAATGAGCAGATCCAAAAATGAATCCGTCATTGGATTTAGCTTTACAAAAGGCCAGATATTGATGAGTACCTAGAGATATAATAGATAGAGCTATACTCAAATGATCGTGACAATTAGAATGAGAAGATTTGCAAGAAATATTTTACGAATGATATGGACCATGATGAGTAGCATTAGTAATCAAAACTCTCACATCAAACACAAATAGAACAGCTCAAAATGTAAAATTAATAATGAATAAATATTTATGAACCCTAGGTCAGCCAGGCTCAGTATTGCGACAATTTACAGAAAAATGAATAATAGTTACAAATTGAAAAAAGAAAATAGAAAACATAAAATGAAAAGAAATAGAAAGTATATTACCTTTAAATAACGAAGATTTTGAAAACGAAATATTGGAAACAGCAGCAAGTGATTTCACAATAGAAGAATGAGTTGTGGTTATATATACATCAAAACAAGATTTTTCTGAAACAAAAAAACAGATAGAAAATCTAAATTATAATATACAAGAAGCTGATATACAATATATACCAAATAATGAAGTTAATATTTCTGATATAGAAAAAGAATGATTAAATAATCTGATAGCTGCACTAGAAGACGATGAAGATATAGATCAAGTATACTATAATCTTAAAGAATAATTAACATCTAGTATTTTAATCAAGACATAAGTTTGAATCATCTAACATTCTATATATTTCGAAAAGTTTAATTATTTTATTATAATTGGTTAAAGAGCCATATTCAGATCAGATTTTTTTTATAAGATCGCTCAATTCTCGCATATTTTTTGATTTACCAAAGTCTAAATCAGTTATTCAAGATAATTTTTTAATATAAGCATCTATTTTGACTGATGCTACATTTGCATTGATAGATACTCATTTACCAAAACATTTCTCTCAAAGCACAGATGATATTTCATCTACTTCAGATGTAACTATTCATTTACCAAAAACATCAATAACTATTTTACCTTTATATTTCATAGCTTCTACTCATACTAAATTATCAGACCTAACTTTATTAAAAGTTAAATCTTTTATAGATATAATAGGAGGCAGTTTTTTGAGAAAATTCTTCAAAAATACAGTTCTATCTACATCGATAATCATTCTTCATATATTATAAGCCAATTCTGGAACATTTCTATATTTATCTCTAAATCTATAATAACATACATTAATATCCAAATTTTCTTCGCAAGATACTGTATTTTTTAAGGTTTTATTTATCACAGCATCATCTATAATGTTGATATTTCAAGTTATTCAGTATATTCGATTGTATATTGTATAACCTATTATTTTATTGATATTATTTCATCAATCTTCATTTGAAAAATAACTTCAAGAAAATTCTAATTTTAAATTTTCTGCAGTTTTATTTATTTCTTCTATTTTATCTGTTTTTATATTTTGTATTAAATAATACATAAATTCATTTATTAATCATACATTTTCTTGATTTGATGTAGTTAATAGTTTATCCAAAAGCAACAAAAATGAACGTTTAGAATTGGATTCAAAAGACAATGTAATTGGTATTTTGAAGAATCATTTATCATCTTCTATAAAATTACCAACCGATATATCCGAAACTTTATTAGATTCATTATTTTCTCATACATCTTGAAAAAAACTAGTTCGTTTATCTATCAAAGTTGAATCACCATAGGGATTATTTTCAAGGAATTTAATTCAAATCATATCTGTATGTATCTGATTCACATACAAATCTTTCCATATATTTAATCTAGGAAGATATATATACTGTAATAGATATTCATAAGATGTAGATAGTTCCTTCACATAACTATCATATTTTAACTTATCATCTTTCAATCAATTATAACTATCAATTATTTCATTTATAGTGCTCAAGGATCTAAATTCATCATTTGATTTAAAAGATTGATTTATGCTATATTTTTCCAATTTCTCCAATTCCATATATCTTTCATTTATATATACTGTATTATTATATACTCTTAAAGATAAAAATATCATCAAACAAAAACTACCAATAGCAAGAAAAAAAATAACCCAAAAATCTTTTTCGTTATTTATTATAACATTATAAATACTACTCGATATTTTTTTCAAATAATGTAGAAAATCATTTACTGATTGTTTCAAAGAATCTTTTCATATATCCTGATTAGAAACAGGTGGTTTTTTATGTCTTTCAATTTTTTGTTCGTCCATTACTAAATTATCTTATATAATTAAAATTTATTTTATAATTTCTACAAAATCAAAAATTTCTCTTTCAGTATCCTTTTGAATAGGTAAAGAAAAATTCATAGCAGAATGATTTACATTAAACTGATTTGATCATATATTTATAGTTCTAGGTTGGACTTTTATATTTTTTGTAGTTATTTCTTTTCATAATATAAATTTACTTTGTTTTAAGAAATTAATTAAACTTTTGACTATAAAAATATGTGGATTAGATATACCTTTTCATATTAAAGATAACTCATCTTGCTTAAATGTATCTACATTTATAGAAAAAGTTATTTGATTACTATTAGAGCTAAATCAATTAAACATTATACTAAAACTAGGTATTTCAGTCTGTTCTAGTTTTAAATCAACTATAGCAATAAGTTTCTTAAAAAAGCTTGTATCAAAACCAGTTTGTCCTTTTATATTATAATACATATCAAAATCTCATATGGTATTACAGTCATAATCTATTTCAAAAGGATTAAGATAACAATTATTTAAATAAACCATTATATCTTTTTCTCCTCTATTTATAACATCTGTCATTCAAGTATTTATTTGTTCTTTTGTTACATTCAAAGATTTTGCTAATCAATCTATAAAAGTATCTAAATAAGAGAAGACCTGTATTGCACTACTAAATTTTATATTTTCCAAAGATAATAAAGATCTCTTTATATTGGACATATTATCCTGATCTTTCAATAAATCTTTAAGTTCTTGAGTAAAGAAACCATATTGTGTAACATAATTCTTTTGATTTGTTACTTGTGTATAAATAGAATTTGTTGTATCTATTAAATTATTTAAACTTACCTGTAATACATCTCTTTTTTTAATATACGTAAAACTAGGATTTTTCAAAAAAGATTCAAGATTCTGAATTCATTTTTCATTTGCTAAATCTATTTGAGTAATATCTGTTGTTTTATTATTAAACAATAATCAAAACGTTTGTTTTTTTAATGAATCGTATTGTTTAATATATTTATCATATTGAGATTCGGTTACAGAAGTTTTCAGTTCCTGTAGATAACTATTATAAATAAATAATCATACAGAAATCAAAGAAAATATAATCATACCAAAAAAAGAAAGTATGAATAATTTTCGATAAGAACGACTTACTATAACATTTGTAAGATCGGCTTTCATTCAATCATCACCCAAGACTATTCTACTTTCATCTTGTCTAGTTTCTTTTATATCCTGATCTATAATATCCAAATTCAAATAAGATCAAACTAATGCTTCTTGTGTTTTTAATCAAACTATGTTTTGGTCTATTCCATTTGAATTAAAATCACTTGAATTCTGTAAAGAATCTAAGTTAAGATTTCATTCATTTTCTTGATTTTCATTTTTGTTTTCGTTTCACATATTTTGTATAAATAATAAATTACAAAATAATTACTCATAAAGTTTAATCAAAAACAAAAAAAAGTCAAAAAAAACAGCCAAAAACCATAAAAAATTGACATAATATAAATTAATAGACTATTTATCTCTGATTTTTGTATAAATTTTAAATAATTTATATAATATTGGATTTAATACTAAATCGTAATTACCATACCACTCTATTTTCATACCACCAAGAGATTCTTTAAATGCACTCACACTTGATAATGGATGTTCGGGAAATCATGTCGGAGCTCCTCATAACATATCACAATATGTAAAACCATTATCTCTAGCTCGTCCAAAAAGTTTAAATTTTAGATAATGATGTCAACCTATATTACCAAATTTTCTACTAGCAAAACCATAAAGATATATTATACGATGTTCATCATAAAGACATATACTTCAAGAAACAATTTCTCAATCAATCTGTGAAATAAAAAGATTTCAACGATTATTTTGTGTAAGATATCTTAATAAACGATAATAAGTTTCTTTTGGTATTATATTTACTCATTTTTTTCAAACAGTTTCCAACCATTTATCATAAAACAAATCATATCGATCTGGGCTAGCTATACCAAAATATATTCATTTTTTCATAGCCTTTTTTACACGATCTTTACATCAAGAATTCATTTGTTCTAGAAATTCATTATCTGTTTTGTTTTCTATATGATAAACAATATTACTCTGTGGCATATTTTCTCTAAAAGCAAGCTTCAAACCAAAATTAGAGCATATAAAATCACGTATATTGAGTCTTATATTTCTCATATCATTTTTAAAATCATCCGATCTATGTCACACATTTTCAAAACGAATGATTTCATTTATAAATCCAAATTGAAAAAGTATATTAGATTTTTTTTTTGAATATTCTTTTTTAATTCTTTCCAATTCACTGTTAACATAATTCTTATCATCAGGCAATTCTACTCACATTATTTGATACCGCTGAGTTTTAAAAGGTCACCATGATTTAGTTTTTATAAGACCAAAATAAGGTTTTCAAAAAAGTTCAATAAAAAAAGATGGTTTTTTATAAACCTTTTCATTTATATCTCTTCGAATTTTAGTTTGGTATAAATTATACATAACTCACAAAATATTTACAAAACAACACCTACTATATCATTTTTAGACAAAAATACAAGTTTAATGATAATTTTAAAAATTTATTTATCAGATTTCCATCTTAGCTCAATATATTTCTCCCATTTTTTTTACTACATCATTTACATTATATCTAGGATCTTGTTGGTTTTCATAATACCATTTATATGGGTCAATCAAAATTATTTTTTTTAAATTACTTCGATCCTGAAATATTTCTGAGTGAGTACAAAAA
>CAYSXV010000029.1:0-13893 GCA_964435215.1 uncultured Candidatus Peribacteria bacterium | reverse complement strand
CATAAAACATTGGACATAAAAGATCAATAAGGATAATATCTTGTATTATATGATTCTATTCACAGTCAGTGCAATATACGAATATTATTTTTAGTACGTTCCATATAATATTTTAATTTCAAATCCTTCACCATTTGAGCAATAGATGGATTTGCATCAGATATTAATTTAACATATCTATTTTCTTGAGGATATAGATTCTTATCAAAATTTCCGTAATAAGACATATATCAATACTTATTCAATAGTTTTTTCAATACTATACCATCCTTTGTAGGATTAGAAATCATTTCAGGTATGATATATACATAGTTATTATATTGTATATCTACATATGATATATTAAGATCTTTTAACTCCTTCAAAAAGCTTATATTTGTAAAAAATCATATATAATTTCTCTCTTTTATTCATATTTCTATTCTTTGATCTAGTCTAGTTTTAATAAGAGAATATGCTATTCACGTTGTAAATCAGCTCAGAACTTGATTATATTGGTTATAAAATCATGTTCGATCATAAGTGTAATATCCAGTAGATATTATACCACTACTAAAATAAAAAAATTCAGGCTTAACCGGCAATAGTTCTTTATTTGTATAGATTTCTATATTTTGGATACATCAAGTCATATCTACCTGTTGCATTCATTTTGTTTCACATAGATGTTTATAAACAATAGGAGTCATAAGATCTATAAATTTTGCTTTATCTCATATAAATTTGGGATCTACAAATATATTATAAAGCATTATATTCTCAGTTAATTGTATCGGAGTTCAAGATTTATCATATGCATATATAGATCATCTATCTGCCTTTAATAGAGAACTACTTACATGTTGAGAGTTTAAAACATCATCATAATATGTATGATTAATCACTTGTAAAAAAAATAACCTAACTATTATAATAAAAAACAATAAAGCAAAAAAAAGTAAAAGATAAAATTCTTTTCATATTTCAATATCCTTAAGAATAGAATATTTTTTAAATAAATTTTTTAAGCGTTCATCAAATGTTAATCTAGAGTGGGAGTATTTTATCATAATATAATATATCAAATAATCAGACTGATTCACATTAAGAATATGATATTTTTTTTCAATTAAAAAATAAAAACAAAAACTTAATAGCAAATAATAGTAATTCTCATATAATGAAAACACATAAAATAGAAAATTAAAAAAAAATTTGCAAATGCATTTTTTTTATTTATAATATAGATAATCAATTTTAACTTCTTTATAAAAAAACAATCATGAAAAAAGTCCTTTATAGATTATTTGGTTTTGGTGTATTGAGTATGCTATGACTATCTTCAATTTTATGAATAGTAAACGCTCAAGATCAATTTTGAGGTGCAACATCAACAGAATGAATAGCATGAATATCATGAGTATGAGCGCAACAATGAGGTAAATTAATTGATGGTATAAAAGTATTCATAAACCGAATATTAGGTATGTTATCAATAATTACTTTAGTTATACTTTTACGATGAGGTTTCCAGATGGTTACTGCTGCATGAGATGATGCTAAATATAAAGAATGAATGAAAATCCTTAAACAAGCTTGATTTGGTCTAGCATTTATCTGATTATCATGGCTTATAGTAAGTGTAATATTCCGAGTAATAGCAAAAGTAGCAGCTTAATTAAAAAATTTCTCTATACATATAAACCCCGACAATTCGGGGTTTTTCTTATTGAAAAAAAATAACTAATAAATAAAAAAGAAAAAACAATTAAACACTGAACCATTTTAACATTGGAACATTACTATGGATATTAACGAATTTGAACTCCGTCATCGTGCTTATAAATGACTTAATTATAAATTCAATATAGATCGAGATAACGATACACTTTTACAATTAACAAAAATTACAAATAAAGGTACATTATCCAAGAAATTACAAGACCTGACTCCTGACGAGCTACATGAAATCACTATAGAGACATATACTCAATATAAAAAAGATATTATCCAAAAATATAAAGAGACAAAAGAGATATGATGAAATATTTTAGAATTTTCAATTACAACATATATAGAGCGTCTAGAATATGAAATGAAAGTAATCAAAGAAATGTGATTCAATTGATATTTCCTGATAGTATCAGATTTTGTGCGTCGAGCAAAGAAAAATAATATAGTAGTCTGACCTTGAAGATGATCTGGAGCATGATCATTATTAGCACGACTTATAAGGATAACAGATATAGATCCACTGCCTTATGCATTACTATTCGAAAGATTTCTAAATCCTGCGCGTATATCTATGCCAGATTTTGATATTGATTTTGAAGATACTCAGAGATTTAGAGTAATAGAATATGTTCAACAAAAATATTGAGCAGATAAAGTATCTTCGATATGAACATTTATGCAGATGGCTAGTAAGGCTGCATTCAAAGATGCTGCAAGGACACTTTGAGTACCATTTGAGAGATCAAACCAAATCTCTGCAATCATACCAGATAAAACATCTCTTGCAGACGCAATCAAAATGCAAGATGAGAATGAAGAGTTAAAAAGTGCATATAATTCTGATGAAAAGATCAAACAGGCAATAGATTTTGGATCTAAATTAGAATGAAATATGAGACAATTGTGAGTACATGCTTGTTGAATCATCATCTCCCCAGAAAAAGTTACAACATATACACCTACTCAATATATCAAAGAAGATGATAATACTCTTGTAAGCCAATATGATTGACCGACATTAGAGACTATAGGAATTCTTAAAATGGACTTTTTGTGACTTAGGAATCTATCTGTAATCAAAAATTGTATCAAAATCATCAAAAAAAAACACGAAAAAGAAAACAAAGAATTGCCAGATATGTTTAAAGAATTTTTTAAAAACACTTCATTTCAACCACCTATAGATGATAAATATACGTATGATAAAGTTTTTAAAGAATGAGATACTACTGGAATATTCCAGTTTGAATGAAGCTGAATGAGAAAATTTCTTATTAAATTAGAGCCAAATTCAATCAATGATTTGGTAGCTATGAATGCGCTTTATCGTCCATGACCTATGGAGTTTATCCCTACATATATAGATAGAAAACATGGAAAAGAAAAAGTAAATTATATGCATCCAGAATTAAAAGAAATTTTGGAAAAAGAATATTGAGATGAAACCGTAATAGAAGAGTGAAGAAAATTGGAAGAGGATCTTAAACCTATTATGAATCTGACATATTGAATAGCAGTTTATCAAGAACAGCTTATTTTTCTTGTACAAGCAATGGCATGATTTTCTCTAGCTGAAGCAGATATGCTTAGAAGATGAGTAGGTAAAAAGAAAAAAGATGTTATAGAAAAAATTAAAAAAGAATTTATAAAAAGATGTAAAGATTATAAAGAATATAAAAAAGAAACCTCACAATTTATATATGAAAAAATGATAGAGCCAGCAGCGTTCTATTCGTTCAATAAATCACATTCAGTTTGTTATGCTATGATCGCTTATCAGACAGCATATCTCAAAGCACATTATCCAGTAGAATTTTATGCAGCACTTATAAGATCAGTAGAACAAGATACAGACGAACTTAGTAACTATATCTATGAGACACAACAACATTGAATAAATGTATTATCTCCCAATATAAATTATTCATTCAATCATGTAGCAGCTATATCAAATGAAATTAGATTGTGATTTTTCTGTATAAAATGATTATGATTTGAAATATGAGAATCTTTCCAAGAAGAGAGGAAAAAGAACTGACAATTTTCAAGCTTAGAAGATTTTTTAAAAAGATGCCAACCTTCTATAAATAAAAAATCACTAGAATGACTTATAAAATCCTGAGCCCTTGATGAGTTTTATGATCGCTGAACATTATTACAAAACGCAGAATATATCTTAGATCGGACAAAATCTTCTCAAAACGCTAATCAATGACTTTTCGGTATGGAAAATATGGTTACTAAACTCGAATTAAAAAATCCCAAAGAAACTTCAATGATGGATAAATTGATGATGGAACAAGAGGTTTTCAAAACATTTGTTTCTGCAAATCCATTGGATTGATTGTATTCATATTTAAAAAAGTTTTCTTTTATATCACAATTCCAAAATACAGAGAATTTTTGACCATTTATAATTACAGGTTATATAAACGAAATCCAAAGAGCAAAAAAGAAATGATTTTTTATAAAAGTTGAAGATATATCAGGTAAAATAGAAATCTTTACAAAGGATGTTTTAGATTTTAAAAAATTTGATATACTTATCATCAGTGGATATAAATGAAGATCAACAAGTATAGATAAGATTATTAGAACTTCACGCGATAATTTAGTGAAACAATCTTGAGAAAGATATGATCCTGAAATGACTGTAGTAAAAGCAAAATGAATGAGATTCTGAGAAATGAAAAAAAATTTGGAAGAAGTGAAAATAGAAAAAATTCCAGAATTACCTATAGAAGATATCCAAGAAGAAGAAAACTTATCATTCAAATTACCAGATAGAATAGAAAAAATCAATGAGATGGTAACTATTATAAATGAATATAAATGAGATATACAAGCTCAAATATGAAATAAAGAAATATTTTTAAATGAAGAATGATTACGCAAGATTAGGGCTTTACTATTTAATCATTAAGTAAAATCAAAAAAATAAATAAATCACAAAGCCTGGACTCATTTTCGAGTTTCAGGTTTTTTTTATTTTTTAATTTCATATAACATTTATGACAACAGTTTTTACATCTATAATTACAGCTAAAAAGATTACATCGACTAAGCAAACAAGGAAAAATCAAATGGCGGATGATTTTTCTAGAGTTTTTGCTGACTTTTGAGGCAATGTCAAAAGCCAGTCCAAGCGAAGCGTTAACTCTTGTTTTACAAAACCAAATTATTATACAAAATATATGATTTTTTAACTGGTTAATTTTTTAATGTCAAATATTAAATCTATCTTAGAATCTTCAAACAAAATAGCAATATTCTGACATGAAAATATAGATTGAGACTGCATATGATCTATGCTATGACTATGAACATTACTAGAAAAACAATGAAAGAAAGTTTGATATTTTACACCTTCTGAACCTAGTAAAATATTTAAGTTTTTACCGGACGTAAAAAAGATCAAAACAAATTTTGATTATTGAAAATATGATTTGCTTATATTTACAGATTTTACTTGATATGGTCGTATATCAAAATTTACAGATAATAAACATAAATATTTTGATGAAAATAATCTTATAATCATAGATCATCATCCAGAGAATAGCACTCCCAAACACGCAATATTAAAAAAAGATATACATTCTATAAGTGCTTGTGAAATAGTTTTTGAAACTACATATAAACGACGAAAAAAATATTATGACAAAGATATAGCAACATATCTATATCTATGACTCACTACAGATTCTGGTAATTTTCGTTTTGATCAAGGAGAACAGACTCCAAGGATTTTAAAAAATGCACTAAATCTGATAAATCTATGAGCAGATAAAAAATCCATAGTTGAACATATATTTCGTACCAAAACATTCCAATCAATAAAATTTATGCAAAAAGTATTGGATAGGATGGTTCAAGATTGAAATATTGTATATTCTTATTATCAAGATTCAGAATTATCTAAATACAAATTAGACGAGGAAGAGGCTGTTTATTGACAGTTTGTAATGCAAGATATAATGGGTCCAGATATAGTGGTTTTGTTTAAAAAAATATGAAAATTTATAAAATGATCTATAAGATCAAAGAAAGCAGACGTATCCAAAATCGCTCAAACTTTTTGATGATGATGACATCGCAATGCTTCAGGATTTAAGGTAGATTTTAAATGAAATTTCAATAAAGAAATAAAAGAGATAATAAAAAAGATCAAAGCACAAAATAATCATTAAATCTGAATTTTAAATTATTAATCAAAGGAATGGTTGGTTATAACGTAAAAGTACGCCTTATCAGACCACTGATACATTTTTTTATAATCATCATTGTTTTTTATGTCACATATAGAATACGTCTCGTGACAGATCTTATTCCATTTGTACAACTCACAATCCCAGCAATAAATTATTATGAAATTATGTTATTTTCAGCTATATCTTGAGTATGATTTATATTTATAGGTATATTCAAAAACTTATATGAACTCAACAAACCTATACAAAAATATTTTCAAACATTCACAAAAGTACGATGATATCGGTTTATAGCTATTACTTTCATATCATATTTTTGACAATGATTTATTTTTGAATATTGAATATCTAGATTTATCATAGTTATCACTAGCTGATTATCTTTTCTATGTTTATTAAGTTTTGATCAACTACGAAACCATATAGAATCACGTAAACATAAAAAATCATGAAATAAAATTCTGATTATATGAAGCGATACTATGGATAGTTATCTAGCAATAGAAAAAATAAAAAAATGATTTTCATTTCCATCAGAGTTTGCAAAAATCGACGAAATAGATGATATAGATTTGGGACAATATTTTATAGTAGTTGCAGCGGGTACATTTGAAAAGAAGACACTACAAGAAATATTTGAAAAAATTAGATTTATAAATACTAGATTTTATCATATTGGAGAATGATTCTTCTTAGAAGATGTAGTTTATATGCCAGAAAATATAGATAACATAATTGCTCTTGAATACAAGCATTCTAAATTGGATTGACGATCAATAATACTAAAGAGGATAATGGATATATTTTCATCTATAATATTGATTATCATCACATCTCCTATTATGCTAATTATTGCTATTATTATAAAGATTGAAAGTAAATGACCGATAATTTACAAAGCAAAGAGAGTAGGTCAAAGGTGACAATTATTTACTTTTCTCAAATTTCGTAGTATGTATTCTCATCTTAGCATATGAGATAAATATGGTTGAAAAGATGCTCAAGAATTATATTCAAAATTAATTAATTCTGATCAAAATATAAGATCCTGAGTACTACCCAAAATAAATAACGATCCAAGAGTAACTAGATTTTGAAGATTTATAAGAAAGGTCTCCCTTGATGAATTACCACAATTATTTTGTGTATTTATGTGAACAATGTCATTGGTATGACCTAGGCCACATCTACAAGATGAAGTAAATAATTATGAAACACGACAAAAAAGATTATTTAGTATCAAGCCATGAATTACTGGTTATGCACAAGTTTTCGGTAGAGACGCTTTAGATTTTGATGAAGAAGCTAAACTAGATTTATATTATATTCAACATCGATCAGTATTTCTTGATATATATATTTTACTCGCTACTCGATGAGTAGTATTTAAATGAAAATAAGAAAAGCCCTCTTAAAAAAAGAGAGCTTAACATAGTAGTCCCGATACGATTCGAACATATGACCTACTCCTTAAAAGGGAATCGCTCTACCCCTGAGCTACAGGACCAAATAAACCAAAGCTCTTTGTATAAATCAAGAAATTAAAATCAAGACATTTTACAAAACAATATTAAATAATAATGACATTATCTGAAGATACTCAGAAATTACAAAATTATATCTTATTAAACAAAAGTTTAGAAAATATATCTGAAAAAGAAATTTCAGAAATTTATCAAGAACTTATAGATTGTATCACAGATCATAATCATCTTTATTATATAGAAAACAATCCTACTATATCAGATAAAGAATATGACCAGCTTTTTGATTATATAAAAAAAATAGAGGAGTATTTCCCTCATCTAATTTCTTGAAATTCACCTACACAGACATTAATCGGTCAGATAGCAGAATGATTTAATCAAGCTCAACATACAACAAAACTATTATCATTAGAAAATACTTATAACGCACAAGATCTTTTAGATCGGGATGAAAGAGTAAAGAAAAATTTAACTAAAGATGAAACTTTGTCACCCTTAGATATAACAAAAGATATTATAATTTATTCTATAGAACCCAAATTTGACTGAATAAGTGTTGAACTTATTTATAAAAATTGACAATTTCATCAAGCAATCACACGTTGAGATTGACTAGTTTGAGAAGATATTACAATAAATGCAAAAACAATCAAAAATATACCTCAAAAACTTTCAGAAAAAATAAATATTTCTGTTCGCTGAGAAATCATGATGCCAAAATCAGTTTGGAAAAAATTAAACGAAGAAAGAGAGTCTAACTGAGAACAAGCATTTGCAAATACTAGAAATGCAGCTGCATGAAGTATAAAATTATTAGATTCATGAGAAGTATCCAAAAGATTATTAGTCTGTTTTGTTTATGATATATTATCTTCTGATATAAAAGATATTTGAATAGAAAATTTAAAAAAACTCTGATTACCTATTTTCGATCGAAAAAAAACATCAGACAATATCCAGGATGTAATAAATATTTGCCTTGATGAAGAAACTAAATTATATTTAGATAATCAGGATTGTGATTTTGATTGATTAGTTATCAAAGTAGAAAATAATAAACAACGTGAAATTATTTGAACTACCGAACATCATCCTAGACGAGCAGTAGCATATAAATTCCCAGCTCAACAAGTTTCTACTCAGGTTATATCCATAGACTTTCAAATAGGTAGAACTTGAATCATAACACCAGTTGCCAATTTATCTCCAGTACAATTAAGCTGAGCAACAATATCAAGGACAACACTTCATAACTTTGATTTTGTACAAAACAAAGACATCAAAATAGGTGATTATGTACGACTACAAAGAAGTGGAGAAGTTATACCTTATATAGTATGAGTCATAAGAGATAAAAGAAACTGAACTGAAATCACAGTTAATCCACCATCAAAATGTCCGATATGTAATAGTAAAATAATAAACGAAGAAATACATTATTATTGTTCAAATGATGGCTGTCCTGCTCAAATCAAAGCAAAGCTTGAACATTTTGTATCCAAAAATTGTATGGATATAATGTGAATAGGGGATAGTATAGTTGATGTTTTAGTAGATCAAAAAATTATATCCAATATAGGAGATCTATTTAAACTTACAGATCCAAGTAATCAAATACTATTGCAAAAATTTCCATGATTTGGAAGTAAAAAAGTAAGTGAAATTTCAAACCAATTAATCTTAGCAAAAGAAAAACCATTACGAAGATTACTTAACTGATTATGAATCTGACATGTAGGTAAAAAAACAGCAATAATGATAGTAGATAATTTAATCAATCATTATAGTCTTCAAGATACAGATTTAAGCCCATTAGATAATCTTATAAAACATATCACAGATCAGGATTTTTTAAATTCTATTTCTGGTATATGAGAAAAAACAGTTCAAGAAACAATAGACTTCTTAAATAATAAAAACAATTTAGAAAATTTAAAAAAACTAGAAGAATTCTGATTAAATTTCGATCCTATAAAATATTACAAAGATAAAGAAAATATATGAATATTTGAATGACTAAATAACGGATCATTTTCTATTACATGATCATTCCCTATATCTAGAGAAACTATAGTTGAAGAGATGCAAAAACATTGATGGATGTTTCATGAAAATCCTAGAAAAGATACAGAAATTATTCTTATATGAGATAAACCATGAAGCAAAAAAGCAAAAGCACAAGAGCTTGAAATCAGAATTATTGAAGGTCGAAATAATATAATCCAGGAATTTGATTTTCTATCAAATATTTCTATACCGACTAATCAAAACATCAATTCTCAACATAGTTTATTCTAATATCTATATACTTATTCTAAAATATACTAAAATAAGATTGATTTAATAAACCAATTGAGTATTTTGTATTTACAAAAAACAAAATATAAACCCCTAAAATAAAATAACATGGCAAAAGCAAAAAAAAAGTCATCGAAAAAAAATTTTTCGCTTGACACAAATGTAATTCTTTACAATTATAGATCTATCTATAACTTTGATGAACACGATATAAAAATATCGACCAAAGTTATCGAAGAAATAGATAATTTCAAAAAAGGTAAAGAAGAGATCAATATCAACGCTCGGAAGTTCATAAGAATTATTGATGACCTTCGGAAGGAAAGAATCGAAAAAGACGGCAGAATGGTTTCCAAACTTTGTAATGGTGGCATTTCTTTGGGAAAGGGTAAGGGTACTATTGAAATAGTAATTTCAAAAAAGATTGTACCAGAAGTTAAAGATGTATATCCCGAACCAATAGTAGATCACTACTTGCTTAGCATGGTCTATGAAATGTCCAATAATAAAGACATAGAAACAATTCTGGTAACCAAGGACGTTAACTTAAGAGTAAAAGCAGATACTCTGGGACTATATGCAGAAGATTATGAGAGTGAACAGATAAAGGATATTGATTCTTTATACAAAGGTAAACAAGTGTTGAATCACTCTAGTTTATCAGAAACACTCCAGCTTCTATATAAAAATGGTAAAGCTCCTTGTCCAAAATTAGAAGGATTTGAACCAGTCCCAAATATGTATGTTATTTTACAATCAGGGAAACAACACGGGCTCGCAAGAGTTGAATTCGAAAAGAAAAAAATAGAAGAAAACGGTAATGGCAACGGACATGATAATGAAAACACAGTAGAAGAAAGCGTTCCCAGAAAAATAGAACTTATCAGAGTTGAAAAAAGAACCGTTTCAGAAATTACTCCAAAAAATTCAGAGCAAATATTTACAGTAGATGCTATAATGAATCCAAATAACAGTTTGGTTACATTGTATGGCAAAGCTGGGACCGGCAAAACACTTCTTGCTATTGCATGTGCTCTTGAAAAACTAAAAAGAAAAGAATGTAAACAGATTATTCTATCTGCCGCTTTGATACCTGTAGGAAACAAAGAAATTGGCTTTTTCCCAGGCGATGCAAATGAAAAAGTATCTCCATATATGCAGGGGTTATTCGACAACCTAGAATTCATCAAAAATGAATCCGGTAAAAAAGATGCAGACAAAATAGCTGCCTTGATAACCCTACAAAAAGATGGAGCAATTAAGATTCAACCACTTCCTACTATACGAGGCAGAAGCATAAATAATGCAGTATTAATACTTGACGAAAGTCAAAATACTACTCCTCACGAAATCAAAACAGTTATAACACGAGCAGGAGTAAATACTCAAGTTATATTATGCGGAGATATCGAACAGATTGATGCTCAATATTTGGGTAGAGCTGACAACGGATTGGCTCATGTAATCTATAAGTTCAAAGGACAACAAATGTTCGGGAACGTATATTTGGAAAAAGGAGAAAGGAGTGAACTAGCTACAATAGCCAGTGAATTACTTTGATAATCTATCCGAGTATATTAAACAAAATAGAGTCGTTTTTTACGGCTCTATTTTTTATTTATTCAGAAATTCCTTTATGTATTTATCTATTTCATCAAACTTTAATTCAATATTTTCTCTTTCTTCTTTTTTAAAAGGACTCAAAACATATTCTGCGACATAATCTGAATTTTCTGGTCTATCTACACCTATCCTTATTCTATAAAATTCTTCTTCTCATAATTTTTCTATAATGTCTCTGATACCATTATGGCCAGCAGCTCATCATCATAATTTAAGTTTAATAGTTCATACTCACAGATCTATATCATCGTGAATTACCAAAATATCTTTGGCTTCTATTTTATAAAAATTAGAAACCTGACTCACTGCTCATCATGAACGATTCATAAATTCCATAGGTTTCAAAAAAATAACTTTTTGACCAGAAAACACAGTATGTACTACTTCTCAACCACATTTATTATCATAAAGAAACAATTCTGACAATGATTTTCATTCATCATTTTGTAATTTATCTATCATCAAAAATCATACATTGTGTCTTGTATTTACATATTGTCATCCTGGATTACCAAGTCCAACGACTAACTTCATAATTTATAATTTTTAATTTAAAATTCATCACGGAAGTAGTAGATTATCTCATTTCTTTAACAAAAAATTCTAATTTATCTCATAGTTCAATTTTTTTAGATGTTCTTATTTTTATACCACATTCTTCTCATTCTCATACTTCTTTTACCTGATCTTTATTTCTATGCAAAGAAACTATATCTCCATTTCACAATATTTCATCACCTCTCATTATTCTAAATCTAGCAGTTCAAACTACTTTTCATTCAATGATTTTTCATCATATAGTCATATCTTTTCATTTTGTATAGAATATTCACAATACTTCCATAGTTCAGACTACAAGCTCATATTCTTCAAGCTTTATCATTCATTTTGTTAAATCTGTAAGATAATCTGTAAGTTCATATATTATATCAAAACTCTTCATTTCTACTTTCATCGTTTCAGCTTTCTTTTTTAATAATGCATTCATAGAAAGATTAAATCAAAGCAACAATGCTTTTGAGGCTTGAGCAAGAGATAAATCTGAATCTCAAAAATGTCCTACATCAGTATGTACTGTTTTTATTACAACATTCTCTGGTAAAACTATACCAGCAACTGCTTGTTGAAGAGCTTCTAAACTAGATGATCAATCAGATTTTAATATAAGTCTAAGTTCTGAAACTTTATTATCAGCAGATTGTAATCATGATAAAAATTCTTGAACAGCAGAATCTGCAGTCTGTTTTTTATCTTTATCTTGTATTATATTTACTCTTTCATTAGCTTCTTTTTCATTTTTTACAACTTCAATCATACGACCAGGTTCTGGCATAGCTGTAAATCACAATATTTGAGCTGGTTCTCATCAAGTCGCACTACTAATATTTTGTCATTTCCGATTTTGCATCCTTTTTACTTTTCAATAAGTATTGTATGCAACCATAATATCTCATACTTTTAAAGTTCAAGTAAGGATAATAACACTAGTAACAACTCATTGTTTTGGATCTTTATGAGCATCTAAAATCACTCACACAGCACTCCTATCAGGATTATATTTCAATTCAAGCATCTCTGTCTGTAAAAGTATATTTTCAAGTAGATCTGGTATTCATTGTCATGTTTTTGATGATATACCGACTATAGGAGTTTCTCATCATCGATCTTCAGGTGTTAAACCGTATTTAGCAATATCAGTTTTTATCTGTTCAAAATTATTTCATGGTTTATCTATTTTAGTAACTGCTATAATAATAGGTACTCATGCAGATTTTGCATGATTTATAGATTCCACAGTCTGTGGCATTACACTATCATCTGCAGCTATTACTATCACAGCAATATTTGTAAGTTTTGCTCATCTAGCTCTCAAGCTAGTAAATAACTCATGTCATGGCGTATCTATAAATGCTATTTTTTTTCAATTATGTTCTACTACAGAAGCTCATATCGATTGTGTAATTCATCAAGCCTCTCATCAAGCAACATTTGTTTTTCTAAGATAATCCAAAAGTGAAGTTTTACCATGATCAACATGTCACATTATAGTAACTATAGGAGCCCTCTCAATTAAATTTTCTGCTCATTTATCTATATCTAGAATTGATTGTAAATCTCCAGTCATAAAACTTTCAACATTCATTTGCACTTGTTTCTTTTTTAAGATTACTCATAAATCTGCTCATATCAAACAAGCAGTATCAAAATCAAGCGATGATGTTATTCAAGTTAATATTTTATTCTCAAGTAATTTTTTCATAATCTCTGGAAGAGGTACTCATATCTTCTCAGCAAATTCTTTTACTGTTATTTTTTCATCTATCTCTACTTCTTCTTTTTTTATAAGATTAGCCGATGTTGATGCTATTTTTTCTCTTTTTATAAATTCTGGTTTATGTTCTTTATTTTGTAAATTTTGATTAGATTGAGGATATCTATTATTAGATCATCATACAAAAGGTTTTTTAACATCTCAAGGTTTATATGGTGGCCTATAAGCAGGTTTATCTCAAGGTTTATATGGTGGCCTATAAGCAGGTTTATCTCAAGGTTTATATGGT
>CAYSXV010000028.1:12949-14487 GCA_964435215.1 uncultured Candidatus Peribacteria bacterium | reverse complement strand
GAATTCGATGTCCCAGGCATTTTTAAGTTTTCCCAGAAAATCAAAATCTTTTGAAAGTTTATCAAAAGTAGTTTCTATACTATGAAACCAGATTGATTGATCGTATCGATAGCTGAAATGTCATGATAATTGTTCTTCTCAAGGTAATTTTATATATACAGATCTATCATAAATTAAATCTCAAAAAGACATTATATGAATCTGATTTTTTTGAGATTTTAATTTGTTGTTGTTTAAAATAGGTAATGTATTTATACTATTTTTTATTGTCTGAGTAGTCTGTCATAATATATTTTTTCTAAGTTCTTCATTTCAAGATACTTTAAATATTAAGAATATAACAAAAATTAAGACAAAAAACGTCGATAAGTTCAATAATTCACTCAATCACTTTATTTTTTGTCTCATTTAAAATTATTCTAGATAAATATATACTTATATTCAGAGTTTTTCACAAGTTTCTTGGAAAATTCACTCTATTGTATTGTCTGCATTTATTGTAATTACTTTTCATAATTTTTCGAATTTTTCTATTTGAACTAGTGTTTCATTTGTAAATATTGATATTCTTGTTTCTATAGATTTTATATTATCGTCTTTGCGACCTTCTATTTCTGCTCTTTTAAGTAATCTTTCAATTGCTTTCTCTCTTGGAAGATAATAATGTATAACTACAAAATCTCTTTTGAATTCTTCCATCCTAGGAATTAGATAATCTGTTTGTTCTCATACTCTTGGATATCAGTCTACTACTATATTTCTGTTGTTTTTTTGAGCTATTTTTAGACATATATCCATAAGATCATTTGTTATGAAATTATCTACCATTTCTCATCTGTTCATACAGTCTTTCATATAATTTCATATTAAATTACTATTACTATGTAATGATCTTAAAGTTTCTCACATTTCAAAATAAAAATGATTTGTAAACTTTTCCATAAGTAATTTTGCTTGTGTTCATTTACCACATCATTGGATTCATAATAAGAATAGATCTTTAGATAACATAATGAGTTTGTTGAAAAATAAAATAATTTATTTAGAGTCTATTTAATTAACGGTTTATTTCAAATTAAAATTCAAAAAAACCCCTTTTGAAAGGAGTTTTTTGATATATGATTATATATTGATTGTTGTTGATTATCTCTTTGACCGAGTTGGGCTCTTTCTCGCTTTTTTCAAACCTGGCTTTTTTCTTTCCTTTATTCTAGGATCTCTTTTAAGTAGTCAGTAAGGTTTCAAAGTTAATCTAAATTCTGAATTCCAATCTATAAGTGCTCTTGAAAATCATAATCTAATCGCATCAGCTTGACCAGAAATACCTCCTCATACGATTTTTATTTCAGCATCGAATTGATTCAATTTTTCTTTTCATAGTATTTCAAAAGGTTTGATAGAATTTTCATAAAGATAGTGATTACCTCCAAAATATTCTTTTAGAGACATTTCTTTTCATCATGGTTTTTTAACTATGAAATTTCCAGATCATTTTGAAAAAAGTTTAACTACCGCTGTAGTTTCTTTTCTTCTTCATA
>CAYSXV010000028.1:11330-12849 GCA_964435215.1 uncultured Candidatus Peribacteria bacterium | reverse complement strand
TCTTGCTTAACTCGTAGAGTCTTGTTTAAATCTTTCTTTGTGAATTTTTCCATCTTTATTTTAATCTATTGAGTAAATTATAATAATTTCAACATGATTTTTGGAGCTCAATCTCAAGCTCTGTATCATATTTTGTAATCAGCAACAAAACTTGATTGATTTCAGTTTTCTTTATATTTTGGTAATCGAGTATTTAATACCAATTTACCAGTATCTTCTCAATCTATGTTTTCTTTTATAAATCTGATACATTCTCTTTTTGCATCTTTTTCTTCGTATTGACCTGTTATTTTGATCAATCTAGAAAAGAAATAATCTGCATGAGATTTAAGTACTTTTGCTCTTTTTGAAGTAGTAGTTACCTTTCAACTTTTAATTAAATTGGAAAGTAATGTTTTTATAAAAACATTTTTTTGAACTATTCAAGTACTCAACTCTAATAATTTGTTCTTTCTGTGTTTCATAATCGTTAAGACATTTATTTAAATATTATCCCAATAGTGCTTTACCTATATTGGATAGTGAGCTATTGATTTCATCTATTGCTTTTCTTCATACTCATTTCATAAGTAACAATTCTCATTTCTTTTTCTTTTCTAAATCTTCTACATACAATATGTTGTTTTTTATCAATGCATTTCTTGTTCTTTCACTTAATGGTAATGCATCTATTGGCATTGTTTTGATATTTGTTTCTTCAGGAAGTTTTTCTTTTTCAACCTTAAGATCTTCATATTCAACCAAAACTGATCTATCAATATACATATCATCAAATATGAATAACTTAGCATAAGAAGCTAATACTTCTCAAGCAAACATTACTATCTCTTTTGGAGATATTTTTTTGAATCCTGATTTTACTTCTATTATCAATTTATCTTTTGTTTTACCTGTGAAATCTTCTATGATTTCTTCTACATCGTATTTTATATAATCTATCAACTTAAATTCATTATCTATAAGTAATAAATTTACGTCTGTTCATTCTTCTTTCTTTTCGCGAGTTCTAAGGTAATCTATGCTGTAATATCTATATCATTTTTCTATTCTTATATCTATGTTTAGTTCAGCTGAAGGATCTGTAATCTCAAATAGATATTCATCTTCGTTTAATAGTTCTATACCTGCTGGTAATTTTATACTATTCGCATTGCATTGTCATATTCACTTGAATCTGTGTGATATCCATTGTATGCTTTCAGATTTTTCATCTATTTGAAAGCGAAGTTTTTTGAAGTTTAACATCATATCTATTACACTTTCTTTTACTCAATCTATTACATGATATTCGTGTGCTACTCATTTGATTTTTAATCATGTTACAGCTCAGCCAATATTGTAGGCTAATATAATTCTTCTAAGCGCATTTCAGAGTGTATGTCCAAATCATCTTGGTAAATAGGCTAATTCAAATTTCGTTGTTTGATCATCTACATTTGTTGTAATGATTTTGGGAACTCAGATGAAATTTTGTATATCTAACATTGAGCGATTGAAAAAGAAATAAATATTATTTTTT
>CAYSXV010000028.1:0-11230 GCA_964435215.1 uncultured Candidatus Peribacteria bacterium | reverse complement strand
TCTTTTCATGATACTTGTGTATATAATGAAGAATTATTTAATTTCTCTTTTAGTGTTATAATATCTCATTGTTTCATAAAACTTGATGGAATATTATGCTTTCTACCATTTAATAAAAAATGTCAGTGTGTTACCATTTGTCTTGCTTGTGTAATGGTTTTTGCTATTCATGATCTATAAACTATAGCATCAGCTCTACTTTCTAAGAATTGAAATAATGCTTCATCGTGACTAATTGCATTGTTTTTTGAAAATTTTGCAGCAGTTTTTGTAACTATATTTACAAATTGTCTTTCTGACAATCAGTAAAGTCTTTTAAGAAGTTGTTTATTTCTCAATAATTTACCATATTCAGAATATCTGTGCATGCTATTTCCATGTTGTCCTGGTAAGGCTCTATTTTTTTTGATATTATACTTTTCAGTTCAATATATGTTTGTCTGTTCTCTCCTACATAATTTAAATTTGGGTCATGTATATCTCATAATATTATAACAGAATAAATTAAAATACATTATTTAAAGCTAATCTTATACTAATTTCTTTTTGGTCTTTTTCATTTACAACCACCAAATTGTAATGGTGTTTCTTCTTTTATATATTTAATATCTACCAATCAGATTTCATTTATAGCTTTAAAAACTCAGTCTCTAGCCATTCAAACTCATCTGATAACAACTCAAATTTCTTTTAATCATTGATTTTGAGCATCTTTCAATATTTTTTTTGTGAGCATCTCTGCAGCGTAAGGAGTACTTTTTTTTGAATTCTTGTATCACATTGGTCATGTTCATGATCAAGAAACTTTATTTCACTGCTCATCTGTGAGAGTAACTACAGTGTTGTTTGTACTTGTATTTACGTGAAGAGTTCAGCTAGTGATTTTTGTATCTTTCTTCTTTCACTTTGTTTTAGTTGCCATTATTGATTTGGAAAAATTGAATAAAATTATTTTTTAAATTTATTTTTTTAATACTGGTCTTACCCTTGATCTTCATAACAATTTTTTGGCTGTTTTACCATTTTTTCTTGTTAATTGTCATCTTACAGGTAATCACAAATTATGTCTCATTCATCTGTAACATTTGATTTCTTTTAATCTTTTTATAGCAAAAGCTATTTCTCTTTTGAGATCATTTTCTAATACATAAGTTTTTAATTCGTCTAGAATCTTTTTTTGTTCTTCTTCAGAAATATCTTTTACTTTTTTCATGTAATTTATTTCGAGATTATCTAGAACTTTTCTAGATCTTTGCAAACCAACTCCATAAATAGTTGTTAGACCTATCCATATAGATTTGTTTTCTGGGAGAACATGTCACATTAATCTGAACATATTTCTTAATAGATATTAATATAAAAATTATCATTGCCTAGTCTTGTGTCTAGGGTTTTTCTTACATGTAACGTACAATATGCCTTTTCTTTTTATTATCTGGCAATACATACATCTTTTTTTTAGCGAACTTTTAACTTTCATTGTTTTTCGTTTAGTCGAATAAATTATTTTTTGTATTCATTGTATCTATAAACTATGCGTCATTGAGTCATATCGTATTGGTTTACATCTATTTTAACCCAGTCTCATTCTATAACAGAGATGTGTGATTGTTTCATTTTACCTGCTTTATAACATACTATTACCAAATCTGTGTCTTTGAGTTTTACTCTAAATTTTCATGCTGGCAAAACTTCAACAATTTCTCAATCTAATTGTAATGTGGTAGATTGGTCTTTAACCATTAAGCTGAATTTTGTTAATTTTTAAAATAGTTTGTAAAGGCCTAAATCACATATTCCTTTCGTATCTATTTTTCCTTTTAAACTTAACAATTTTAACTTTTTTTCATTTTTTTGTTTCCATTATTTCTGCCACTACCTTTGCTTTTGCGATAGTAGGATTACCAACTTTTACATCTGTTCATTCTTGATCAAAAATAGCAACAACTTCTGTAATTTCTATTTTATCTCAAGGGTTTCAATCAACCTTGTCTACTGTCAACTCTAGTCATTCATTTACTATATATTGGTGTCATTTAAGACTTATGACTGCATACATCTTTAATTTAAAATTTATAATTTAAAATCGTTTATACTATTTTTCATAATTGAGCAAGAGTATTATATTTTTTCTTCTGTTTTCTATATGTACTTGATACTATAGCTTTTATTCTTTTATATCTTCTTGAACTTGGGAAATCAAAATCAACAAACTTTTTATATCGTTTTGTTCCATAGTGTTTTTGTTTTTTTGCTTTGTCTAAAATATGAGAAGCTCGAAGTTCTTTTTTGTAAAAAGCGACCATTCTTTCATTTGTATTTAAATCGCCAGTTCTTCGGATAGTGAATCACATTAAAAATGTTGTAATAGTAATAAAAACGTGTTCGTAACTTGTATGTTTTTTGTGTATAAATACAAGTCTAAGTGCCCGGGACCGGAATCGAACCGGTACGATATTTCTATCGCAGGATTTTAAGTCCTGTGCGTCTACCAATTCCGCCACCCGGGCAGGATTATCAACTTTAATTGTATATTATTGTTTAAAGTTGATATATTTTAGATTATTTTGTTACTGCTTCATATATTTTGTCAAACACTCTTGGGAATGCTATAGCAATATTTGATAATACTTTCCTGTCTAATATGATGTTTTTTTGATTCATAGAATTGATAAATTGACTATATTTATTTCATTTTTCTCTAAGAACAGCAGAAAGTCTTTCAATCCATAATGTTCTGAAATCTCTCTTTTTTTCTTTTCTTGCTTGATACGCATGTTGTCATTGTTTTACTAGAGCTAGTCTAACTTGTTTATATACGTTTTTTCTTCCTAGTCTAAATCACTTAGCAAGTTTAATGAATTTTTTGTGTCTTCTGTGTCTTTGTAATCAGTTTGTTACTCTCACCATTTGTTATTTATAAGGGATTAAATTCTTTATCTTTTTGCTGCGAACTTTTTCTAATTGTTTTCAATAAGGACTTTTCTTGTTTGTTTTTCATTTGTTTGTCAAAAGATGATTGTTACATGCCTTGGCAGCAAGTACCTTTCTCTTTTTTGTTATCTTAAATCTTTTTGCTGCTCAGCTATGTGTTTTAAGCTTGTTTGCCATAGGCATTATTTACTAAATAAAATAATACTATATCAATTCATTTCTTTTTTTGGTGTTTCATATTGTGACTTTCAGAATTGTAATAACGCTTCTTTTGTTTTTGTCAGTTTCTCTACAGCTTTCTTGGCGTATATATTTTCTCTTCACTTTAATTTTATGAATATTTTTACGTTGTTTCAATCCTTTAAAAATTCTTCTGCTTTTTTGATTTTCAATAATAAGTCATTTTCGCCTATTCAATAATTTAATTTTAATTCTTTCATTTCTCTAGGCTTTTGCTTTTTTTTCTGCTCTTTTTCATCTTTTCATTTTTGATACATATATTTTCAATAATCTGTAAGTCTAACTGTAGATAACATACTTACTGGATCATAAGAAATCTGTACCAAATCTAATCATTTTTCTTCTGCTATTTCAAGAGCTTTTCTTCTAGGTAATGTTCATAGATTGTTTTTTTCATCATCAATCACCATCATGTTTGGTGCCTTTATATTGTCATTTATAAATATTATTCTGACTCTATTGGCATCACTAGCAAACTTTTTTTCATAAGGTTTTTTTACAAATGGTTTTCTTACGAAAGGGGCTTGTGGCATATAATATTATATGAAAGATAAATGATGTAATTTTTTTAATCACTCCCGGCGGGATTCGAACCCGCGATCTTCACCGTGAGAGGGTGACGTCCTAGACCAGCTAGACTACGAGAGCAGGATTACTTAATTTAGAATTCAGAATTTAGAATTTTAAATTTCCCTAAGGAATATGATTTATCTAATTATCTACAGTAGGAATCAAACCCACACTAATCTTGTATTTCTACTAGATCGTTCTGTCATTGAACTATGTTGATATGTATTAATTTACCCCCAGTAGGAATCGAACCTACATCCACAGCTTAGAAGGCTGCTGTTCTATCCATTGAACTATGGGAGCTTATTTAATGGTGGACCCTAGGGGAGTCGAACCCCTCGCCTCCTGCGTGCAAAGCAGGCGCTCTAGCCAAATGAGCTAAGGGCCCATATGTTTTATAATTAATTTGGGGAGAAAAGGATTTGAACCTTTGTAGCCGTGAGGCGTCAGATTTACAGTCTGATGCAATTGACCGCTCTGCCATCTCCCCATATATGAATTATTGTACTTGTGTTTCGAATCATTTTATATCTGTAGGTGATCATGATATTGAAATCATTCCAAATAATATTGAAAATCAGATTATCATAATTGCGAATCAAAACAATATCAAAGCGTTTCTTGTTCATCATAGATTTTTTTCTGCCCATGCATTTCTGCCAATCATATCTACCAATTGAGCTGAATAATAAATCAAACAAGCTCATCAAAAAGCCACTAGTAATCATAATATAATCTGTTTTAGCATTTTGATTATTTTTTAATCACAATAAGAACTTTAACAATTCTTATTCCGCTAAAGCGGGATAAATGCGACGTTAAACTTCTTTTGGAAGCTTTTTTGTCTTTTTTATAATAAGCGGATAACGGGACTCGAACCCGTACGAACAGAGCTGAAGTCTGCTATGCTACACCAATTACATCATATCCGCATATAAATGTGTAGAAGTTTTACATACAAAAAAAATGCGTCGTTCGGAGTTTATAAATATATTTGAAACAAAATCAAGTAAATTTTTTATAAAAATGGTTGTTTGAAAAATAGCTCAATAACTATCTTTTATAAAAAATAAATGTAAATTGTATTAAACGTGTTATAATTATTTTTAAAAATAACTTGAATGTTGTCTAGATATAAATATTGTGTCTATGTTAATATAAATATCCAGAGAGAGTGATAGAGATTAGGCTCGTTAAGCACTCCAGCAACCACCCTGTAATTTTATACAGGATAAGTCCAATTGGACAGGTGCTAATTCCTACCCGTAAGGGAAAGATATACAAATATAATAAATTTATTTGCATAAGCTTTCCAGACGAGGAAAGTTTTTTTTTAATTTTACTTTGTTATCTCGAGCTTGTCGAGAGATCCCTTAAAGAGATTTCTCATTATATTCGAAATGACAGTGACGTAGTTATTTTATTATTTAATAATATTATTATGAAACATTTTATTACTAGTGAATCTGTAACAGAATGACATCCTGATAAGGTTTGTGATCAGATTTCAGACTCTATTTTGGATGCATGTTTACAACAAGACTCAAAATCTAGAGTTGCGTGTGAATGTCTAGCTACCACTTGAATTGTTATTGTTGCCTGAGAAATTACGACTAATGCTAATATTGATTTTGAAAATATAGTTAGGCAAACTATTTTAGATATATGATATGATAGTGAAGAAAAATTTTTTGATGGAAAAACTTGTGATGTACAAGTATTGCTTCATACACAGTCTCCTGATATAGCTATGGGAGTGGATAATGGATGAGCATGAGATCAGTGAATAATGTATGGATATGCTACGAATGAAACAGCAAGTTATTTGCCCATAACTATAGATCTTGCACAAAAATTAGCTAAGCAATTGTCTATGGTTAGAAAAGATTGAACTTTGAATTACATATGGCCAGATGGTAAAACTCAAGTAACAGTAGAATATGATGGTAATAAATTTGTAAGGATAGATACTATAGTTGTTTCTAGTCAACATAGCGATAAGGTAAAACAAGAACAATTGAGATCTGATATAAAAGAATTTGTAATTAATCCTGTCGTATGAAATATGGTGGATGATCAGACTAAGTATTTTATAAACCCTACTGGTAATTTTCATATATGATGACCGGCATGAGATACATGACTGACATGAAGAAAGATAATAGTAGATACTTACTGAGGTATATGAAGGCATGGTGGTTGAGCATTTAGTTGAAAAGACCCGACAAAGGTAGACAGAAGTGGTGCCTATATTGCAAGATATTTAGCTAAAAATATTGTTGCAAGTGGAGTTTGTGATAAATGTGAAATACAAATATGATATGCTATATGAGTGGTACAACCTGTAAGTATTTATGTTGACTGTTTCGGGACGGAAAAAATTTGACTAGAAAAAATAGTAGATACTATAAAAACTAATTTCGACTTGTGTCCACAGGCTATTATCGATCGTTTGGATCTTAGGAGACCGGTATTTAAATCTACAGCTTCTTATGGGCATTTTGGAAGAGATGAATTTAATTGGGAAAGGTTAGATAGTGTAGAAGTGTTTAAAAAGTTGTTATAGAACTAAGTTATTTAGTTTAGCCTAGTTATTAATTGCCAGTATATATTATAGTTTACTCGATTTTGTTTTTTACTAATGGGGTCTTGCCCCCAAACGACAAAATACTTTTTGGCATTGCTCCAAAAAGTATTCAAAAAGATCTAGAAAAATCAATCGACGCGTGATTTTTCATATTTGCTATTTTTGTAATTTTTTCAGTGAAGAAAATGTATGTATTGTTATGAGGTTTGAAGTAAAAAATTATTCTCTAGTAGCGCTCATTACTTGCTGAATTTTTGTTAACATTTGGTCATAATGCATATCCATCTGTCTAAATTTAATTCATGCATGATTGAAAATAAATTCTGCCTTGGGTACTTGTTCGCGATACATTTTGAGATAAACTACTTCTTTGATTCATGATGATGCAATAAGCTTTGCACATTCATTACAAGGAAAATGTAAACAATACATTGTTGTTCACTCTATATTATGTTCATGGTTTTGTACTATAGCATTTGCTTCAGCGTGTGTAGCTAAACAATGTCATACTCATTTAGTTGATCGATCTACTCATGCAGCATCTTTGTTACAAAATCACTGTTCGTGGCAACTAGGAACTCATGGAGGATTTCCATTATATCATGATGCAATTATTCTTTTATTTTTTACTATAACAGCTCAAGAGTTGAACTTTATACAACTTGCACGAGTAGCTGAAATGATAGCAGATAGCATGAAATATTGATCTCGATTTGGACGAATTGATTTTTCTTTTATGATGTCTTTTGCTATTGTTTTTGGCATAAAATTTTTGATTTCTGGAAGTGTCATAGTATCAAAATAAGACGATAAATTATTTCGTTTAAAATATTTTTATGATACAAAATGTCAAGCTTAAATATTTTTAATAAATTAGTTGTAAAATGGACTAATAAAATTAAAGAATGACAGGTTGTTTTTATCCTTAATAAAACATCATGAAATTTAATAATCCTATTTATGAAAATGAAGAACTTGCATATGAAGATGTATTTCTTTTTCAAAATTATTTTGATGGTAAATCTAGATTGGATGCTGATGTAAATCCTGTTGTAAAGATATGAACAAATATACCAATTATAACTTCTAATATGAATGCAGTAAGTGGTAAAAGAATGGCTGAAACTATGGCACGCTATGGATGACTTTCTGTGTTACCTCAAGATATGGATATAGAAACTTTAACTATGATAATCAAACATATAAAAAATGCTGATATACAATATGATACTCCGATTACTGTAAAATCTCACAATACAATCAGAGACGCTTTGTGAATAATCCATAAAAGAGCTCATAATTCTGTTATATTGATAGATGATGATTGAAAAGCGATTAGTATTTTTAAACCACAAGATCTTGATAATTTAGATCAATTCACATTACTCGGTAATATATCTAGACCAAAATTAATTATATGAAAAATATGAATCTCTGATGAAGATGCATTTAATATTATGGATGAAAAAAATATATCGTCATTACCTATTGTAGATGATAAATGAATATTAAAATGAATATTAACAAAAAAAAATACACTTAGAAATAATATTTACAAACCATCTCTTGGTGAAGATGGAAAATTAAATGTTGCTGTTGCTGTTTGAATAAATTCTTTCGATGAAAAGATATCAGTTTTATTTGATTTATGAGTAAGAATATTTGTTTTGGATACAGCGCATGGTTATCAAAAATCTATGATAGAAAATATCAAAAAAATAAGAACTATGTATGGAAAAAAAATAACAGTAGTTGCGTGAAATGTTATTACGCAGGAAGCTACTCGTGAATTGATTTTAGCATGAGCAGATTGAGTGAAGGTTGGTATAGGACCATGAGCTATGTGTACAACTCGCATGAAAACATGAGTAGGTAGACCACAATTTACTGCTGTTTATAAATGTTCACAAGAAGCTAAAAAACATTGATGATTTGTTTGGGCTGATGGAGGTATCAAAACAGCTAGAGATTTTATACTTGCACTTGCTGCATGAGCAAGTCATGTAATGCGATGAACTCGACGAGCATGAACTTTTGAATCAGTGGGTGATGTAAAGTATGATGAACAATGATTGATGTACAAAGAAAATTATGGTATGGCATCCAAAAAAGCTGTATGTAATAGGAGTCAATGACTATCTAAGTTTCAACAAGCACAGAAGCAGATGTTTCGTGAGGGAATATCTAGTTCTAGAATATATATCAAACCATGAATGGAATCTGTATGAGATATAGTAGATGAGTGTATGACAGGGCTTCGTAGTAGCATGACATATTTGGGTGCAAAAAATTTACAAGAATTTTCTGATAAGGCAATTGTATGAGTGCAGACTAGTGCTGGATTTGTAGAATGAACTCCTCATGGAAAAGTTAGAAAGTAATATATTATTATAAATATAAAAAATAAGAACTGGTATTTGTATTATAAATATTTAAATCAATTTTGATTAATCTTTTATATTCTGATTTTATATTATGAAAAAAATTTATTTATTAGTTATTTTATTATCTACTTTATTTTTTATCACAGCTTGTGGTAAAACAAAGATTATTGATACACAATGACCTTCACAAGAAAATCAAAAAGTCCAAATAAGTGATGATGGAGATGAATGAAAATTTAAAACTACTATGCAAAATATTTTCAAAAAATGAAAAGCAACTACTTGTAAATTTGTAATTACGGATGAAGGACAAACTTTTGATGGGTCGCTTTATGTTGATGGTAAAAAAATGAGATATAGTAGTAAATGATCTTTTGGATGAAAGACTTTTGAAGCTAATGTAATTGTAAAAGAAGGATATTCTTATTCATGGACAAATATGGATACTAAATGATTTAAGATGAAAGAAGTTATTGGAGAAGCAGCTAATGATACAGATGTATGAGCAGAAGAAAGAGTACAAGAAATGGATTTTGATTGTAAAAAATGAGTAGAATGATGAATATTTGATTTACCATCTAATATAGAATTTGGAGAATTTAATATGCCTGTTGGAAATTAATATGTTTTTTAATCCACGAAAAAAGTTTACGGAGTGACCGTAAACTTTTTTTTGAAATGAATGTTTGTTAATTTGTTAAATTAAATTTTGTGATACCCTCTTGCCGCTGATTGGGTCTTTTTGATTAAATCCATAGTCTCTTCATCCTCTAATGCAGCGTCAATCTGGTTGGAAAGCTTAAAATGGCTTTTAAACTTGGGATCTTTCATCCTTTGTTTAAAAGTTTCTTGCTCTTGTGCTGTAAGTGGTACAGCATCGGGATGTCCTAAATCATTATCAAGGACTTTCTCGATTAAAATCACGTCTTCAGATTTTAACATAGTTTTGTTATTTTGTTATTTTATTCTCCCCTTATAGTTATTTTATTTAAAAAGTCAATACTAATTTATTAATCGAGAATTGGTAAGTCATAGTAGATATTTTAATTTTTCTGGTGTGGGGATATCTGCAAATTCACAATCAAAATATAATATTTCCAATTCACGTCTTCTAGATTCAGGATTTTCTAGTATTTCATTTTCATTTTGAACCAAATATTGGGTTATTAAATTTTCAAAATCTGTTTTGTAATCTTTGTTTGTAGTGTCTGTTTCTATTTGTTTAAATATTTTACTCTTTTGTAATTGATAATATTTATAATCAATATGATCTATTAAAGTATTTTCTATTTCTTTTTTGGTAATTTCTGTTTGATTAATTTGTTTTATATCAGAGAAAGTATTAGCAATTTCTTGTCAAAATCATTTATTTGTAAATAATAAAAAAGTTCCAACTGTAGCCAATGTAATCAAATTTTTGTTCATGAGTTATAAAAAATAATATAAAAAAAATCAGGTCACGAAACCTGATATGAATATATATATGAGATGCTTAAATTTTCTGATGGCTAGAAATGACGTGTCGTAAATTATCTTTTTTATTGAATGCCTTTTAAATAATTTTTTTAAGTCCATAAACTTTGCTTGAGATAAATATATTATCCTATATAGAATATATATAAATCGTCATTTAAAATCAAGTTATAAAAAAATTTTTCATTGGACTTTATCTGTCTAAATTGTATATTTATTGTGTTATTTTAAATTTTATAAAAAAAATGGATCGAAAAAGTCAAAAATTAACAAACATTTTATTATTTATTATTGTATGTTTTTTTGTTTTAGGTGGTTTATGTGCTTTATGAAGAGCTGCATTTAATCATAGGGGTTTTGAATGAAAAATGGGATGATATATGATGAAGTGACAATATTATAACTCAGAAAAATTTGAAGAAGGTAAATGATGTCCTTATGTTGATGAAAAAGTTGATGTTGTGACTGAAGCAGTAGAAAAATAATTATTAAAACTTTATAATTTTATAAAAATCCGTTTAGGCGGATTTTTTTATTTATTGAATATTAATACTTCACTGAAATTTACTTTAAATGTCTTTAGGTTATAAAACTCATAAAAAATTATAAAAAAAGGATTCTGTGAAAGACACAAAATCCTTTAATGAATTTAGAGATTAAAAACCTCCGTTGGTGTAAGGGGTCTCTTAAATGTAAGTAAACGTAATATTACTGACAATAAATATATGCTTATTATCAAGGAGCACATTAAACTGCCACCTATAATCAGTACTAGTATTGTAAGAATTCCCAACAAAATGTTTCCTATTGTTTCCATTTTAAATTATTTTTTTATTTTTAGTTATGTTTAGAGTCCGTTACCAATGTCGCATGTAATCTTGTGTGCTCCTGCTAATATGAAGCCACCTGGAACTTCACGAATGAGAATTTCAACAGCATTACTTTTTTCTTTGCCAATTGGTGATGAGTCATGCATATGACTTATAGAATAAGTGATTTGATTTCCAACACTGTCGTCTATATATATCCATTCAGCTGTTAG
>CAYSXV010000027.1:0-14848 GCA_964435215.1 uncultured Candidatus Peribacteria bacterium | reverse complement strand
TTCTATAAGCGGCTCATCATATCCTACCTGCAGCTGAGAAACTTTCTCTAATATCCAACATCAAAGGTAAAAAATCTGAATCTGGTCTAGGTTTTTTTTCCATACAAGTGGAGCAAAGCAATACATTTTCTTGGAATACTAGATTGATAGAACTATCAGCCTGTACTGCTAATTTTCAAGTCTCAAAAGAAAGTTTTTTTCCTTCTCGATCAAAGGATAGTTGAGTTACATCGAACTCTTTTTTTGTTGTCATAAAAGTGAGCTAAATAATAAAAAAGCCGGATCTTTGTTTTATAAATAAACCGTGGGTTAGGATAGAAAATATCACCACTGAGCGAAACGAAGTAACTAAAACAAAAATATTTCAATGTCTCAGTGTAGTAATGAAACAATGTAACGCTTTAGCTTAAGTTTCTTCGGCTCATACTCAGATAGACAAACAAAGAATCCGACGAAAATATAAGTTTCTTGGCATAAATTGCAAAAGAAAGATTAAAAAAAATCTGATCATCAAAAACAATCAGACTTTATTTTTGTGTAAAATATTATTTCACAAATCCCCTAACTATTTGAAGGAATTGTGATGGCGAAACATCGCTTTTACTGAGTACCATTTTAACTCTCGGATCTGATTTCATGCGGTTAAACATTTTTCCATCTTTCACATGAGATCAACTGGTAAAAATAATCTTTGAGATTTTACTTAGTTCGTCTTTTGACATAGAAGAATCAAATTCATCAAGTAGATATGAAGCACAATTTTCGTGATTTTCTCTTCTTCTTCCACCGAAGTTATTGCCATGACCATGGACAATAAGCTCTGATACTATTAAGCAGATATCACTGGTTTTTCTGGCTACTCTTTCGAGCAGTTTATCTGCAGAAATAAAGATTTCTACAACAAAACCATTTTCTTGAAGGATATAAATCCATTCATCAATATAAGCTGTTTCATCGTCGTAAAAAATTACTACATTTTTTGCCATATAGATTTAGTTTAGGTATTTTTATTTTTGTTTACTATACAAATTTAGAAATATAAGTCAATATTTGAATATTATATCCGTTTCTTCTTTTTAAAAATTATTATCATAACCGCACTTATAAGAATCATTCATCAAATAATCAAAAGTGAAGTATATGTAAATTCTTGTCAAGGAAGTTTTACATTCATACCATAAAATCATGTAATCATAGTCATAAGTCAGACTATAACAGTCAATATCGTAAGTATAGAAACTATTGTATTTGTTTTGATATTAGCTGATGTGTTGTAAATAGTAGATATAGACTCTGTATTCTCCATAGCCATATTTATACTTGCTGTGATTCTATTTGTTTTATAAATAAGATCTTCAAAATATACGTCCAAGTCTCATTCATAAAATTTTTCTGTAGCTTTTTGTAATTCTTCTAAGATTTCTGATTGGGGCAACATCAAATGTTTTAATAGGACTATATTGCGCTTTTTAACTAGTAATTTGGACAATAATGTTTCATTTAAAATATCTTTATTGAAAATCGATTCTTCTAAATTATTTAAATCAAGATTAAATTTATTTAATGCAACCAATACTTTATCATACATAACATCTATGATTTTATACAAAATATAATATGGAGAAATTTTAAATTCTTCATCTGGGTCCTTTGTTTCTATATCCTCTGCATATTGTTTTCTTATATTATCTATGTGATTTGTATGATATTTTGTAACAGTGACTATATAATTTTTACCTAGTATTATATTAAATTCATTGGAGAAATATCTGCTATTGATTTTATCATATTTGGGAAAATGAAGTACAAGAAAAATACATTCATCATAAATATCTATCTTATCATGAGTATTTGTTTCCTTGATATCTTGTTCTATAATATCATGAACATCGTATGTATCTACAATTTCTTTGATTTCATTGGCTGATGGATTACTGAAATTAACTCGAGTAACGTTTCACATTGAAAGAAATTTTTCCATTGTATTTTGGTGAAATAAATTATGAGTAGAGTATAATAATTTTAATTGGAAAAGCAAAATCAAAGATTGTATTGATTGGAATTTTTTTATTATATAAATTTTATTATGAAGATATAAATAATGATTTCCCTTTGAAATGTAGTCTGATTTTGATATATTGTTTATTCGGGAAAAGTGTTTTTTTTACCACATAGAAATTTAATAAAATTTCTATTCCGCTAAAGCGGGATAAGATCGACGTTAAACTTCTTTAGGAAGTTTCGGCGTCTTACTTTATTTGAATAATAATTAGTTTATGTTTTCGCGAATAATTTGAAAGATAGCTTGAGATTACAATCAAAAACAGCTAAATAAAATAATGCCAATAGTGAGTCAGATTAATTATCATTATGCTCAATTGGATAATCTAAGCGATGAAGAAGTAAAAGCAAAAACGCCAGAATTTCAAGAAAGATTAGCAAAATGAGAGACTCTTGATCAGATTTTACCTGAAGCTTTTGCTGCTGTAAAACAGGCTTGTAAAAGAATGCTTGGTCAAGAAATAGATGTAAAATGAGAAAAAACAACTCGAAATATGTTACCTTACGATGTGCAACTTATAGGTTGAATGATTTTGCACAAATGAAAAATCGCTGAAATGAAAACTTGAGAATGAAAAACTCTTGTTGCTGTGATGCCAGTTTATTTAAATGCACTTGATGGTAAATGAGTACATGTAGTGACGGTAAATGATTACCTAGCTTCTCGTGATGCACAATGGATGTGACATGTTTATAGACGATTATGATTAAGTGTGGGATGTGTTGTAAAATCTGTACCTGTACACAAAAGAAGAGAAGAATATTCAAAAGATATAACTTATATAGAAAATTCTGAACTTGGATTTGATTATCTGAGAGATAACCTAGTAAAAAGTTTATCCAATAGAGCCTTACTTTGGAGACCTTTAAATTATGCAATAGTAGATGAAATAGATAGTATATTGGTAGATGAGGCAAGGACACCTTTGATTATTTCTGAGGCACGCGAAGAGGCTACAGAAAAATATGTTTACTATGCAAAGATAGTTAGACTACTTACTCCATGTACAACAAAAAAAATAGTATCTAAATGATTATTACAAGAACTATTAAAGGATACGCCCAAAGATCAAGAAGAAGATTGAGATTATTATATAGATGAAAAAACAAAGAGTGTATTACTTTCTGGTCAATGAATTAAAAAACTTGAATGAGTATTGTGAGTAGAAAATCTCTATAAAGATATGTGAATAGAAGAAATACATCATATAGAAAATGCTTTGAAAGCACATGCAGTCTATGAAATAGATAAAGAATATATCGTAAAAGATTGAGAAGTTTTGATAGTAGACGAACACACTGGTAGAACTATGCAATGAAGAAGATTTAGCGAATGATTACATCAGGCAATAGAAGCAAAAGAAGCAGTAGATATCCAGAGAGAATCTCAAACAATGGCTACTATAACATATCAAAACTTTTTCAAACAATATAAAAAATTATGAGGTATGACTGGTACTGCAACTACTGAAGCAGAAGAGTTTATGAAAATATATGAACTCGATACACTGGAAATACCACCAAACAAACAGGTAATCAGAGTAGATAAAAATGATAAAGTTTATTTCAATCAAGCTGCTAAACGAAAATTTGTCAAAGAACATATAAAATTTTACCATGAGATGTGACAACCTATACTTATATGAACAGCAAATATTTTGACGTCTGAATCTGTTTCTCGTATATTGGAAAAAGAAACTATAACTCACTATGTTTTGAATGCAAAATTTCATGAACAAGAAGCTCATATAGTTTCCAATGCTGGTAAATTTAAAAGCGTTGTAGTAGCTACTAATATGGCATGAAGATGAACAGATATTAAACTTGAAAAATGATTGAATGAAAAAGTTGCTGATAACTATGCTAAATGGATAAAGAAACAAGTCAAATCTGACCAAAATATTGTTATAAATATTTTTTCGCAGACAGAATTTGAATTGACTATGGATGGTTTGAAAAAAGAACGGAATCTAAATAATGAAATCATAAGGGAAATGGAAACTAGAGAAATTACAATTGATTGAATAATTATAAAATTGAATTTCAATAAAAATAAAAAAACTAATATAGATCGATTTGCAAAAATTAGTTTTAAAAATGAAAATTGAAAAAATAGTTTAAGTATAGAAAAAGATATACATTATGGGCTATTTATTTTGGGTACAGAGAAACATGAGTCTAGAAGGATAGATAATCAATTAAGATGACGTGCTGGTAGACAATGAGATGCAGGAACATCTGTATTTTTTGTTGCTCTAGATGACTTGATAATGAAGAAAATGTGATGAGAAAGAATACAATGAATGGCAAAAGTATTTTTATCTAAAGATGATCTAGAAACTCTTGAACTTACACAAAAACAATTCACAAGTTCTATTGTAAGAGCTCAAAAACAAATGGAAGCTCGAAATTTTTCTATAAGAAAACATTTGTTTGACTATGATAGTGTAATCGACAAGCAAAGAAAAAGAATATATAGTAAAAGAGATGAAATACTAGAAAGTGAACTCGAAGAAAATAAAAAAGAAATATTTGTGAATAATATGATGTTAGAAATAAAGACTAATATTTATGAAATAGTAAATGGTCAGATATTGGATGCTCAGAGGATGAACCAAACAAATGAAGATCTTTTGACTACCATGGAAAAACAATTTGGATTAAAATGGAATGAAATACAATACAAAGAAATGATAAGTATGAGCCGACAAAAACTTACAGAAGAGATATCAGAATTTATGACAAAGTTTTTTGAAGAAAATGTATCTAAGATAGATAATCAAAAGGTATATATGATATTCAAGGAAATATATTTACATCATTTAGATGCTCTTTGGATTGAACATTTGGATGAAATGCAATATCTTAGAGATAAAGTATGATTTATGTGATATGCTCAATTGGATCCATTGGTTATATATAAAAAAGAAGCATTTGACCAATTCCAAACTTTGATATTTAGACTCAAGACAGCTATAACAACAGATATACTAAGTATAGATTATGCTAGGATGGCAATGCAAGATGAAATGGAAAAAATGATTGCTGAAAAAGCAAAAAAAGATCCTAATCTTGTAAAGATGCTAGAACAAGCAAGCTCAAATATAAAAGACATAGAAATATTACAAGCAAAACAAGCTTCTCAAACAGCAAAAAAAGCTATATTCCAAGATGAAGACTGATTTGAAATATTTGAGGTTAATGAAAATGAAAATAAATGAAAAGAAAATATTTCTTTGTCTGCTAACCAAGCAAAAGCAGAAAAATTATTTGAAGTACAAGATACAAATAAAAAACTTAGACCAAATGATACATGCTACTGTGGAAGTGGAAAAAAGTTTAAGAAGTGTCATTGAAAAGACGAATAAAAATATTAAGACCTTACAGAAATGTAAGGTTTTTTTTAATTAAATATCTTTTCTATATGTATAGTTTAAATCTTAATCAGTTTAAGAAAGAAATAGAGAGTAAAAATAAATTAGAGGCGATAGAATGCGCTATAGCAGCACTGGCTAATGCAGAAGATATTTTACTCAATTCAAAAGCCTGTAAAGATACAGATACATTAGAAGAATATATAAAATTTCTTAAATGATTAATATTATCTAAGTAATATTTATTATAAATATTGTAATGTTTTTTTTATAAGTAAAAAGCAGGGGGTACCCTGCTAGTTTTAAAAAAATTATTATATTTTGTAGTGACCATGACAATATTCAACACTCTTCTTTTTTTCATACGACCAAAATGATTTAATGTCATTTACGGCTGTAGATACCAAATTCCGGACTACTTTTAAAAGCTTTCCGTGAAATTCAGACAGTTTACGCTTTAACATTCCATAAGCCATTTCGCGTTGTTCCAATCGAAAGACTTTACAAATTATCCAGTAAGCAAATGCTTGATCAAATAATTCTCTTTCTTCCGGATGGATTTTGAAAAAGTTTTCAAGTTCTGCTGGCGGATGATAAAACCAACTTCGTGCTATTTTTTGTTTGTCACCTAATAAGTTTGGTAGAGCACTGGCACGAGATACCACTAAAATTTGTTTCTGATCTGTGAAATAAACTCCTATGTTTCCCATATACTTTAGTTTTAGTTTTTAATTTTGTTTTTTATCATATACATATTTTTTATAAAAAAACAATAGTATTTGTAATAAATACTCAATATATTCTATTGATTTAATTTTTTTTATCTTTAATAGATATTTACAAAAAGAAAAAGAAAAATAAAAACTAACTAAAAACAAAACATATGAAAAAAGTTAATTATCAACAATTGGCCGATGTATTGGAATGGTGTGTCCAATATGCAAAAAAACTTAAAGTAAATATGGAAAATCCTGAAGGAAAAAAAGAAAATTTTCAAATCAGTGATATTTCTATTACTTTATTAAACTACCACAACAGAGCTGTTTTATTGAAAGAGGGAATAGCTGGAGAAACTATAAGCAAAGATCAGGGCGCAGAACTTTTAATTAACATATGGATATTAAATAAGCATAAAAAGGTAAGATATAGCCTTGCTTATGATGAAATCATTCTGGATCCTGACTACTTAAAGATTTTCTTTATCGGTGTTATAACCAAAAACATCAAAATAGCTGTAAATAGGTTCTTTTCCAGTAAAGTAAAAGACAATAAATACTTTGTGTTGTCTGATGAAAAATCTTCTGTTGATATATCTATTGTACCAGAACTTGACGAAATTACTGATGAAGGGATAAAAAACGTTGAAGATCTCTTCAGGTGGTTGTATTTACAACCAAAAGTTACCGGTATGAAAGGAGAATTGATTAGTCAAAGGAAGATCTGGATAGTATGCAATAGTAATGGCACAAAGATACTACAACATCAAAGTATGAGTTCTATTGCACTAGACTTTAACTACTTATCAAGTAAAAAAAATCTTATTGAAGATGTTTTTGTAGATTATTATAAAACGTTTTCAGATCTTTTGAAAGCTTTACCAGATATTAAAATTAAACTTTCAAAAAAGCTTGCTAAGATGGAAAGAACAAGAATAGATAGCGGTATATATCCTATACTGTTAAAACCATCTGCTGTAGGCACTCTCTTCCATGAAGCAATAGCCGGACATATGCTATCTGCTAAATATATTTTGAATGGTAATAGTACTGTATTTGAAAATAAACTTGGTAAAAGATTTGCGAACAATGGAGATATGCCAAGATTGTCAGATATTTCTATCTATGATCATCCACTGGAAGAAGATATGATTGCGTATTATAAATACGATATGGAAGGGACTCCTGCACAAAATATTTGTCTATTGGATAAAGGTATTGTAAGAAATTATCTTACTGACAGAAATTCTGCAGCACGATTAAAACAACAATCTAACGGCCATTATCTTTCAGAACTATTTGTAGATGAAGATAAAAATGGAGATCGTGTACTGATGAGCCCAGAACCAAGAGTATCAAATCTATTTATAAAATCTCATACTGATATCAGTATTGATCAGATACAAGAAGCTATTTTTGAACAATCTGATTGGTATCTTGAAGTAGAGAGTAGGAGTGGAGCTGTTTTTGTAGATACAGGAACATTTGATCTGATTGCAGATCATGTCACCAAAGTTTATAAAGATGGTAAGAGAGAAGCTGTACAACCTGGTGTATTGTCTAGTAATTTAACAGATTTCTTATCAGCCATACAGATTGTATCAAATCATTATGGTGAATCTAAAGGATTTTGTGGATCTACGTCAGGATATCTACCTACGCAAGAAAGAGCGCCGGCAATGTTACTTTATGGTATAAACTTTGTAACAAATCCTAAACCTGAAAAGTTTACGGAAATAGATATATCTCGCGATAAATTTATTCCTGAAAGTTTTAATGTTTAAATAATCAAAGTAAGGGGAGTTTTTATTCCTCTTATTTTTTTTGAAATAAAAAAAACTAGGCTTTGATACCTAGTTTTTTTGTAAAATTATTTAAATATCTTATTCTTTCTTTGCTGCTTTTTTTGTTGTTTTCTTTTCTACTTTTTCTTCATCTGTCTTCTTAGCTTTTTTAGCTACTTTTCATTCCTCTACCAATTTCTTTACTACGTCTCACAATCATTTTCATGCTTTTTTTGACGTTTCTTTAACTGGTTTTTCTGTTTCTTCTATTTCTTCTTTTTCCAAAACTTCCTCATGTTTAACTTGTGTTGGATGTTCTTTAACTTCTTGATCAAGCTTCTTCTCTACTGGCTTGCGTACTTCTTCAGTAAGTTTCATACTCAATCCAATTTTTCTATTTTTAGGATCTAGAAGTATAATCTTTGCCTTTACCATCTGTCATAATTTAACTACTTCATTTGGATTGTTTACTGATTTTTGTGATAATTCACTAAGATGGATAAGTCAGTTAATATCATCAAACACTCTAATAAATACTCAATAAGGAACAAATCTTATTACCTCTCAATCTATTACGTCACCAATCTTACATTTCTTTGGTAAGTCAGCCCGTGGATCTCATTTAAGTTTTTTACTAGATAATGATATCTTACCGTTTTCAAGTCATATAACTTGAACTTGGATTGCATCTCATACTTTTCATAGTCTATCAATATTATTTACGTGACCATATGTAATTTCAGATATATGTACAAGTCATTCTACTGTTCATCATATAGTTACAAATAATCAGTAAGAAGAAACTCAACTTACTACTCAATCAAATATTTTTCAAACTGCTAATTCTGTAAGTACCTTTTCTCTATCCTCTTTTAAAGCTTCTCTTTCTGATAAAATAATTCTCTTTTCTTCTTCATCTATATTTATTATTCTAACTCTAATTTCTTGTCAGATTATATCTAATAATTTTTTAAATATAGCTTCTTGATCTCAATCTTCAACTCTAGGATAATGTATAGGAGCTAATTGTGAAAGAGGTATAAATCATTTAATACCGTGCATATCTATAAGTAATCATCATAGGTTTGCTTCTGTAGGTATCACTGTTATAATATCATCTTTTTCAAATTTACTCAATAATGATTTCCATACGTCATATTGAAGTAATTTTGTAACTGAAACTATATAATAACCATCTTCATGTCTTATACTTGGATTTATAATTTCTACTTCGATTTCTCTTCATGAAGCTAATTCAAACTTTGATCTTTCAAGTTCTTTTACTTCTTTAGATAAAATAACTCATGTAAATGCTCAATCATTACAATCAACCAATACTCAATTCTCTATTTTTTTTATTATTATTCATTTTAATTTTGCTCATTCCTTTATGAATGGAATTTTGATTTCACCAGATCTTATTTGTAAGGTGAAGGCTGTTTCTTGTGCCATTATAGAATAAAACGTTAGAAAATAAAAAATCAGAAATCTCTTTTAATCAAGATTCTGCTTAAACTTTTAGATTTAATTTTTTGGACACTTGTGAATATGTCGATAAATCTTTTTCTTTTAAATACTTTAATAATCTTCTTCTTTTTGCTACTTTTTTTAGAAGACTTCTTTTTGCATCTACATCTTTTGGATGAGAAACAAGATGTCATTGTAAAGACTCAATTTCTTCACTCAAAGTAAGAATTTGTACTTCTGGAGATCATGTATCTTTAACATGTCTTTGTACAGCATCAGAAGATACTTTGGATACTGATTTTCAACTAGTTTTTGTAGTTGTTGTTTTTTTCTTTGTTACCATGTTTATATAAAATAAAATAAAATTTTATGAGTTGAATTAAATAGTTTGGTCGGCCACTTAAAACGCTCAAAGTATTTACCCCCGACAGGACTTGAACCTGTATCAGCTCCTTAGGAGAGAGCTGTTCTATCCCGTTGAACTACGGGAGCTTATTAGATTAATAACCTATCCGTAAATAAATTACAAAAAAACAGGTCCTATGAGGACTGTTTTTTATAAATATTCTATGAATGAAATCAAGAACAAATAATGACATAAGCAATAAAAACTAACTATGCTGCCATTGCTTGATCTGTATTTCAGAAATCTCATTTTATGGTTTTTCATCATTCCTGATTATGAAGCAACAATGGATCTATTTTTTCTTGATAAAATTGTTTTGGTCTTACTCATACTATTGAATCTACTGGTTTTCATGCATTTAATAAAAATACAGCAGGAATAGATGCAATTTGAAAACTTCAAGCTAAATCTGGATTTTCATCTACATTGATTTTTACAAATTTCACATTTTTACCAGCATAATCAATACTAAGTTCATCAATAATAGGACCTAGCATCCTACATGGACCACATCGTTCAGCTCGAAAATCTGCTAATACTACTCAACTATATTCCAATACTTCTTTTTTAAATTGTTCTACACCTGTGATATAAATAACATTACTCATTTTTTTATAAATTATAATTTAAAAGATTTTCTAATTTAATTCTGATAGATATTTTTCTACTTCTAGAGCAGCCATACAACCAGTTCAGGCTGATGTAATTGCCTGTCTATATTTTTTATCCTGAACATCCCCTGCTGCAAAGATTCATTCAACATTGGTTTGTGTTGTTCAAGCTGAAGTAATAATATATCCATTTTCGTCCAAAGTTATCTGTCAATTCAAGAAAGATGTATTTGGTGTATGTCATATAGCATAAAATAAGCCTGAGCAATCTAACAAATTTTCTTGATCAGTTTTATTGTTTTTTATTTTTAATCAAGTTAGGAATTGATCTCATATAGCTTCTAAAGCTTCTGTATTTCGAAGTATTTCTATTTTGGGATTATCTAATAATTTTTTTTGCATAGCTTGTGAGGCTCTAAGAGTATCTCTTCTAACAAGCAAAGTTACTTTGGAGGCGAAATGACTTAAATGTAGAGCTTCTTCTACAGCAACATCACCTCATCAAATAACAACAATATTTTTATTTCTAAACATAGGTAATCAACCATCACATATAGCACATGCTGAAATCCCCTTTTGTCGATAAATATCTTCTCATGGTATTCATAAACGTTTAGCTGTTGCTCAAGTGGCTATTATAATAGATTGTGTCTCATAAATAGAATTTCATATACTAACCTTGAAAGGATGGGAAGTCAAATCTATACTATCAACAGTTTCAGTCATTATCCTTGTTCATGAATTTATAGATTGTTGTCTCATATCCATCATCAACTGCGTACCATCTATTCAATCTGGAAATCATGGAAAGTTTTCTATAGTAGTTGTTGTAGTTAATTGTCATCAAGCTGCGACTCATCAAGCCATAAATCATTCAAACATAAGAGGATTTAAATTTGCTCTTGCAGCATATATTGCTGCTGTATGTCATGCTGGTCAAGATCAGATTATAATAATTTTTTCCATAAGGAATATTGAAACATTAAAATATTTTTATTGTGGCGTGATTCTATACTAAAATTATTTTTTTTCAATGTTAAAAATGATTCTCATAAACATAATGATATACTAATCAATAAAATACATTATAAATAATTTTTATTATGAAATTTCTTTTTCTTTTCTCATCATAATCGGGAAATGCGTTACAAACAATATAAGAAATAAAGTTCATCGCACTATTCAATTTACAATACTTGTTTTCCTATCGTAAACTCTTCTTTGTAATATTGTTTGAGTTGCTTCATCCTTACATTTTTGGATTTCTACTGGTGTTTTGGGAGCTTGTCATTCTGGTTTAGTATAAGGATTATCACATTCTTTGATTTCATAACTATAACTTCATGCTATATATTCTTGATCAGTTATAATTGCATTATTTACCAAGCTATAAATTAAAGTACCATATCCAAACATTATTCAAATTATTCAAGCTATAGAAATCAATGTAAAATAAAGTTTTTTAAGAGAGAATGATTTTTGCATACTTATTTTTTTAATAGATAAATCGCTTGAAAATTTATAGATATTTATTGGCAAATCAAGTAATAAAGTTTACTTATGAATTTTGTTGAGAAAATTTGGTGAGAAATTTGCGGAGTCCTGTTAAGGACGAAGTAAATATTGCAAAGCAATATTTGCAAAAACAGAAATTCTAGTTATAATTTAGGTGTGTTTTAAAGTAAAAACAATAATGAAAAAAACCTGAATATTATTTATGATTTGATACTATATGTTATTGTGAGCTATTTTACTTACAAATTTTTCGTTTGCTCAAGTGGGAACACGATGAAAATATGGTAAAGATCCTACTGCAATATTAGATACTGTAGTTTCCAAAGCTAATCAAGATTATGAAATACAAGAGACAGCACTTGATGGAATCACAAGTGATCAATGATCATATGCTAAAGAATATAAAATAACTAATACATTGGAATATTTTACAAAAAATATCCAACCATACATACAATGGGCAGTCTACGTATGACTGACTTGTTCAGTAATATTATTGATTTATAATTGATTTCTGATGGTCACTGGTAGCATACATAAAGAATGAGATAGTGATAAAGTCAAAAAAAATGTAACCAATATAGCTATATGAGTAATCGTTTTGACGTGATTTTATGTTATAATAAAATTGATGGTAGCTGTAATAAATATGATATTTGGATCAAATGGTTGAGAATCAGGGTTTTAATTAATATTTGAAACTTTTGAAAATGAAAAAAATTTTAAGTAGAATTATTTTGAGTATAATAGCAATAGGCTTGGGATTTTTTGCTACTGAAATTTGGGCTTATACACAAGCACCATCATTCAACGATAATTTCGCTAATTATATGACTGATAGTACTCCAGATGAATACTGAAGAGTAGAAACCGTATTTAATCTACCGATAGACAAAAATAAAACTTTAATGGAAAATGTGAGATGTTTATTATATCCCAATCCTAGCGCATATCCTGGATGTGGAACAACAATTGCTTGATGATTTTTTTGGGATGTGATAAGATATGCATGATTTGCATTGATATTTGGATATATAGTAATGGTTTGAATAAACTTGATGCTATATCCCAAAGATGCAGAAAAAGTAAAAAATAATCTCAAAAGTCTGATGTATATATGATATTGAGCATTTATATTACTGTGATCTACTCGGATATTGGGAACCGTATTGAATGTATGAGATATACAATGAAGCTGAGCTCTTGTCGATAAAATACAATGATGACCAAATTCATTATTTTTTCAAATACTAAGCTTCTTCAAAATATTGGCTTTTTTTGCTGCGATTATAATGATGGTTATATTATGATTCAGAATAATGTCAGCACATGATGCAGATAAATCCAAAAAAATTGCTAAATCAATTATAAATATAGTGCTAGCTTTGATACTTATAAAAACAATCGACTTTTTCTATTATATAGCACAATCACCACAATTTGCTGAGAGATCTGCTAGTTTTATAATAGATATTTCAAAGGTACTTGCTTATGTGATGTGAGGAGCACTAATGCTCATGATTTTCTATGCTGGATTTTTGACAGTTACAGATCAGTGAAAAGAAGAAAATTTTACAAAAGCAAAAAATATTATAGTCTCAGTATTGCTATGAGGATGAGTACTATTCCTATTTTTATTGATATTATATCAGATATTTAGCGAATTTGCTTAAAAAACTAACGTATAAATATTTCTATATATTTTTGAATTTATATAATTCTACTCAGTTGATCATGTCAGATTTGGAATCTTTTTGAAATTCATTTGCTTGTACAATAAGAATTTTATCGTCCAAAGATATATTTCATTTGAATATAATTCTGATCATTTCTTTTCAGATTCTTTTGAGGTTTTCATAGTTGAATGATTGAGAAATCTTATATCCTCTAGATCATCGTAAAACATTTAGATATCTATATGTTTCATCAGATTTTGTAAATGTAATCACTGGAACCGCTGGATTGAGTGAAGCTAATCTAGATGATGTATATCAATTTTCTGTAAAACAAACTATTGCTCTTACATCTACTTCTTGAACGACTCTACATGCATTGAATATAATATAATCTCTAACCATAGATTCTTCGTTTTCATCGAAACGTTCCAATTCTCTAGGCTGTAAGCGTAGTTCATATTTATCCAATAGATCTGACATTTCAGTAATGATATTTAATGGATCATCTTCTCTAATCATGATATCCAACATAAATCAATCAATTCATCGATAGCATAATTTTTTGATATAAGCCTCATCAGTAAGAGGATATTTATTTGTCCCGAAATGATCTATAAAATTTATAATTACTGGTTTTCATGTTGATCTGATTTTTTTGATTAATGATTCCAAAGATATTTTTTTCTTTGTCATAAAAGATGATATTTTATCATATACCAAAATAATTCAGTCTGAGATATCTAGTATCTGATCTATATGATTGAGAGCTTGAGCATTTTCTATTTTTGTAATGATTTTCATTTTCTCTGCATTTTGTTCAGTAAGAAAATCTTTTACTTGTATAATATCGTCTCTGGTTTTTGCATTTGAAGGAGAAATAATATGAACTCAATATTCCAATCATCGTAGGATATCTTTTTTATCTTTCTCTGTGAAAAATGGTACATCTACTTCATAGCTTCAAAAATCAACTCTATCATATTGTAATACTTTTCATCATTGTAAAACTTCACATATTACAAATTCTTCTTTTGTAGATTTTACCTTGATAAATATATCACTTTGTTGAAAATATATTTTGGTTCATATCGGTAAATTTTTTATTCCAGGATAATCTATGAATATTCTTTTATCATTTTCTTGAGCATATTCTGAATAATCCATGGAAATAGTACTACCCTTGCGAACTGATACATCTAGAACATTTTTCACTCTGATATCTGTTCATTTTGTTTCTA
>CAYSXV010000026.1:0-15370 GCA_964435215.1 uncultured Candidatus Peribacteria bacterium | reverse complement strand
AGAAAATTGGAAGATATAGTAGTTAAAAATCTAAATTTTGATCAAGTAGAAACATATCCTCGGATATCAGAAAAAACCTTATCATTATTTGGAATAAATAAAGATAATTTGTATTCGCTTCAAAATCCTGTAGTCCCAGATGCTCCTTATATGAGAGATAGTATGGTTTATAATTTATTATCTTTTGCAGCTAAAAATAGTAAGTTTTTTGATGAATTTAAAATGTTTGATATAGGTAGGATACGAGATAAATCTAAAACTGGTAACCAAAATGAAGATGAAAAATATGCATCATCATTTGTTTGAGAAAGTTGAGAAATAGGTATGGTTATATATAAAAAAGATATTAAAACTCGAAGTGATGACGCTATTCTGGATGCAAAAAATTATATAAATACTATATTTAAAGAGCTATGAATAAATACAAAACTGATTTATGAGAATATATCAAATAATGTTTATCATCCACAAAAACAGGCTAATATATTTTGTCTATCAGGTAAAGAAAAAAAACAAATATGATTTATATGAGCATTACATCCTATTATTTTAAAATCACAAAAAATTTCTGAAAATTCTGAGCTTGTATATATTTCATTAAATCTAGAATTATTATTGGAACTAACATCAAATATATGAGAATCAAATTATAGTTATCAAACATTACAGGACCAGATAGTGTATAGGGATCTTTGTTTTATTTCAGATATCAATAAAGATTTTGGTGAAATTTTGGATGTTGTGAAAGAGATAAAAGAAATAGATGAAGTAGAGGTTTTTGATTTATATAAATGAACCAATCTACCTGAATGAAAAAAATCTATTGCATTTAAAATTAAAATATTAGGAGAAGATATGACTACAGATAAGATTAATGAAGTGATGAATAAGGCTATTAAAGCAGTAGAAAAAGTATGATGAATACTTAGAAATTAAAATATATAGTAAATAAAAAATGGGATAATTGTACCATTTTTTTATAAAAAAACTTCGGATTAAAAACCCGAAGCTTTGGATGTAATAAAATTTCTTATTAGAGAAGTTTAAGATAAGGGTTATCTGTTCTTCTTTTTTTAACTTCGACGAATTGAGTTCGTGACATTAATTCTGATTTGAGTCCTAGGAAGCAGACAAAAGCTTCATCCAACAATTCGGGCAAACCCGAAAATGAAAAGATATAGTGTTTGCTTATCAATACTGCTCCGCCCCAATGCCCCCATGGTTCTATGCGGTTTACTTTTGCCACTACACGCACATTACCTTCAGGATTCCTGGATTCGTAGCTTGTTAAATGACCAGATGAAATAAAAGAATGCAGACGATTAGCTTTTTCAGGAGCTAAGATAGCATATTTTTCTGCTTTGATCTGATTTACAGAATACATTTTTTTTGTTCTCACTGTATTGTGATCATCAATATATTTAACCACAAAAGAACCAGACCAATGGTCATCAAATGCTTTTTCCCCGATCAACTTAACAAATTCGTTGAATAGTTGGTCGAGATTTTTAAACATCATTCCGATTTTACATTCATTTTTGTTCATAATTTCTCCTTTTTTTGTTTTTTGTTTATTTACTGTGGAATGCCACTTATAAATGCTATTAACCAGATACACCAGGCAAATACTGAGAATCTTGTAAAATACTCTTCGCATCTTCCAATTTTTTTAATTGAAAGTATTGCCCAGATTAGATGTAGTAACATAATTATCAATGCTAGATAACCACATACTGAGTGCAGTGAAAAAGAAAATTTATGTTCTGCTGTTGAGAACATTATGAAAGTACCTATTAGATCGCAAATAAATCCCGACCCAAATGTAAGTATAATCCATAATTTAAGTTTCTTTTTAATCTTTTCTGTCCATACTGCTGTGGTATAAAGTACCAGAGCTAACGAGATAAATACTATTCCAACATGTATCATATGGCTTTTATTTTAATTTTTGTTTCTCATATTTTAGGTTTTCACTAGCTTGATTTCAATACTTTTCTTGAAAATAAGTTGTGTTGTATATATTTTCCCTATTAGAAAAGTCTTCTAAAAATATCAATCTTCATTGATTAAATTTTTCGTTTGTTAATTTTGGTATATTCCTCTTAAATTCATCTCTTATATTAGAAATATATCTGTCGTAAAAGCTTTTATTTTTTCACAATATTGCAAGATCTATATCTATAATGATTTTTTCATCCATAGTTTGTGGCTGTTTATCATGTTTTGTCATCATAATCAAATGTTTTACTTGTGCTATAAAGTTAGCATCATATCATAAATTGCTTAGATATTTATCAGCCAATTCTGCACTTTTTTCTTCATTATCACTATCTCATGGCACATAAACAATATCATGAAAAATTATAGCTCGTTCTACTGCATCAGGATTATTACTTAAATTTCTAATTTTATAAAAATCATTTAAACATGAAACTATGTGCAATCGATGATGGTAAAAATTTTCATTTTGAAAATATAAACCCTGAATTTCTTTGAATATTTTATCGTAATTTCATAGTATGTTATTTCTTTTTAGTAATCATTTTACACGTAATCATCAATCGATATCTGATGCTATAAGAGTCTTAAAAAACAATTCTGAAACATCTTGTGGATCAGTATTATCATGATTTTGATAATTGATTGATTCTCATCGATTATCCTTTTGTATCTTTTGATCTAATAATGTTTTCTTTTTATCTGTATTATACTGACTTCCTATTCTTCTTTGTATTTGTTCTTCACTTAAATTATCTCTTTCACTTATCCTTTTAAATTGAGTTTCTTTGTCTGTTTCAACTATGATTATATTATTATTTGTCAGATATGTACTTTCTCATTCTATAAGTAGAGCTGCATTGATTAAGTGTAGTCATGATGACTTATATCATAATCTCTCAAGTCTGATTGCAATGGGAGTCTGCATAAATTCATTTAATTTTGATATTTTTTCTGAGTTACCAAATACTATTTTCCCCAAAACTTTTCTATTTATAAAATTATTATTAGGCAATAGTCTGACTTCCTCTCAAAATTCTTTTATTATTTTTTCTCTGGTATGTACATATATAGGCTCTTGTAGTTCTCATAATATTTCGTGTCATATTTTATCCATTTCTATATTTTGAGTGGGAATACCAAATGAATTCCCAAATTCTACTAATTGTTTAGCTACATAAGATTTTCATGATCAGATTTCTCAAGTAATACCTATACTATAATATCAATTCATTTTTGCCTCCATAGATTGTTTGACATTTAATCTGACAAATTCATGTATCTTTCAGTTTTCTTTTAATATTGCCTTTGCTGCACTTGAACTAATATGTTCTTTATCTGGACTACAAATAAGAAGCATAGTATCAACTGGCATTTTCTGTGTTTTTAGAGCAAGAAATAATTGTTTTTCAGCTTCCATATCTGTTGTATTTCTAATTCATCTAACGACAAAATCTACATCTTGTTCTGCAGCAAAAGTCGTTAGTAATCATTGATAATCTACTACATCTACGTTCAATATATTCGTCAAAGCATCCTTTGCCATTTCTCTTCTTTCTTGTAATGAAAAAAGAAATTTTTTATCTGGATTGACTCATATTCAAACTATAACTTTATCAAATTTTGGTGCAATCCTCTTTATGATATCTTCATGTCAGTATGTTATAGGATCTCATGAAAATGCATATAGTGCTACAGATTCTTTTCAGCTCATATAAAAAATAATAAGATAAACCGATTTAGTATCTTATAATTATTTAATAATTAATGTCAATAGTAGCTATAAATTATTTCATTTTTCTTAAAAACAACCTTCTATGTATAGGAGATATTCAGTGTTGTTTGATGTTTTTATAATGAAGTTTTGTTCAATATCATTTATGAATATCAAATCAATATTGTGGATATTCGCTGTGTAACTTTTTCATTAATCTATCTCTAGATACTTTAGCTACAATAGAGGCCATAGAAATATAAGGCACCTTATCATCTCATTTGATAATGGTCTTAACTGGTATTTTTAGATCTTTCGATAGTCAAAAGTCTGTGTTACCATCTATCACTAGCTGTTTAAATATTTCTGAATGTTTCAATGATTTAGATAATTTTTGAAGTCAGGACTTGATAGCAATATTAATTGATTTTGTAAGTCAGTATTTATCTATTTTAGTATGAGAAACTGATCATGTAGCAAAAAATATCTTTCAATCTGATTGTAGTTTTTTTATTTGTGTGAAACACTCCTCTCTTTGTTTTGCTGAAAGTTTTTTGCTATCTTTGAAATCTTTTGTGGAAAATCTTTTTAATAGAACTATCAATCAAACATATAGTGGTCATGCTAGTGGTCATCTACCAGCTTCATCTATGTAAACCTTCATCCAAGTTTTAATGTATAAAAAAAGTACATCAATTGATATACTTTGAAAGAAAGAATTCAAATAGAAAATATACTAGAAGAATCAGAGTTCGTCTCAATTATTGTCATAACACAATACATATTTTCAATCTGTTGTGCTATATCATTCGTCAGTCATTACTATATCTCATTTTTCAAATGCTATAATACCTAAATGTTCATGATAAACAAAAAAATTATGATTATCTATATTCTCTGGTATTTTGATATGACGTTTGTTTGCAAATTCTATTGCTTCTTTTTTACTCAATAATTTATTATCAAAATAATAACGTTTTATATCTTCCTTATTTGGTAAAAATTTAATAAAAATTGTTTCTATTCATTGGGATGAATCAATTCTGATTTTTGATATAGGATCTAAATGATTTGTTTGTATTACCATTTCTTCAGAATTATGCATTTTATTTTAAATTTTATAAAACTCTTCTCAATTCATCTAGTGTTGTTTCTCAATTAAGAACTTTAATTATTCAATCTTCTTGTAATGTAAGATATCAATTTGCTCTTGCTGTAGAATATAAATCCATTGTAGATTTTCATTCTATAATTATCTTTTTTATGCTCTCTGAAATTTCGAAAGTCTCTACTATTGAAATTCTTCATATATATCAAGTTTTGTTACATTTTTCGCATCATACTGCTTGTAAAACAGTTCAATCAAATTGTAAATTCATGGTGGGATTAGCTTCGTTTATCCTTTTTACAGATTCAGCAATTTCTTCTTTTTCTCAATATGTAGCTTCAATCTTAGCTGCACAATGAGGACATATTTTCCTTACCAATCTTTGTCATACAATTAAATTTATTGCAGGAGCTAAAATATATGGCTTTACTCACATATTCATAAGTCTTGTAATTCATTCAATGGCAGAATTTGTATGAAGTGTAGTCAATACAAGATGTCATGTAAGAGCTGCTGTTATTCAGATTTCAGCAGTTTCTTTTGATCTTATTTCTCATATCAAAATAATATCTGGATCATGTCTGAGAACAGCTTTTAGTCATACTTCATAAGTATATCATTTAGCAACATTTATCTGTGATTGTTGTATTCATGCAAGCTGGTATTCTACTGGATCTTCTAGAGTTATTATTTTTCTTTCACCATTATTTAAATAATTCAAAATAGAATAAAGTGTTGTAGATTTACCTGATCAGGTAGGTCAAGTAAATATTGTAACACCTGTGTTTTTTGCAACATTTCTTTTGAGTATATCATAATTTTTTCATGTAAATCAGATTTCTTCGAATCATTTTAATCACATTGTTGCATCAAGAAATCTAATAACTGTTGATGGTATTTTGAGTCATGGTATCAAGCTCACTCTGGCATCTACATTTCTGGAATTTCATTGAATATCTATAGCCTCAAATGTAAATCTTCAATCTTGAGGTATATAATCTACGTTTAATTTTGATCACGATATAAACATAATTTTTTGTAGATATTTTTGAAAATCTTCAATAGAAAACTCTACCAATTTTTGTAATACTCAATCTATTCTTATAAGCATTTCCACATTACCCATTTCTGGTTGGAAATGTAAATCTGAAGCTCATGTCTGAAATGCTAATCTAATAATTTCAGTAATAAATTGTCATGGTTCTATTGTAGATCTTGTTTCAAATAATTTCTTTATCATTGCGATTGCTCATTTTCAATCTGCTTGTCTTTGTTCTTTTATAATATTTTCTGATTGCTTTTTATTTTCTTCAAGTTGATTATATCGATTTAATGCATATGTAAAAGCCTCTATAGATGTATAGTATATTTCATGTTTATATCATTTTTCTTCTAGTATTCACATTATCTTATTTAGACTTTTTGTATAATTATTTGTCGTAAGTACTTTGAGTATATTTTTTTCTTTTGCAAAAACTAAAACCTGGATTTTACCTGCAGTTTCTTGGTTGATAATTTTTAATTGTTCAAAATCTGGTTGGATTTTCTGTATATCCTCCAGTTCTAGAATGGTTTTTTTAAATTCTTCAGACATATCGCTGATGATTAACTAAAGCACTAAAGGTTTATTTCTAGTACAATCTGATTATATTCCCAAAGCTGATTTTTGCAAAGGAGATAGTTTATTATTTTGTATGTTTACTTGACTTTTGTAGCTAAATTTATATACGTTTGAAAAAAATAAAAATAAATCTATGGAAACCAATAAAACAAACTTATTTGTAGGATTTTTGATAGGGGTGGTTTTGATTGTACTTTATGTTTATATTCCCTATGGAATACAGGAAAAAAGAGAGATGAAGCGTAAACAAGAAGTCATAGACTCGCTTAAAAGAAACCTTTATCAACCTCCGAAAACTAAAAACTATTCGGATACATTAGTTAAATGAATTTATTTAAAAGAGAATAGCCTTATTGGTTGTTCTTTTTTTAAATTGACTTTTGTCGTAATATATTTATATATAATAAAAACATAAATTAAATATAAAATATATGAAAAATAATTTAAAATCTTCACAAAACAAGCAACTCAAAGATGAGATTTTAGAATCAAAGAGACACTCTGAATTAAAAAAGCAGACAGGATTATCGGTTCTATTTTTGTTTTTCTGTTTTGCTTCCTATCGTTTTGTATTACCCACAACAACTCTTGCTTGGTGGGTACAGTGTCTCATTGCTGCAGGGCCTTTTGTTCCTCTTGCACTTGTATTATTATGGGGGCCTTTTGGTAAGAAACCCATGGTAAGTGAGCAGGAAGTCAAAACAGCTAAAACCCAAAAAATTAATGGAATGTCAGGGTATTCTGTAAATTAATTTAAATGAACTTATTTTAAAAGAGAATAGCCTTATTGGTTGTTCTTTTTTTATTGACTTTTATTGTTAAATATGTATATATAATATATAAACAATAATAAAACTTATTTTATGAGAAAATTCATTTTTTTGATTGCTGTTCTTGCTATGTTTTCTTGTTCTAAAAACAAACGCGATACCCCTTTAGAAACCAAAGAAAACTACACCATCGGTTTAAAATGCTTTATTACGTCCGATGGTAAGGAATACGCTGGTTTCCGTAATGGTTTGTTTATGAACTCTCCAAGAGGAACGTTTGTTGTAGCATCTGTGTTTCAAATCGGTACAGATAGCGTCCAGATCATTTATTCATCGCGCGAATATGGCAATGGTGAATATTCCTGGACTACTACTTTATCCCATTACAACACTTACGAGACACACCGCATCCGTTCTCGTATAGTTGAAGTAAGAAATACTATTCCTCAACCGACTGACTCCATTGGAACCAATTAAATTATTTTAAAGATTTTTTGTAGAGTTGAGAGTGTTTATTTGCACTCTCAATTTTTTTTTAATTGAAATTTTAAAACAAATTCGTAAATTGTAAAGGCTTTAGTGTCTCAATGATTAATATATGACTTTAACACCAGCTATGCAACAATATCTAGATATGAAGAAGCAATACAGTGATTGTATCTTATTTTTTCGTATAGGTGATTTTTATGAAACTTTTTGGGAAGATGCTAAAATATGCAACAAAGTACTAGACCTTGTACTTACTAGTAAAAATAAAAATGCCGATAATCCTATACCTATGGCATGAATACCATATCATAGTGCAGATAAATATGTAACAAAATTGGTAAAAAATGGTTATAAAATAGCTATTGCAGAACAAGTTTCTGAACCTATTCCATGAAAAATCGTACAAAGAGAAGTTACTGAAATTATAACTCCATGAACTTATATACAAGAAAATAATAAAAATTACACTTACACGCTATGAATATATTTCCAATCTCAGAAAGATATGAATAATTTTCATATAGCATGGGGAGATTTTGGTGTATGAACATACCAGACAAAGAGCTTTAGAGATATGGGTCAAATGCAAAAATTTATATTTAACATCAAACCAGTTGAAATAGTAATAGATGTAGATTTTCCTTCTAAAGATGAGATTGTAAGTATTATCAAAAAATATATTCAGAGTCTAGTTTCAGTACATGATGTCCCTGTAAATGTTGATGAATATATAGCAAATCAATGTAATGTACAAACCATTTCAAGTTACTGAAAAGCACTAGAAGATGGTAGATTACAAGCATTTTGATTACTTATAAGTTATCTCAAAAATACTCAAAAAAAAAATCTAAATAATATTGTACGCATATCTCTACATAATCAAGAAAGTCAGGTTTTATTTGATGAAATTACTACAAAAAATTTGGAAATATTCTCTTCAAGTTATGAACAAAGTGAAAAATATAGTTTGATATGAATATTGGATAATAGTAAAACTACTGTCTGATCTAGATGCTTGCGTTATATATTATGACACCCTATAAACGATATGCATGAATTAAATTATCGCTTAGATAATATCCAATATTATTTTGATAACCTAGAAAAAACAAAAGTAATCCATCATAATCTGTCTGACGTAAAAGATATTTCTAAACTTGTAAGTAATATTTTATATAGAAAATTGTTACCATCTAGTTTTATAAAACTTAGACAGACATTAGAAGTATTTTTTTGAGATTGAGATATAATAAAAAATGAAATAATGAGGTTGTGAATAGCAAAAGAATATTTCGATAATGTATCAGATTTATATAAATATCTTGTAAATTTAATAAAAAAAGATGAGGAATATAAGGATGATATAAATTTTATAAATGATAAATATAATACTGAAATAGATGAATTAAGAACAATAGCTTATCACTCAGATGAACTACTATTAAACTATCAACAAGAACTTGTAAAACTGACTTGAGTAAACAATGTAAAGTTAAAATATGTTATGAATCAATGATATTTTATAGGAATAACTAATAAAGATATAGATGTATTTGAGAGTAAATTGTTTTGAAAAAATGATAATGAGGGAAAATATACTCTTATACGTAGAAACACTTTAAAGTGAGAACAGAGATATGTCTCTGATTATCTGAGTAGTATAGAATCAAAAGTATTGGAAGCAAGAGATATTTTAGCAAAAAAAGAATTTGAACTGTTGGAAATAGCTAAAGAAAAAATAGCCGATATCTCTATAGATCTAAATGAATTTAATGAAAAAATATGACGACTTGATATATTTAGTTCACAAGCTATTTTATCAAAAGAAAAAAGATATATAAGACCAGACTTTATCAATTGAAAAAGTATGGAAATAATAGGATGAAGACATCCTGTAATAGAAGAATTTTTATCTCAAGATCAACAATTTATTCCAAATTGAATTACAATTTCTAGTGATGATGATACAAAAGAAGAACAGTGATTTTTGCATATTATTACTTGACCAAATATGGGAGGTAAATCTACCTATCTCCGTCAAAATGCTTTGATAGTTTTGATGTCACATTGTGGATTGTTTGTATCTGCAAAAAAAGTTAATATATGTCTTGTAGATTGAATATTTGCACGTATATGAAGTGGAGATATAATAGCAAAAAATCAATCAACATTTATGACTGAGATGATAGAGGTCGCAAATATTTTAAATAATGCAAGCGACAAAAGTTTCGTGATTTTTGATGAATTATGACGTGGTACTTCTACCTATGATTGATTAGCCTTAACAAAAGCTATTCTTGAATATATTACAATGAATATATCATGTAAAACTCTCATTGCTACGCATTATCATGAATTAATTTTATTGGAAAATCACTTATCTTGAGTTAAAAATTTTTCTGTAAGTGTTTATGAAACAGACAAAGAAGTTGTATTTATGAAAAGAATTGTAAAATGAGGAGCAAGTAAAAGTTATGGCTTGGATGTGGCTACTATTGCATGAATACCTAGAACTATAATAGATAGAGCTAGAGAAAATTTAGGAGAATTAGAAAAGAAAAATGAAGATAAAAAAAGCTGAACATGATTTCGTAGTCCATCATTACCATTATGAGCATTTAGCACTAGGGTAGATCCGCAATTTGATAAGGTAAAAAATATAATTAAATGATTTGATATAGAAAACATTACTCCCCTTCAAGCTATGGATATATTAAATAAAATCAAAGAAGAATTAAAATAGTCTAAATATATATTTTATTAAAAATGTTTGTAATTATTACTTTTTTTAGTATATATATTTTGACAAATAAAAATTAATAATAATCAATAAAAAAAACAAAAGCCTTATGAAAGGAATATTTACGGACAATGAGATTGCTGCTTATAAAAAAGCATATACTGACCTTGAAAAAAGGAACAAAGAAGGTGATCTCAAGGATAAATGGCGTGTTTATTACGAAGCTAAAGAGAAAATAGCTGCTGCAATCAAACGTATTAGTATAATGCGAGAGAAAAAACGTTATACGGACTTACTTGATGCGTTTACTATTGCTGTCGGGAGTAAAATGGAAAAGAGAATTAATTTTCCTCAAATCTATACTATGAGAGATAATGAGGAATATTGTTCTTTATTTACTCAGTACAATTCTTTGGGCACTCGTAGAGCTCTGTATACGGTATTAAAATCACTAGTTGATGATGCCGATGAAACATCAGTACGTAAAAACAAGGGGATTCCACACAATGTTTCCTTCACAGGATTTTCCAAGATTATGCTAGGAACTGGTAAGGAATTTACCAAGGAGGCAAAAGCTTATGGAGCAGGATTATTCAATACTGATTACCTGTGGTATAATGATGACGGATCTACATTTCGTTGGAAAACAGATGAAGTCAGTAAACTATGTGAAATGATTCTGACCTCGAGAGAGGCTGAGACGTATGCTTCCGTAATCAATCTTTATGATGAAATTTATGATCTCCTTTACAATGAACCAGATTTCATAGAATTTATTGTCAAGATCAGCGATGACATAGAAGTAGTTGAACAAAAGCCCAATGACAAAAAAAAGGACATATCGTATGATGCAGTATTTGCTGCTACTAAAAATGTCCGGGATTATGATCAACTTCAGAAAATGATCCTGGAGTTGGAAACTCGAGGATTGGGACAGGAACCTATCCATAGCCCTCATGTAAGACAGACCAAAGAAAGAGTCCCGAAAGAATTTAAAGAGGGCGATATAATCTTGAAGAGCCATATTGTTGATTTGAAAAAACATTTACCAGTATTGATTGATATGCCTTTTATCAAGAGAGAACAAGGGAAGGAACCTTTACAGACTACAACAAAGATAGTAGTGATTTCAATGAGATCTCGTGAATTTAAGTATGGGTTTTATCATGAAGATTTGGTGGTAAGAATACCCAAGTGGAGCGATTGGATTGATCAAGAATTTCTTGTCGGTAGTACTTATTTAGGTACTGTCGATAAGAATACTAAAGGCAAATCGTGTGAAATAAAATTTCAGATTATGCCAATAAAATGATTCTTAAAAATGGAGGTTTTTACCTCCATTTTTTTATCTATAGGAATTTCTAGATTTTAATAAATAATCAAATATATATGCCATTGACTTCTTATTATAAATAAATATAAACTATATCACAAACAAATAAAATAAAAACAAATATGAAAAATCTTTTTGTGATCCTTTTGGCTATTATAGCCATTTTAAGTGCATCTTGTAATAAGGAAAAACTCCCCGATCCTGTATTGGACTTACCGGTACAATACCAGTGGGATACTAGTACCGTTTCCTTGATTGATTCTGTATCTGCGGCTCCTTCAATTGTTGAAGGAAATAAGCTTTTATACAGGAGTAATCTTGGAACTCGGATTCTTGACTACCTTGGAGTTAAAGAAGGAAAAATCGAGTACTTTATTGTCAAAGCTGGCGATACTGTCAAGGTTTTAACTAAAAAGGCCGATACTCTTGATGGAGTCTTGAGTAAAAATCAACTCTTAGTAAGAATTACTCCAAAGGGTGGGGTGTCTAAGATGTATTTTGTGAGGTGCATGAATGGTATAGTATCCCCAATTAATGGTTCAATGTTTCTTGGTGAGGAGCTATATATTCTCTCTGAAGGCGAAGGCCCTATGCATCACGGAGCAACTTACGAACAAGTTTGGGAAATGGCTGGAAGATCGCATTTAAATCTCACAGCTTATCGTATTGATAAACGCGGCTTTAAACACCGTATTAGGAACGCCAAAACTTTGGATGATTTTAAACAATTATCCACAAAGTATGGCTTAGTCCGAATCAATACACTACAGCCCGGTGACCGTTTACGTAAAAACGTCGATGGAAGTTGGAGTTATTTAGGTAATTAATTCTCTTTATTGAGGCAAAAGGTCGTAGGTTTTTATCTGCGACTTTTTTTATTTAAAAAATTACTTGAAAGATATATAATTAAAGATACAAAAAACATAGTTTTATAATTAATATATATAAATGAATCAGATTTTAATTTGGTATTTTGTAATCATAAATATTGCGACTTTTATTATTCGATGAATAGATAAATGGAAAGCAAATAATGCAAAACGAAGAATTAGTGAAAAAAACTTATTGATTTGTACTGGTATATGAGGTATGATATGAGCCCTTGTATGAATGCAATTTTTTCGTCATAAAACCATTAAATGAAAATTTCTTACTTGGTTTTGGCTTATTATATTTGCTTGGATAGTGATTGCTATTATTTTGATTTATAATTTTGCGTAAAAAAAGGATCGGATAAAATCCGATACCTCTTAATAAATTGTAATTAATTAGCTTGTTCGAAATATTCTTTCCTTATTGCTTCAAGTTTATTTCGCCTTTCTGTATTGAGTTCGCCCTTCATTCCATTAACTTGGGTAGTTATTTTACTAAATAATGGATTGAATTTTTCGTCGTAGTCCGCTAAAGCACTTGCCTGTTGTTTTAAACTCATTACTTCAGACTTTAAGACTCTTTTCTTTGCTAGGATTCTTTTTAAGTTTTTTCCCAACTGTTCCTTTGCTTCGTCTATGTGGTTCATAGTTTCCTTTACTAGGATTTTTTTAGAGTTTTTTCCTAGTTGTTTTTTTGTTTTGTCTATGTGGTTCATATATTTAAATATTTGTTTTTATGAATATATGAAATTATAAAGTAATGTCAATTATTAAAAAAGCCGTCCAAGCATCACTAAATATAATCTAGTTTTAGCTGACGGCAGTTCCACTTAAACAGTGAAATCTACGCTTCCCTTACCACATTTTGAATATATTTCAGTGGCTCATTAGCTTATTGTATTTAAGAAAATCTAGTTTTGTTTCAAGATTATTTTATTAAATCTTTATATAACTTATTTAATTTTTTTACTTTATCTTCATTTATTTCATGATGAGTATCTTCCAATATATGTGCTAATTTATTGCTTACTTGAGGATTGCATTTATCAGCATAATGTTTTATAGGTATTATATCTTGTCTAGTTATTTTTTCTTGTTTAAGGAGTTTTTTGAATTTGTCTTTCAGCTGTTCCATCTTGATATCAAATGCTATTATAAAAAAATAGTGCTTGTGTTTTATACATAAAATTTTATATTTCAATCAGATTTTTATTATTTTTTTTTGATATATGTTGTATTTTATACCTACACCGATATGAAATAAGGATGATATTACAGTTCGTGCCTTAAATTTATTTAAAGAGCTTAAATATCTAATATGTGAAGATACTAGGACAACTATGAAACTTCTGGCTATGTATGAAATAGATTATAAGGATAAGCAATTTTTATCTTTAACTAGTTTCACCACTCAATCAAAATTTAATCATTATCTAAATATTTTAAAAGAAAATAATGTCTGACTTGTAAGTGAAGCTTGAACACCGTGATTATCTGATCCTTGAAAAAGTATGATAAAATTATGTAATGAAAACTCAATACCCTACTCTATTTTACCATGAGCCAATGCACTTGTCCCTGCTCTAGTATGAGCATGATTTGATAGTTCAGAATTTATTTATCTATGATTTTTACCTCAAAAAAAGTGAAGACAGACAGCATTAAAATGAATTTTAGAATCTAAGATACCAGTATTTTTTTATGAATCTGTTCATAGAATCGAAAAATTATTAAAAGAATTAGAAAGTTTGAAATTTGAATGACAGATAAGCATTGCTAGAGAAATAAGTAAATTATTTGAACAACATTTCACTTGAAGCTTGGAGGAAGTAATAGCTTTGGTAAAAGAAAAAAAACTCCCATTGAAATGAGAGTTTGTAATATGATTGAAGAATTAATTATTTTTCTTTGGGGAATAGTAAATCATATGCTTGTTCTCACTTTTTTGTAGCTGATATTCTACTGGAACTAATTGCTATATTTAATACATTTCATAAATTAATTAAAAAATCTTTTGAAGAAGTAACTTCAAAGTTTGCTCAATTTTTCAATAGATTAGCTTTCTCTTTGTTGTCTTTTTTTTGGTGATTCTGAGCTTTGTCATCATATTCGTTTGTCATTGGATTTCACATATATGTCGGTATTGATTCGAGTTTTACAAAAACACGATTACCTTTCCTTTCCAAAATAAGACTACATTCATGTTCATTAGATTCATAAGGAAATATAACTTTACCGTTGGGTAATTTTTCTACTTTTTTTATTTTCTCTGGATTTTGACTATTTGCTACATCTTCTTCTAAAACAGCTTCTTCTTGCTTAAAACCAGAAATTGCTTCTTCGACTTCTTTATCTAAAGCACTTTCATTGGAATTTAATACTTCTACCATTTGAATATATTTATATAATAAATATTACACGTTAGTTTTAATTATATATATATTTACAATATTGTCAAATTTAGAATAATTTTTTGATATTATTTATTTGTTTTTACTTTTACATACACGATGTCTCACTCTTTTATGTTTATGACTTCTTTTCAATCACGTTTCACTATATTTAAATCTCATGTATTTCTGTATTGCTCACCATTTTCTTTATCTCGTTGATCAAATATATTACTGATCTTTATTGGAGTATCTCATGACTTAACTTTATAACGGAATAATAAAAATCATTCAGAATTATGCTGTCTAGTATCTACAAATTCATATTTTATCAT